>JAYXVV010000093.1:0-62991 GCA_036021505.1 Myxococcota bacterium | reverse complement strand
TCTCCATTGATTTTACGGAGCGCCCCGAGGACAACGGAGGCAACCTGTTTCTTGTTGGATTTGCGGAAGTGGACGAGTTCAAAATGCCGACGCAGGATGCACGCCCCGCAGATTTCAAGCAGCTGGGAGTGTGGATTAAGACCTGGCCGCACACACAGTCCATCGAGCTGGTGGAATCGCTCCACTACATGGCGCTCTACGGCTACTCCGAGTACCCCTCCCCCAGAGACCTGACGTCCAAGGCCCTCCACACTTCTGAGATGGTCGAAGGGGTTCTTTCGCTGACCATCGAACAGGCGGTGAGAAGCAGTCGCGAGAGCGAGCCCCAAGAGCGTGGACAACCCCCAGCCAAGGTCAAAGAAGTCGTTGAAAAACTCCCCGATGGACTCGAGGAGACCCCGACAACAGTGGCGATTCGAATCGACCCGGTCCCCGAGAGGTTGGGTGGAAAACTGTTTCTGACGGGTTTCTCCGAGGTCGATGAGGCCAAGAATCTGCCTGCTCGAGGAGCCGAACCGGCACACTTTCAAATCATCGAGACCGATGTCCAGACCCCTTCCATGGAGGCGTCCGTGCGGCTCCAACCGGGACTCGGCTACCTCGCCATCTATGGCCACGGGGTTCATCCGGAGACCGGTGACAGGATGAGTTTGGTGTCGGTCTACACCGATGCCTCCACCTTGGAACTCGCCATCGAAGACCAGATCGCTGGAGAACCGCCGGAAGATGGGCTTGCGCAGCCGGAAAACATCGATCCCTCGACGGCAGGAAACGCGGTTCCGCCACCCCCCACGCAAACCGCTCCTCCTGCAGCCTCGTCCCCGCCTGTTGCAAAGGCCGGTACCGAGAACTCCTCAAAAGTGTGGTTGATTGTTCCCGTCACCCTCTTGATCCTGCTCGGTTTCGTTTGGACTCAGCGGGAGCCCTCAAGCGCCCCGAGCAGTTCCAGGTTGGAGCGTGTCGGCGAATCCGAAGACGACTCGTAGATTCGAATGCGCTGGTTGGCCGCGATGGCTTGGTCAAGGCGGGTCACCCCACCCGAAGGCCAGCGAACCTCGATGGACTCGACAGCCCTGTCCGTCCCCAAACCGACATGAATCCACCGCGTGTTCTGCGAGGCAAAACCTTCCCCAGCCCGTCGCTCTCGATGCAGATCCGGCAAAGAGGCGCTCTGCACCACCACCCGAGCCCCCACAGCATCGCGGTTGGACCCCGGTTTCTCCTGAGGTTCTGGACCCGCCGCTCCCACCAAATCAATCCACAGCGATGCACCTTGCTGCTGGGAGTGCTGATTCAGAAAGAGCTCCGTCCGAGGGGAGTTGGAGTTGACAAGGACCATGTCCAAGGCCCCGTCCCAGTCCAGATCCACCTTTGCAAAGGCCCGACCATCCTGGATGGAATCCGCCCCACTCATCAGAGAAACATCCTCAAACCGGCGCTTTCCATCCTCGATCACCTGCCGAAACATGCGGTTGCGCTCATGACCGGAGAACGAGGCTCCCCGCTGGACCCAGGCCCGCAACCCCTCCCTCGGTTCACGAACCGTGGCGTCGGACGCATTGTCGAACTCGTCGCCCGCGACCGCGAGCCAGAAGTCCGGTCACGTGTCGCGGTCCAGCGCGGCCTCTTTTGGCGCTGAGTAGTAGCCATTGGGCACATAGAGGTCGAGCAGTCCGTTGTTGTTGAGATCCAAGAATTGACCTCCCCAGGCCCATCCGGCTTTCTCCACCAAGAGGCCCTCCGACAACCCTGAACTGCGCTCAAACCGGTCTCGCTGGTTCTGAAAGAGGCTGTTTCCCCGTGCCGCTTTGAGCAGTCGAGGGTCTGAATTTTGCTCGCTCGACATCATTCGACGACCTGTGCGGCTGTACATATTGGACACATAGAGGTCAAAAGAACCGTCCTGGTCGTAGTCCCCCCAACTCACCCCCATTCCAAACCCAAAATCCTCCGTTTGACTCTCCGCTGTGATGTCCGTGAACTGACCGTCTCCATCGTTGCGGTAGAGGATGTTGGGTGAAAAATCATTCGAGAGGTAGAGATCGGCATCGCCATCGCCGTCGATGTCTGAGAACGCGGACTGGTAGGTGTTCTTCATGGCACCCACCCCCGCCGAATCGTCACGCACAAACCCAAAAGCTCCCTGGTTACGCAGCAGCACATTCAGGGGGCCGGGACGCTCGAGGTAGAACTCAAAGCGATCATCGGCCACGGCAGAAGCCAGGGCAACTGCCTCCTCTTCCGGCAGGAATCCCCGGAGGGTCCTCGCCGCATTGTCTTCCACAGAGCCACCAATGTCGCGGACTCGCTCAATCATGGAGGCGGCATAGGTCGAGAAGTAAATGTCCAAGAGACCATCGTTGTCGACATCCGCCACTGCAATGGCAGAAACAAGCCCAGGAAGCCCTTGGACATCCTTTCGTTCGAAACGCTCTCCCGTGTTTTCGTAGATTTCGGAGGACACCAGCGAACGGCCCAAGACCAAATCTGCATCACCGTCGTTGTCGAGGTCCGCGAAGATTGCGGAGGTCGCGTGATCCTCAATGGCCAGACCCCATTCTTCAGCCGACTCCACCAGTCGCCCTCCCTGGTTCAGCAGCAGCTCATTTTTCCCCCAGCGGGACATCACATAGATGTCCTCCCACCCATTGCCGTCCACATCCGAGACCGCCACCCCGGGATGCCGGTCAAAGGCCTCGAACTCGAAAGCATGGCTCCAATCCCTCTCCCGATCCAGGAGCAGGTCGAGAATTTTCTCCTCATGTCGTGAATGCCTCAACACGGCCAAGAGGTCTGCCTCAACCCAGTCTTCGAGCCCCTCAACAAAAAGCGGTTCAGAAAGGTTGATGTGGCGCTCTTCCACGGGGCTCCAGTCCACAAATCGCCAGTTGTCCTCGACCGAGTCCCTCGAGAAGACCATCTCCGTGAGCCCCTCCTGGCCGTTCTGCCCTCCATAGATCGCTTCATGAGACACCATCAGATCCATCTTCAGGCCGTCTCCTTGCAGAACAGCTTGCTCCACATGGGTTTCAAATCTCTGGATGCTGCCGCGGGCTGAGAACAGGGTGGGGACGCCCTTCTCGAACAAACGACGGTCCGAGCGTTCGAGCGCTTGATGGCTCAGCAGGGCATCCCGAATGAAAGCAAACTGTTCTCGGAGCAACTGCACCTCCTGCTCGGTGGTCCAGGGGTCCAACACGCTGGTTGCATGGTCGCTCGATCCCGCTTGAGGTGGAGAACCACTCTGGCATCCCACAGCCACGAAGCCGAGCACAGCACTGACTACACCCGCTCTCATGGCACCCCAAAGTTCAGCACAAAGGACGCTTCATAGTCCTGAGGTTCACTGAGCGTGACCTGCGGAAAACTCATCATGGACTCCATGGCAACGAGATCCCCCGAGTTTGGCCCGGTTGCCGAGCCGCTGCGATCATCATCCAGAAAAACAATAATCGAATAGGGCGCATCCCGAGGGGGAACCTGCTCGACCCGGTAAGCCACTTCGGTCCCGTCCTCGGAGAAATCTGCCTCGATGGACGTCCATGCAACCGGGGGGGAGGAATTGTCCTCCATGGGGTTGCCCTCAAAAACCATCAACACAAGTTCTCCAACGCCATCCCCGGTCGGGCTAACCGAGCGAGAAATCCGCCCACTCATGCTCGCGCTGGCTGCTTCCTCTCCAGTGTCCGCCTGACTGTCTCGGGGTTCCGAGGTGTCCCCCCCTCCGACAAGGCGGGAGGGGTGAGGGACGAGAATGCTTCGATTCACGGGAAGCGACTCCGTCTCACTTCGCATGCCATCGGGCCACTGCACGATGAGGCGCTCGATGCGCTCATCTACCCCCAAACCAAAATGGGATCGGGCCGGCCCTTGGGCGAGGGCACGAAGTCCGTGCACCTCTTGACGCTTGTGGCCACTGGCCGTAACGACCTCCACGACAGCACCCAAGCCCCTTGGATTTCCATGCGGACCTGCCAACCGAATGGTGGTCCATGCCGCTTCGTTGCAAGGCACATCATGGAGCTGGATCTCCTGATTCAAGCCGGTGCTCAAGAGCTCCAAGCGACCGTCATCATCCACATCTGCTGCCACAAGCCCATACTGCTCCGAGGCCGTCAAAAACGAGCCCGCATCGGCGGACTGGAAGCGGTCCACCCCTCCGCGCCAGAGAAGATTGGAACCGTACGCGTAGTCCAAATCGTCCCCAACGACCGTCAGCGGCGATCCTGCGACCACCCCTAAATCAAGGACGCCGTCGTTGTCCAGATCCGCAATCTCCAGGGACCAACCCGACCAACCCTGTTCCGCATCGTTGGAAGGGATTTGCAGACCCAGCGACTGAGCCCCCTCGGAGTAGCTTCCATCGGGCTGCGAGAGAAGGCACTGGAGCCGGTTCAAATCACTGATGCAGTAATCCCACGATCCATCGTGATTCAGATCCGCACTGTCCACACCCATTCCCGAAATCGGCAGGTTCGCAGACAGCGATTCGGCCCCATCCGTCCACGCCCCCGAGATCTCAGCTCCAGGATTGGTGTAAAACGCCGTTGGACTCATACCGAAGCTTCCACGCAGACTGGGAGCGAGCAGGTCCAGGTCACCGTCTGCGTCCCGATCGGTTGCCAGTCCCACCATTGAAATGCCCGCACCGCCGCTGGACTCCAGGGTCCGGGCGAGGACATAGCGGCTTCCGCGACGCTCCAGAAGTCGATCCGCGGTTCCCTGATTCCCCACTCCCGATGCATCCAACACGGAGACGGGGTCCAGCCCAGGAAGCATGAGATCGATGTCTCCATCTTGATCCCAGTCCGCCTGCACAGCGCTGAGCGGAACCCCCGGATCCCCTTGCGTCTGGGTGTAGACCGCCATCAGGGCTCCAAACCGCAGCGATCCGAGATTGCGAGAGACCCACACCCCTCGAGGGGCGAAGAACAGGAGATCGAGAAGACCGTCCTGATCGAAGTCTTCTGCAAGGAATCCTGTCGCGGTCTGCAGCGTGAGGGAATCCGTCTCTGAAAACACGGGGGAGGACTCGATGAAGTGCCCCTTCCCGGAATTGCCGAACACCTGGGGCCCACCCGGACGCCTCGCAACAACCACGTCCAGATCCCCGTCGTTGTCCAAATCCTCGACCACGAGACCCACACCAAGGAGCGCCTGCTGCTGAGAGCCTGTACCGTCCTGCTCCGCTCGAATCAGTCCCCGCTCGAGGGCCACATCCCGATAGATCAAGTCGCTCTCCGAAGCACTCGAGTGCTCGCAGCGCACCTCTGAACCCAGTTGAACGGGATGCCCAGTCGGCTCGGTTGCAGCCGAACATCCCGACAAAACCACGATCAGCGCTGTAAATCCCCGACAGAGCATGCGCTGATTGTAGGACTTAGACATCGGCTCTCGCCACATTCGATACACTGAAGTCATGCACTTGCTCTGGTTCCTCTTCTTGTTGACGACCCCAGGACTCTGGTCTCCACAAGCCCATGCAGCCGTGGGCTGCAGCCTGAACAATCCTGACGAAGACATTCAGCGCTTCTTTCCGGAAATGACCAGCTACCGGGTGCATTTTGTGAGCCTGAGCACACAGAACCCGCAGGGCCACATGGAACTAGCGAGACGCCTCGAGACCCCGCTGGATCCCGTCTTCGAAACTGAAAATGTGCCGTACAGCCTTTACATTGTGGAGGGCCCTGAGTCCCGACTGGGCTACGTCCTTGGCGCGAACAACCGCGGCGCGCACAGCAGCATCCAGGTGATTGCTGCACTGGATGCCTCCGGTGAACTGTTGGAGGTCTACCTCCAGAGAATTCGCTCTCCCGAAGCAGAGCAGTTTCAGAGTGCAGGTTTTCTTCAGGCCCTGTCAGCACATTCTCTCGAAGAATTCAGTCGAGAGATCGCCTGTTTCAGAGACGGTGAATGTCAACGTGCCCTTGTGCCCGACCCGACCGAGGGACGGGCACGAGCCGACTACCAAGCCATCCTTCGGGGCTTGGCGAAGCTTCACTGGCTCCAAGAAATTCTGTTGTTTCCCCTCGGTGGCCCCGCGCCCAGGGACCGGGGCGCCCAAGCGGAATGGATCGGAAACCACCGCGGACAAGGACTCTTGGATGCTGTTGCACATCAGCCAGAACTGCGGCTCACCACGGCCGATGACCACCCTCCGGAAGCCGAGGTTTTCGTCTGGGGACTTGGACGCCATGGTCTTGTCTGGCCGCTGGAAGCACTGGAAACGCACAGCGCCCTGAGCACACAAATCGGCGCCCATACCCTTCTGTTGGCCCGTTCCCATACCGGGGGAGGCCCTCGAGTCCTGCGTCTGAGCGCACCGGGTTCGCTCCGACCCACACGGGATGTGCTCTGGGGAGACCGAGTCTTCTTGGACGATGCGACTCTCAGTCGCTGGAGCCTAGCGCTCGGTGAAGCCGTCTATGGGCAATCGAGTGGTGAACCCCTCCAGACCCTCCATGGTGGACTGCGTCTCACCTGGAGCGAAGCCCAATCAAGTGGACTTCTCCTTCTCAACGCTGGACCCGATTTCCTGCCCCAAGAGCGAACGGAATTGGAGGCAGGAGACTACCTGCTCGTGAAGGAGGCGGTTTCATCGCGGGCATGGCGGCTTGGGGAACTTGAAGAAGACGCACTCTACACCGACGACACCTTGGTCATTGCCCGTGTGGGCGATGCTGCAGCGGTGTGGAGCCGCACCGATCATGAGGGAAGACGTCATCATCTGCATCGAGAGTCGCCCTTGCACCTGCGGGACAGGGCCACAGGAAGCACCTGGTCGTTGATCAGCGGAAAGGCGCTGAGTGGCCCCCTTCAAGGCGCCCAACTCTTGGCGCCGACCAGCCAGACACTCAGCGAGGAGGGACTTTTCGGACTGTTTCCCGATTCTGAGCGCATGTTTCAGTAGAGAACCACCGTCTCTGCAAGCAGGGTGTGTGTCGGACTGTCCATCTGAAGTGTTCCCTTCACGAGCGCCTTCTTGCCCACACTTTTTGGAGAAACCTGGAGGCCGTTCGTGAGGTCGAGTTTCACATAGAGGACCCCCGACTCCCCGAGGAGGTAGAACCAACACCCCTCCGAACAGACCTGGCCGATGTGGCCCGACAAGACCACCTCCCCTCGATTCGGAGAGCGAAGTACGACGTCAACCGCCTGCGCGGAAGCCTCCAGCTCCTTGATGCGAGCCTCCTCTCCCAGTACCGCGGGGCCCCCATCGCAGCCCAGCAGAATCAGCACGAACGCGAGTCGTCTCAATAGACGCGCCTCAGAGCTTCTTGGCCCTCCGTCACCACGATGGCCTGATTCGCACCCAGCGAAGGAAGTTCTTGCACCCGGCCACTGGGCCAAGAGATGCGGACGGGACCGGTCTCCTCGGAACGGCCGAGACCGAAGATGAGGTAGGGAGAGTTGGTGGAGGAGAACCCCTGTCCTGCGCGAACATCCTGCAGCAGAGTCCGTTCGCCCTGAGTCATGGATACTCGGTCGCCAATCGCTGAGCGGTTGGAGTCGGTTCCAACCAAGCGCAGGTGGACCCAATTGGAACCTGTCGTGGTGTTTTCGAGAAACAAGTCACGCCACCGATCCGAGAGGAGCACCCCGCCGTTGTTCACAAAAAGATCCGAATCTCCGTCCCGATCGATGTCTGCAAAAGCGGTGCCGTGAAACTTGCCGTAGAAGTGGGGATCTCTGAAGTTCGTCAGGTTGGTGAAGCGGTCCTCGCCGTCGTTTCGATAGAAAAGAAGCGGTTGCATGTGGCTGAGAGGATGGCTTCCTGGGCCCAGCACCACATCCAGGTCGCCGTCCAGCTCGAAGTCGATGAACTGTGCCCCCATAATGCTGGCCGGCTGAAATCCAGCAGTCTCTCCGATGTTGGTGAACTGACCACTCCCATCGTTTTTGTAGAGCGCCGTGGGCTGATAGCCCTCTCGGAGTTCCTGAAGGGTGGAGAGGTTGGCCACCACATCCTCCTCAGGCCGCGCGAAATTGCTGGCGAGAATGTCCATGTCTCCGTCGTTGTCGTAGTCAAACATCCACGCGGCAAACCCCATCGGAGTGTCCGATTCCCCGAGCCCTCGGGCGCTCCCTTCCTCTTTGAAGGTACCGTCTTTCTGGTTGATGTAGAGCTGGTTGGGTGCAGTGAACCCGCTGTTGGGAATGCCCCCGTAAGGAGGGGAGAAGCTGTTCACGAAGATGTCGTCCCAGCCGTCTCCATCGACGTCCCCAACGGCCAGACCGACCGCTGTCGCTGAGATTTCTCGGATTCCAGCTTCTCGAGAGACATCGCGAAACTCGAAATTGCCCATGTTGCGAAGCAGGTGCAGCGTGCCACCCGAGGTTCCTGTGACCGCCAGATCCACCAGGCCATCGCGGTCAAAATCCAGGGCACTCACACCGCAAGAGTTCTGGTTCATCAGGCCTGAATCACCCCGATTGGAGACGTCTTCAAACCCCGTGCCTGCCTTGTTTCGGAGCATTCGATTGGGACCCTGGGAAAACCAGGCGGCCTGAGTCAAGTAGAGGTCCACGTAGCCATCGTTGTCGAAATCCGCGGCGGCCATCCCCGGCGGGGTGTTGTGGATGTCGCCGAGCCCCTCGTCCTCGGTAAACGTGAAACCATCACGGGGGCTGTAGCGGTAGAGCTCGGGTGCCGAGTAGGCGCCATTGGCCACGAGATCGAGGTGGGTATCGTTGTCGATGTCCACAAAAGACACGGCTCCTGCAAGCTGCCACCGACGAATTCCAAAGCGATCGGCCTGATCCCGAAACGGGAGTTCCGAGCCATCGCTTCCGCCCATGTGCTCCCCAATCGGCATGAGCGCCTCACCCTCTGCCTGGACCTCTGGATTCGAGTGTCCTGACATGGCAAGAGAGAGCCACATCCGAGAGACATTGTCTTCATGAAGCGTGTAGGCCTGCTGGAGAAAAGGCAAGGCTCGGTCGTATTCCCGATAGCGAAAAAGCAGCGAGCCCGCGTAGTGATTCACGCTGTAGTTGGTCTTGAACCAAGGCTCCTCTTGGTAGCGCGCCACCAGCTCCAGAGCGGACTCATCAAAACCGATGTGGATGAGCCCGATGATGGCATTGACCTTGTAGAGGCTCTCCTCCGGACTCTCCGAGATCATCTGCTCCATCTGCGAGACGATCTCCTCCTGTTGATCCCGACGAAGGATCCCCCGACGGTAGAACTCGGAGACCACCCAGAAGTTCACGTTTCCTTGCTGAAGAATCGAGCGCACAGGGTTCTCCGAGAATCGGTCTCGCTGTGCGACCAGCATCATGTTTGGCGGCTGGACCTCGATTTCATGGAGGTCATTCAAGGAATCACTGGTCTTGAAGCTGTCCCAGGTGCCTGTGGTTTCCGCCAGATCGGACTTGTCCGGCCAAGACCCAACCGTCTCTATGCTGGGATCGACCTCCAGGATGAGGGGCCCAGGCTCACCGCACCCCAGGATTCCAAAGACGATCGCTGACACACCCACTGCTGCTGAATTCATACCCTATGCGTAGCTCAACCTCTCCTGGAGAGCAACGATGGAGCCTGAGCCAAAAGCAGCTCTACCCCAAAACGATTCTTTCGGAAAAAACTTGATTTTCAGCGACTTTTTGGTTGTGAGTCACCAGGACAACACTGAGATCCTGCTCCGCACTCCACTCCCAAAGCCGCTCCAAAACCTCCGTGCGCCCCTCCGTATCCAGAGATGCCGTCGGTTCATCAGCGAGCAGAAGCCTCGGCCGATTGGCCAGCGCTCTCGCCAATCCCACCCGCTGTCGCTCGCCTCGACTCAGAAGCCGCACGGACTTCGTGGCCATTGCCAGCAATCCAAAGGCTTCAAGAAGCGCCTCAATCTCCACTCCCGAACCCGACAGCTGGGCCATGAGATCCAGGTTTTGCCAGACCGTCAAGCTCTCCACCAGGTGAACCTCTTGGAAGAGAATTCCAAGATTTCTGAGACGGAAGGCCGCTCCAGAATCCCGGGGATTCAAGGCAGATCCCTCCCAGTACACTTGTCCCTGATCAAAAGACTCCAGGCCGGCGATGCAGTTGAGAAGTGTGCTTTTCCCAGCCCCCGAGGGACCCGAAACGACGGCATGCTCTCCTGACCTCAACTCCAGAAAGCACTCCTGGAACAAGACCCTCCCGTCTCGTGCCTTCCCAACCCCGTCGAGCCGAAGCATCTCTACGACCTCCTCAGATCGACCGGCGAGCTTTTCTGCAATGTCCACCACTGAGGCAATGCGCTCAGAACACTCGTCCCCACCAAGAGCCCCAACGCCTTCAAAGCGCCCTGCCTGTCCAAGCCAAGATTCAACGTTTCCGGTACAAAAGGCAGTGTTCCATCCAAGCTGCTGACCAAATGTGACCCGGCTAGTGCCGCCAAAATGGCACCCAGAACCACTCCAACTCCCACAACCAACAGGGTCTCCATGGCTGTGGACACAACGAGAAACCCCGAGGGGACACCGGAGGCATGGAGCACGTGCACCTGCTGCTGGCTCGATGCACTTCGGATGACGCCCACGGACAGCAGCAGCAGCAAGGCGATTCCAACAATCGCTGAACTCAAGGACAGCGTGAGTTTGGAGAGGTCGTCGGTCGAGGAGCGGAGTCGCGCCGCAACGGCTGAGAGCCGAACCACCTGGAGTTCAGGATTCTCCTCGTAGCGCTGGGTGAATTCTTCCTCATTCGCCCGACCCTCCGGGCTCAGTTGGACCCCAATCCCGGTGAGCTTTCCGGAGAGCCGGAAATGCTCCTGCATGGGGACGATCGGCAACAGGACACTTCCATCCACCTGTGTTCCACTGCGCTCCAAAATTCCGACGACCGGGATCTCCTTGGGCTCCACCTCCAGAGTTCCCGGGAGAAGAAATGTGCTCCCTACCGTGCGTTGGTCGAGTTCTGCCGCCTCAAACCCAAGCACCACACCCCACTCCTCGTCTCCAAAAGCCTCTCCAGATACGAAACTCAAGCCGCGCGCTGCAAAAGCTTCCTCCTCCATGCCGCGAAGAATCACCATCCCCGACTCGCTGCTCGAATCGCGCACAGGGTGGAGCAGGACGGCGAAGCTCTTGGAAATCGCCTCATCCTGTTCTGCACGCGCTCGAACACCCTCCGGCATGTACCGCATGCCGACTCCCCCACGAAGCATCAGGGTTGCAGCCTCATAAGGGCAGCCTCGTGCCGTGATCAGAAAGTCGTAACCCAGCCCCT
Organism: Myxococcota bacterium; assembly: GCA_036021505.1. Lineage (GTDB taxonomy): Bacteria > Myxococcota_A > UBA796 > UBA796 > CAJQPC01 > JAYXVV01. Next base: position 51,779 of record JAYXVV010000093.1, on the reverse strand, counting down.
GAATTTCAGTCTCGACCGCCGTCTCGACCTGCTCCACAAAGCTGGTCAGAGCAATCACCAAAAAAGCAGCGATGGCCACTGCTGAAGCACACATCGCACTCACGAATGGAGCCGCTTTGAGTCGAGCGAGCGGCCAGATGACCGCGTATTTCAGACTCAAGAAGCCAGGCCTGCCTTCAGGACCACCAGTCGCTCCGACGCCAAATTCTCCAGCACCGCCTGGGCTGGCGCTCGGACCTCTTCGACACTGCGGTCCTGAGCTTCAGCCCAGAGATCCAGGACCTCACTCCACGACCGCTCGCCGTCTACAAGCTGCGCAAGTTCCCACGCCTCATCGTCCAGCGGGACGATGTTCCGTCCAAGAAGCCAGGAACTTGTGGACGAGAACACCGGCCTCTCCCCATCGTAGGCGATTCCATGCACGGGCTGGAGTTGGTGCTCCGAACCGTCTACGGTCCAGCTCTGCTCCGGCGCTCCATTGAGCACCAAGACGCTGGAGTCGTCAACGTCAAACGCATCTGCACCCTCTCCTGTACGCTCCTCGATGGCCTTGAGGCGATCTTGCAAGCCTTCATCGCTCTGCATCTCCTCCATGGGATGATCCAGCTGCTCCATGAACTGCTCGTACATGTGGATCTGCTTTTTGAGCGCGGGGTGGGGGTTGCCAGGCAAGGTGTTCACCAGGAAACAGAAGGCCTGACAGGCGCCCACGTTGTCCTTGAGTTGCAGCACCGAACGCGCCTTCCAGAAGAGATCATCCGAATGAGCGCTCAGGTTGCCCGCATAGAAGTAATGGAGGAAATCTCGAGTGACCTCGTACATCTGGCGGTAGTTGGACCGGTAGAACTGCGCGGCCGAGTCCTCCCGCTCAGGGTGGGTCATTGCGGTGTGGATGCACACCGACGCCGAGTAGCCGGCCAACATCGCCATGGATGCCCCGGAGGAAAGCAGGGGGTCTAAAAACGCTGCAGCGTCTCCCGCCAAGTACCAGCCGGGTCCCGAAGTCTCTCGGCACGTGAACGCCCAGTCGGTGATGGCGCTCATGTCGGTGATCTGTTCCGGGGATTCACCGAGGAGGTCTTTGATCATGTCGCAGTGTTCAACGGCGCGATCGAAAAAGGCCTGGATTCCCATCTCCCGGACTTCCTGATTGAACTCCTGACCCGTCACGAGTCCCACGGAGGCCTCCCCAAGCTTCTTGCCGTCCATGGGGATGTACCAGATCCAACCCCAAGGGTTGCTCTCGATCAGGACATGTCCCTCTCGATGCCCTTGGGGGCCCTTGACGCCGCGGAAATAGGTATAGAAAGCCACCTGCCGCATGGTGTCGTCGTAGTCCCGAGTGGTCAGTTTTTTCCCAAGAACAGCAGCCGGGCCGCTGGCGTCGACCACAAACTTGCATCGAATGCTCTCCTGCTCGCCCGAGGCCCGGTCATCGCACTCAACACCGATGACCCGTTCTCCATCGAGGATGGGTCCCGAAACCGAGACATGCTGCTGCACATGCACCCCTTTCTTCTGAGCGTTCCGCAAAAGCAGTGCGTCAAAAACCTCTCGGTCCACGTGGTAGGCATGGGGGTAAGGCAGGAACGGATTGTTGGAGAACAGGACATCCCAGGGTTCCCTGGATTTGCCCCAGACAAAGGTTCCGCCCGTCTTTTTTTGGAACCCCAACGCCTCGACTTCCTCAATGAGCCCAAAGTCGTCGAGGATGGGCATCATACTGGGAAGCAGCGATTCTCCGACCCGGTGTCGCGTTCCGGGTTCCTTCTCCAAGAGCAGTACCGAGTGGCCCTGCATCGCGAGGTAGGTCGCTGCGGTGGTGCCTGCAGGCCCGCCACCGATGACGCAAACGTCGTAGTTCCGATCCGCCCAGTTGGAGTCTGTATTCATCTTTCCTCCCCGAGTTGAACCACCCAGGCATGATAGCCAAGGTACCCCAGCTCCTGCACCGCGTTCACCCGACACCCTGCCTCTCGGAAGAGTGCTGACCAGTCGTCGGCCGACAAGATGCGACCGTTGCCGATCAGGTGGTGAATGAACCGGTTGGAACTTGAGTATAGCCTCAAAACCTCACCCTCCGCCTCCTGATCCAGCACGGGCTGCTCCAGGGCCACCAGATAGGATCCCGAAAAAGCTCGCCCCAAGCTCCTCAACCACCGAATCACCTGAGCTCTTCCAAGCGCTAAAAACTCATGGAGATGAACGCTGTAGAAGACCGTGGTTCCTTGAACTGCATCGGCGAGGAGGCTTTCAGGATCCGCGATAAAGTCGCCACACACCCAAGAAATGGGCGCATCGCCTGCGCGCGCCGCTGCCTCCGCGAGAGCTTCCTTGGAGCGGTCAACACCGATGCGATGCCTCATCTGCCCACGAGCAGCCATGCCTTGAGAAAGCCCGGTGGTCACCCCCAGTTCCACCTCCGACTGCACCGGCAGGTCGGCCAAGATTGTCGCCAGCCCCGGCGCCATGCGCTTCCCGATTTTGAACACTCCTTGAGCCGCGAAGTGCCCTGCTCTTCGCACCTCCGCACCGTAGCTCGCCTCACCGCGGAGCATTCCTCCAAGGGCTGTCCACACGGGCCCGTATCCACCGACCCGCACATCAAAGAGATTGATGGCAAGCCCCTCCGCGGTTTCCCGGCCAAACCGCTCCAAGACAGCTTGACCAGACGGTGTCAGGAAGAAGGCACCGTGCTCATCGCATGCAAGGATTTCATCCATGCCAGCGACGTACTCCAAACATGCTTGGAGCACACTCGCATCGAGTCCCAGCTGCTGGGCCAACTCCGTGCTCTTCTGGGCGCCCCCGTTGCCCAAAACCGAGAACACGCCACACTGGTTGAGGTGAAAAAGCACCTGAGCTTCCACGTACAAGGAAGCCCTTCGGTGAAACCAGATTTCGGGACTGAATTCGGACATGCGCGATCAGAGTATCAGAGCAACCGCTGCCTCTGCTCAATGCCCGCCTTTCGAAAGGCCCTCGACCTCAGGCTCTCTCCACACTCACGCCAGTGCTTGAGCCCCTGGCGAACCTCGCGACGAATGCACGCCTCGATGTTCGCCCAGAGTTCCGAGGGGGCAGCACGGCCTCTTGCAAAAAGCTGATGGGCGACCATCGCAGCGCTTGCACTCGAGGCCATCACATCCGGAACCACCGTCAGTCCACGAAGAGCGACAACCTCGCGCGCCCCCGGTGTCAGACCGAAATTGCTGCCCTCCACCACACAGCCTGCTCTGAGGCCCTCTGCCTGCGGGGCATCCACGGAGTGCGAGCTCGCAGCGAGAACCACGGCATCCGCCTCCTCATGAAACAGCTGTTCCCTTGGACCCCATTCCCTCACAGGGCCGCCTTTGGTCTGAAGTCTGCCTCGCGCAACCAGTCCAAGAAGCTCGTCCTCACGGAGGTCCTTTTGGAGCAAAACCGTGTGTTCGATGTCCGAGATCGCCACAATCTGAGCGCCTTCACGAAGCAGCCGCACAGCCGACCCAAGCCCTACAGCACCCGCCCCTTGGATGGCGACTCGAACCCCCTCCATGCAACCCTCGTGCACCTCCTTGAGGGCCCAACATACCCCCTGCCCCGTCATGTGCTGGCGGTATCCAGGAAAGTTCCTCAACCAAGCGGGTGCACTCGGATCCCGCAGCACTCCAAGCTGAGGCAGCCCCACTGCAGCGTAGAGTTTGGCCATCGTGGTGTCGCTGGCTCCCATGTCTTTGCCCAGTACGACGCGTTCCTCCAGGAGGGGACGCCATTGCGTTGCCGCTTTTTCCAGAAGCTGCGGGAGTCTCGGGTCCTGGGGACTGCAGAAAAACCCCGCCTTCGCCCCACCGATCTCAGGACGATGTGGGCGGAGTTTCGCCTCCATGCAGAGCGCCAGTTCCAGCACTTCCTCAGGCGAGGAATGGCAGGAAAAGCGTGTTCCGCCGAAGGAGAGGCCCTCCCCTCGAACCACAGCAAGTGCTGCCTTGAGACCCGTCTCTGAATCCTCTACCACCTCGAGGATCATTCCCGAGCCACTCCAATCTGGTCCATGAGGTCGAAAAAAGACCGTGTCTCCCTTTTCTCAAGCCACCAATCTGTCCCATGTCGAGTCTGAAGGACCTCTGCCGACTCGAGCAAAGATGCCCAATTGCCCAGATGCGCTCCCTCGCGAAGAAAGGCCATGAACTTCTTCAAAAAACCCCGCACAAGTGGGTTGCTGTCCTGGAACTCCTCCTGAACTTTTTTGAGAAAACGTGGCGTCGCGGCGAAGTAGTCGGGCACCCAAAAGGCCTCATCGCCCACCTGGAGCCATTCTTGGCCGATGCAAACAAAAGCCATTTCGGATGACGCTGGCTGCGCCAAACTGCTGATCACTGCAGGGTCCGAGGCCCCGATGTGGATCCCCATCAACGCCTCTCCCCACATGCTTTGGCACCGGGCCACGCGATGCGCCAACAGGAAGGGGTAGAGACCCATTCCCCGGTAACAGCGTCGAATCAAACAACGCGCCACAACCGGAAACCCCGGGTGGAGAAAATCGTGCGAGACATGACTCGACAACGCAGCAATAGCGAGAGGAGCCTCACCTTCTGGACCGATGCCCCAGTAGGTGAACAGCTGCGTAGGACGGTTTTGGGCCGAAACCTGCTCGATGTGCGTCACAATTTCCTGCGGGTTTTCCGAGTGAAAGCCCTGGAGGGCCGTTCTCCAACTGTGTCCACAGCGCTCTTTCTGCAACTCGTGCAAGAGGACTGCAGCCTCGGCATCCAAGCCAGGCCGTGCCCAGACGGACTCCACCCCCAGGCGACGACAGACCTCTGAGCTGACCTCTACCTGCTGTTCCCGGAGGTTCACCAGCTTCAATGGGGAAGGTACCCTCATGCATCCAGTCTTCCAGAAAGCCCGAACCAGAGCAAGATTCAGCGGTTAGTTCTGGGACATGCTTCACCAGCTTGCCCCCGATCTGTGGCGCTTTGAGCCACCGCATCCCGCCTCTCGCCGCGTGGCGGTTGTTGCCGGCCTCCACGGCGATGAGGACGGACCCATCCAGGTCGTCCGAGAGCTTCTCGACCCCAGTGAGGGGCTCTGGGAGAATTGCGGCGCCGAGGTGACACTCATTCTGGGAAACCCCGACGCCATCGCCTGTGGACAGCGCAGCACACCCGGGGGCGCGGATTTCAACCGGAGCTTCGGAGACTCTACCCCCCAGCGGGTTGCAGAAGCCCTCCGAATCGACACCATCAAAAGGGCTGTGGAGGGCATGGACATTGTGCTGGACCTCCACCAAACTCATCTCCCCATTGCCCCGTGTGCCGTCTGTCCAGACACGCCGGAACACCTCCGTCTCGCCCGCCACCTGGGCGCACACCAGGCCGTCACGGGAGCGACAACCACCCTCTTGGGGGGCATGCTGATTGACTGGGCCAACCGCCAAGGAATTCTCGCGCTCACGCTCGAGACGGGTCAGGTGGGTGATCCTCGCTCAAGAGACGTGTCGTTGACAGCCATCGCAGCCTTGATTTCAGAACAGGGCGCCCCGCAGCCGGACTTCTCCACCTGGAGGCTGGTCGAACCGCTGAGAGCCCCTGGAGAGAACTACAGCTGGTCCCAAGACTGGCAAAACGGAAGTCGTGTCTCACCGGGAACCGTTGTGGCCAATTCGTCCAGTGGGGTCCTGTGCGCCACCGTAGAAGGGGCCCTCTTTCTGCCGAAACTTGGCGTCAAGACCGGCGAGGTTTGCGCCCTGCAAGCCGTGCTCAAGCGCCCTTAAAGCACGTCAACCAACAGCCACATCCCACCGACGTAGGGAATGCGGTTCTCGGGATACTCCTCCTCCGTCCGCAACCCCGACTCGGATCGGCACCGCACGTGGATCAGGTGGGTTCCGATGCGCTGAGGTCGCCACACATGACGCCACAGTGTCCAGCGATCCGCGCCCGGAGCATAGGTCAACTCGGCTTCCTGATAGCTCTCTCCCCCATCTTGGCTGATCTCCACCCCCACCACGGGATCTCGACCACCAAAGGCTTTCCCAAGAATTCGAACGCCAGTTCCGCTCTCAACAAACTGCATGGAAGAAGGGTGAACCACCACGGTCTGAATTTGGATGTGTTCTGCGAAGAGGTCGGACTCCTCATGGAGTCCGACAGCGTCGGCATAGGCCTCGAGTTCTTCCACCCATGGAATTTCCATCGGAGTGCTTCGGAGTTCGACCTCCTCAACCTGCTTCGGATTGAGCCAACCGTAGCGGTTGGGTGCAAGGATTCGCGCGGGAAATCCGTGCTTCTTTGGAAGCGTCTCCCCGTTCATTCGCCAAACCAGCCAAGGAGGGTCCTCCACCTCGATCGGAAATCCCACGGTGTAGAAGTCCGCGCAGCGAAATCCCAAGTGGGAGCTGCCTTCTTGCCAATCGATGCCCAAAGTCTCGAGCACCTCCGGAAGCGGAAGCCCCTCAAAGAGTCCGTTGCTCATCCGAACCCAGCCCGGTCGGCTCTCGATGCATTGCAGTGTGTGCTCCCGCTCCCGAGGTTCCAACGCGGTGAGTTCGTCGTAGCTCAAGCTGCCCAGCACCTCTCCCCCGCGAGTGATGTTGAGCGCCCACGTCTCCGCATCCACATTCGCCATTCCAAAGTGGGCGACCACGTAGAAATCTTCGATGGGCGTGATCGGCTCCAATTCCTCCGGACCCTGGGGTGCCGCCGAGTCAATCACCGTAGCGTCCTCTCCCCGACAGGCGGCCGCAAGCAAGGACAGGCTGGCTCCTCCCCATTCGAGGAGTCTCCGTCGTGAGACACGACGAACTGTCACCTTCTCAAAGCCGTTCGACACCCGAGCCTCCTCCAAAGCGCACCCCCAGTATAGCGAGGCACTCGACAGCAATGGGTCAAAAGCAGTAGCGTGTCTCTGTGAGCCCTGACCTTCATCTGCCAACCCCCAAGGCGCGAGTTCGAGCCTTGCTCTGGCTTGTCGGATGCCTACCGCCCACCGTAGGGCTCATGGTCTACCTCGCGCTGTCATCGAGTGCCCACCCCACTCTGGCTCAGATCTCCGAGGAGCCCCACGCGTTTACGACGGTTCTGGTCCTCGGTTGTGTGGTGAGCCTCGCCATGGTGCTGGGGCACAGCAGGCACCTCTTTCCTCAACCCGTCTTGCTCAAGATGCGCATTGGCAGCGCTGCGGGAACGCTCGGGCTCTTGTTCTACAGCTTCTACGTCTACAGTTTCTCGGCCCTCCCCCCTGCCCACAACGCCCCCGAGGTGGGGGAACAGGCGCCTGATTTTGCCGTGATCGACCCCGAGGGCAGAACCTGGGCGCTGTCGGAGTTCAAAGGGGATGTGCTCGTGTTTTTCTATCGAGGTCACTGGTGACCCTTCTGCGTACGCGAACTCGAGGGGCTCGAGGACATTGCATCGGAAGTACGCCAGCGGGGAGGACTCGTTGTGGGCTTCAGCTCGGCTGACTGGGAGGACATTCGAGACCGAGAGGCCTCGCTGGCTGCGGGACTTGTGTTGCTCGCAGATTCCGAAATGGAGGTGATCGAGAGCTTTGATTTGCGACACGGCACCCTGGGCTTGCCGCTGGCTCGCCCCGCCGCTTTTCTGATTGGCCCCGAGCGTAAGGTGCTGTGGCGATCACTTCCACGGACCTGGCGCCACCGCCTCGACCCCCAAGAGGTCTTGGACCTCTATGACGCCCAAGGAGAAATCCCATGAGCTGGTACCGAGGCTTGTTTCGTACCTATGGCTTGTTCCTCATGGCCTTGGGCTTTGTGTTCTTCATCTTGGTGTACCCACTCGGTGCCCCTGTCGTGCCCTGGCTCGGTCTGGTGGTTGCCCTCTTGGGGGCATGGCTGGGCTTCTCCCCAACGCCCAATGCCCCCCAGTCGGAGACGGGAACGGTGAAGGACGGGGACAACTGAGTTCTCGAGACTCCGACTCCTCAGGCTACGCAGCCCGACCGGGTGGCGCCCTTCTCGACCTCAGCTCTACAGGGGGCTTGCCTCCAGCCAATCCAGCACCACCCGGTTGAAGCGCTGAGGATGCTCGATGTTCGGCCCGTGAGCCGCATTCTCAAAAACCACCATGTCTGCCTCTAAGGTGGTCGCGAGGGCCTCCCCCAGGGCTTTGGGGAACACCTCGTCTTCTTCTCCCCAAATGATCAAGGCCTCGGTCTGGGTCCAATCGGTCTCAAAAAAATCATTCTCCCTGCCACGCAGTTCAGTGAGCAAGATCTGATGCGTGTCTTGATTGGCAGAAAACACCTGTTCTTTGATGTCTCGATACACCCACGGCGGAAGACGCAAGCGCCTGTAGAACACGAGCCCCATCAGGCGCCGTACCGCCTGCCAATCCTTGGGAATAAAGACCTCCTCGAGCGAACTCGCTCCGAAGCGATCGAGCATCTCGCCCTCATCTTCTTTCGTGAAGTGCCCCCCGGGACTGTCGACCACGACCAAACGTCCAACCTCATCCGCTTGGCTGTCGCGGTGCATCTGCAGTGTGACAAAGCCACCGTAGGAAATTCCGATGGTATCGACCTTGGAGAGGCCCAGATGACGAAGCAAGGCGAGCATGCTCTCCACCTGAAGATCCAGATCGGGTGTGCCGTCGGAATCGCTCTGGCCGAAAAAGACGAGGTCCGGAACGATCAACGTTCGCGATTTGGCCAGGTTGCGAATTTGATTGGCCCACGTGCGCAGCCCGTCGCCTCCAAAACCATGCAACAGCAGCAGTGGAGGCCCCTCTCCACCCATCCAGTAGTGCAGTCGGGTGTCCTCCAAATCAAGATAATGTTCCTCGAGCCCCGCCTCTTTGGCCCGATTTTCAAGACTCTTCACATAGAGACGAGACACGCTGCATCCGCCGAGAAACAGCAACAAACTCAGCGGCCAGACGATGCATCCTCGTCCCGCATTTCTGGCTCGTTTCCGAATCCAATCCGCCTGATTCATGGAATCATCCTGCCATCTTGTTTCACGCTTGACCAGCAGCCCCATGAAAATCCAGCTTGCCAGGCCGGAGAAAGAAAAGTAGAAGGCCGACCGCTGGAGGATTGTATGCGAAATGAGTGGTGCCTCTTTCTGTGTTTCACCGCAGCGTGTATGCCCGTTGAGAACACCTCTGAACTGTCCCCTGACTCGGGCGAACCCGAGGCCGTGGCGTTTGTGGATGACTGCGATCAAGCGCTCAATGACGTGCTCGAACTCGCTGTGCCGCTCGAGGTCCAAGGTGGCAATCCAATCGAAGGCATTCAACTCTGCACGAAAGAGATCGACTACTACCGCTTCGAGCTCCCGCCGCAGTCCTATGTGAGCCTCAGTCTTCGAATCGAGGGCTCCGGCTCCCACACCGAGGACAAGACCGACCTGGATCTTCTCGAGGTCGCTCCCGCAGGTGCCGGACTCAGTGGACTCTTGGACATGGTTGCCGACGAAGCAGACCAGGTGGTGGACACGCTCTGGTACTCCGCATCCGAAAACCCAACCGAGCGCTTGGCGTGGTTCAACTCCTCAGAAGAGTCGCTCGTCAAATGGGTCGCAGTCGACGGATTCAAGAAATCTGCCGCGTTCTACAGCCTCGAGTTCCTCGTCGATGAGTTCCATGAGGGTTTGGACTGCGATGACTTTTACAACAAGACAGGTCAGAAGGGTCCCTGCAATGAAATCATGACCTTTCCTCAGGCCAACAGCTTGGATGACGGCTACGTCGTCTCCCACGAAGCCCGCTATTCCAACCTCCGACGAGAGCTCATCTACCTCGTCCGATGGGCTGCAGCGGAGACAGCGGCCACCTTCGAGAACACCAACCCAATCGGTCTCCTGGACATGAGTCAGGCAGACGGTGATGTCCCCGGTCGCCAGGACAACCAACTGCGCCACCCCGAAGGCACCCATGTTGATGGCAATGACATTGACATCGCCTACTACCAGACGGGGTCGAACAACCTCGGTCGCAGTGTGTGCCCCGAGAACGGCTATTTCTGCACAGACACGCCTGATATTTTGGATGCTCGCCGAAGTGCTTTCTTCATCTCTCGGCTCATGAAGACCAAGAATCTTCGCGTGGTGGGTGTCGACACGCTGATTTACCCCGAGCTCATGGATGCGGCTGAGGAGCTTCGCGGAGAAGGCCTTCTGAGCTTCGGCGATGTGCAAAAGATGAGGAGCTATTTGGCGTATGGTGACGGATGGCCCTTCCATCAGCACCACCTCCACTTCTCGTGGGACTGGGAGAACGGTTGGTTCGACACCGACTCCAGGCCCCCATGCGCCTCGCCTGAGTTGGGCCACCCCCCCGCCAAGGTGCGTATCGGCCCGGGCCGAGACTGACGCTCTGAGCAAGAAAAGTGCCGCGAAACTCCCTGAGGGATCGCCTTTGACAGTTCGCAAGATCGAGAGGTAACCTCCGTGTCAATGAGTGATTTTGACGACGATACCTGGACTGAGACCACGCGGATGGTGCCGATCGAAAGCGAGCCTCCAGCCCAGACGGCAACCTCGTTCACACTCAGCCAGATCAACGGAGACGGCGCTCCGAGAACCTTTGTCATCTCGGAAAGCAAAATCACGTTGGGCCGTTCCCCCGAGGCCGACATCCAAATTCCGTCCCCCACATTGTCTCGCAAGCACATTGTGATTCAGCGCCAGGGCGAGGAATGCCGCGTCACCGACCTCGGAAGCAGCAACGGCTTCTTTCTCAACGGTCTGAAGGTGCACTCGGCGGTTCTCCGAAACGGGGATACCCTGCAGCTTGGCAATATTCTTCTCAGCTTCCAGGAGACCACCTCATGAGCTTCTTTGTTCGCTTCTGGGGCACTCGTGGTTCGATTCCTACTCCGGGACAGCCCACCAAAAAGTACGGGGGAAACACCTCCTGCGTTGAAATTCGAATTGACGATCAACTGATGATCTGCGACGGCGGGACGGGTCTGCGTGAACTTGGAGAGGAACTCACGGCTCGAGGGCAGTCACCCATTGTCGGGCACATGTTCTTCAGCCACACCCATTGGGAGCACATCCAAGGCTTTCCCTTCTTCTCGCCGGCCTACCGCGCGGAAAACCGCTTCCACATCTGGGGGGCTCGGGGAGACAACGATCCGATCCACAACCTGCTCTCGGGCCAGATGCGTACCGAATATTTCCCCGTGTCCTTTGGAGAACTGAGTGCAGACATCCGGTCGGAGACGCTCAAGAGCGGGGGCACCGACATCAACGGGGTGGTGGTTCGCTACATCGAGCAGAACCACCCGGGCGGCAGTCTGGCGTTTTCATTTGAAAAAGATGGACTGAAGGTCGTCTACGCCACCGACCATGAACTGGACACTCGAATCCTGAATCCATCCGAGGTCCAAGAAAACCCTGAGGCGCTCCGACAGCTGCCTGAGGACTTCGTTTCGTTCTGCAGAAATGCGGACCTCTTGATTGCGGACGCCCAATACACCGACCAGGAGTACGTTGACAAAGTCGGATGGGGACACTCGAGGGCGCTGACCACTGTCGACTTAGCGGTCCAAGCGGAGGTAGCCACCTTAGCCCTGTTTCACCATGATCCCATGCAGTCGGACCGCCTCGTGGATCTCAAGGTGGAGGAATGCCGCCGACGGGCCGAGAGAATGGCTCCAAAGATGACACTGTTTGGGGCACGCGAGGGAATTGAACTCCTGATTGGCTGATTGCTTTTCTTCGTCAACAGACTTCCGTATACTGGGACCCGAAGCAGCAGACGACGGGCTCCTACCAGGCAGGTGCACGAGGAACCCCAGCAGCAGAAGGCGCCAACTCGTTTTCGAAGGGCTCTCATTTGGGCCGTACTGCACTCGCATCCTCCTCACTCACCTTAGCGGACCTCTCCGGACCGGAGCGCTCTGCTGCGCTGATGATGTTTGTGCACCCTCGAGTCGCCGCGGGGCTGCTCTCGCGGCTCACGGCCGGTGAGGTCACCCAGATCGGTATCGCCATGCGTCGCCTCGAGCGCTTGTCTCCTGAGCTGATCGAGGAGGTCGTCGCTGAGTTTGTGCGCGACCTTTCCGATGTCGTTCACCTCCCCCACAGCGGCCGAGATTTCGCCCTGAAGAAGCTTCCTGAGTTGGTGCGCGAAGAAGATCGTGAGGCCGTCCAGACTGAACTGGATCGCGAGGTGGGCCAGGAATTCCAGGAATTTATCGCTGGCTGCCTCCCTTCTGCTGTGGCCATCATGCTGCGGGATGAGCACCCTCAGGCCCGCGCAACAGCGCTCCTCATGATGGGCCCAGACAATGCCACCAACGTTCTCTCCCTCATGCTGGATCGTGAGCAGGTTGAATGCACCCGCCGAATGGCACGGATCCAAAGCATCGACGCCAAAACAGCGCGCGATGTCCAGCATTCACTTCGGGAGGCCCTTGGAACGGGAATGATTGCGCGCTTTCGATTTCAAGGAGTCGACCAGACCGCTCGGATTCTCTGTCGGATGGGCAAAAAAGCGTATGAGCCACTCCTGAAAAAAATCGCCAGTCGAGACGCGGGTCTGGCGGATGCCATTCGAAAACGCATGGTGCGCTTCGAGGATCTTCACGTGCTCGACCGGCGTGGAATTCAAGCGCTGCTGAAGGAAGTGGACTCCTCCGATCTCGTGGTGGCACTTCGAGGGGCCGACAAGACCGTACTGAATCGCTTCCTGGAAAACCTCTCCAAGCGTCGAGCCCGGGACCTCGTTGAGGAGATCAGCCTCTCCGGCGCCCTGCCAATGCGAAAGGTTCAGGAAGCCCGAGAACAACTCGTCCAGACCGCCATGCGCCTGCATGAAGAGGGCGCCCTCTTCTTCCCGGTGGGAGGAGAGGCAGAGGAAATGATCTAAAGACCAAGGGTCGTCAAGCGTCCGGCCCCGTACCCCTGTACCGTGAGTTGCAGCGCCTGATTTCGAGGCGCACCATAGAGCAGCGCCTCGATGTCCGGCCGAGGGTTTTCAAGCGACCCCACGTGCAGCTCGCTGAAACCCAGGTCCTCCCCCGAGAACGAAGGGGATCGCAGGAAGAATTCTCGAAGCGCAGCCACCATCGAATCGGGAAGGACATCCTGCTGCTGGACAGAGAGAAGGGCGTCAGGTGGCTGATGGAGGCATGCCCCGGCGAGGGTCACTGCAAGCGAATGCTCCAGAATCCACAAGCACCCCGCCCCCCCCAGTCCATTGACAAAAACAACCAGGACGGCGCGCTCACGCCCTCCAAAATCCAGCCGTTGCCCCTCGATGGCCTCGCAGGGAATGCCGAGCCCTCGTGAGAGACGGTGGGCGACCCCTGACGGCTCTACCCAGGAGGTCAAGGCGACTCCACGCCCACGAGTCGGCTATTCGGAGCGCCCGCGATCCAAGCCGCCAAGCCACGAGGCGTGCGAATCAGCACCGTGTTGCTCGTCTCGGTGGTCGGTCCGAGAACTCGAGAACTCCAGCCGAGTGCATCCCGTTTGAAATAATGGACCTTTTTCGTTCCGCTGACGAGAACCCCAGCCTGCTCACCGGGCTGCTCCACCAACGAAGAAGTCACTTCGATCGAGCGAGCACTGTACTCGCCGTCAAGCAGCCCGAGCGTCCTCGCTGATGTCCAGTCCGGCCCGTCCAAGAGAAGGATGCGCCCCAGGGCCTGTTCCCCGTAGGCGTAATGCCAGCCATCCCCCACCAGGAGCTCGAGGTCCGAGTCCTCATCCAGCTGTCCCAACGCCATGCTGCGAACCCCTCGAAGACTGGGAAGAGCACGAAACACCCCATTTCGACCGTGCCGAAGGTCTCCATGACTCCGAGGAGCCTCCCCGTAGACCCGCCCGATGATCATTTCTCCGTCACCCAGGGGCAGTTGCTGAGTCGCCAGACCGTCTCGATGAACCGACTCCATCACGCCATTTCTCAAGTAGGCACCCTCCACTCGCTTCGGCGCGACAAAGCGCGTGACATGGATCGACTCGTCATGCACGCGAATGTCAGCAATCTGATTCCGAGGTCCTTTCTCTTCCCAGAGAACCTCTGGCCCCTGGGGTCCAACCGAGACAACCTGGGCCGCAGCCTCCCGGTGGTCTCGATTCATTCCGAGCCCGAGCAAGACCCGCTCCCCCTCGGGCAAGCGCCCCCGACGGATCACCTGAACTCCGGCATCCAGGGCTTGCTGGCCTCCCGGCCAATAAAGAACGTCTTCCCAAATCCGAACGCGTTCGTCGACCCCATCTCCATCGAAGTCGGCCGCGGCTACAAAATCTGCAGCCTCGAGCGTGTCGGACCACTCTGGCGCAGGAGTTCCAGTCCCTCGCTGGATCACAGCCGAAGCACTTGCGGTGCTCCCCACATCCGAGTCTCCAGTTCCACCACAGGCCCACAACAGCACAAATCCAAGCATGAACAATCCTTTGGCATCCTCCTATATCGGACCGGCTGGCTTCGGTGTATCTTGCGCTCGAATCCCAGGACTGGCACATGCAGGGCAACAGCAACGAACCGTATGATCACCGCTTGGTCCCCCAGGAGTTCGTGTCGACTCCAGAGCGACCGCGCTACGGAATCTACGACGAGGGAGAGGGGGTCTTTTCCGCCTACTTCCACGCAAGACCAACACCAGCGGCGGTTCAATTTCTCGAGCAGCAAGCCGGGGACCGACTCCTGCTGCTCCTCTCCGGATCCAGGCGCCCTCATTCCGGAATTCCCGTCTCCTCCGGTCACACGATCTACGGCAGCAATGCCCTTGGCGAGCTGAGTGCTCCCGCAGAGGCCATCGCTCTCGAGACGTGCGGAAAAGGGGACATTCTGGATTCACTCCTGCCCTCCAGCCTGTTCTGTGCGCCTCACAGTTCCCTTCCCCGAGAGCTTGGAGCCCTCTTCGCCATCATTCTCCCGGACCGGCAGCACTTCACCTTGCTTACGCGCGATTCCACGTTGCTGAGTGAACTGCTTCTGCGACAGCTCCACATCCACGAGGGGCCCGAATTTCCGGAGGCCCTTCGGGAATACCTCATCGCCCCGCAGGACCCGTGGACCTGGAGAGAGCTCGCTCACAGCAAAGAGCAGGGAGTGCAGCTACTGGAGATTGTCACTCGCCACTCTGAGAAGGGACCGATGCCCGAACAGAGCGTGCGTTGCGTGGCGCCCTGCCACGGCGGCTTTTGGAGAGCCGGCTGGTCCTGGTAGAAAGGTTACACACCAACCGTGTCCGCCCCCGTCACCATACTCTCCCGACCCCAGGCTGTGCGGGCTCATGTCCAGCAGCTTCAGGGGTCTCTCGCCCTCGATACCGAGTTTCACGCCGAAGCGCGCTTTCAACCCGAACTCATGTGGATTCAGCTCGCGGATTGCCGCGGTGTCTGTGTTGTCGTCGATGCGCAGGCGGAGGGTGCAACCCGCGCACTGATCGAGGCAATCCACAATCGCGATGTCATTGTTCACGCCGGGATGCACGATTTTCGTCTCTTGTCTCAGGTCACTGAGGTGCGCCCCAAATCGGTCTTTGACACCCAAATCGCGGCGGGGCTTCTGGGCCTGCGCTACCCCATGAGCCTGTCCCGATTGGTCGAGCGCTTGTTGAATCAGACTCTTCCTCCGAGCGAGGCCATGTCGGACTGGAGCCAGCGCCCGATGGCTTCCGAGCAACTCGCCTATGCGTGTGCAGATGTCGCTTTTCTCCACCCCCTTCGGGAGTCCCTTCTTGCGCGGCCTCAACGCGCGAATCTCCTTCCACTCGAGCAGTGCTGTCAATCCATCCTTGAGGAAGCTCTTCGCGAGCAACCCGAAGACGAGCTCTGGAAGCGGTTTCATGCTGCATCCACCCTGGATGCCCATGGACGAGAGATTCTTCGGCTCGCCTGCATGGCCCGCAGAACCCTGGCCCGAGAACAGAACCGGGGTGAACGTCAGATTTGTTCAGACAGCAGCCTGATCGACTTGGCGAAGCGCAAACCCGAGAGCCTCGAGGCACTCAATCGACCCAGAAACGTCCCCCGAAAGCTCCGCGGGAGTCTCGGCGAAGTCCTGGTCGACTGCGTGAAAAAAGCCCTCCTCACTCCTTTGGACACCTGTCCACAATCCCTCGAACCTCGACCCGGGGAAGCCGAGTGTCGGCTTCTCTTGGAGGCCTGGTCCGAGCACTGTTTTCGAAGCCTTGGACTCTCCCCGCGCCTCTTGCTCCCAGCCTCTCTCCGGACGGAGTTTGCCCAGAGTTGGGCGGAGGGACGTCATCCCCGATTCCGAACGGAGTGGCGAATTCGAGCGGCAGGCGAACGTCTGGAGGCGCTTTTTTCCGGTCACTACAGGGTTGGAAAAACCGGTCTGGAGACGCCGAAATGACTCCGAAGCAGGCTCTTCCTCAGTTCAACAAGGGTCGCACGCTGCTCATGGCCCTGCTGGTGAGTGGTCTTTCTGTTGTGGCCCTGGGCATCGGACTCAGCGCTCTGCAGCCCGAGGAAGCGCCCTTGGACCGAGTCCGGGACCTGCTCTTTGGCGCGGAGTGGACCCTTCTGATTCTCGGAATCCTCGCGATGAGTCTCGGGATGATCTTTGTGGCCATTCGATGGCGATGCCTGCTGCCCGATCGGGACGGGATTCCCCCAACCGGCCTCACCGGTATGGTGTGCTCAGGACTGCTCTTGAACTACGCGGTTCCTGGACCTGCTGGTGAACTTGCATCGGCCTATTTGGTGAAGAAGCGCTACGACAAACCCGCTACCGTAGCCCTTGCTGCAAGCCTGCATGCTCGATTCATTGGACTGGGAACAGCGGGAGTGATGGCCGGGCTTGTGAGTCTTTTCGCGGATCTTCCCATCCCACCTGCTCACAACGACAAAATTCAGATTGCTGTCGCGCTGATCGCCGTTGGCGCACTGGGCGTCGCCGTCCTGTCTGCTTTTCCTTCCATCCTCATCCGGCTCTCTCACCTCACAGCGGGCGCTCTGGGAAGACGCCTCCCGGGAAGACTCGGAAGGGCCTCATCCCTGTTGCACCTCGGGGTATGCAGGCTCGCTGAAGGTCTCGGGGAAGTCGGCCGACTGGGTTTCTGGCCCTACGCGCAGGCTGCAATGTGGGCTTGTCTGGCCCACCTCTTCGTCTTTCTTGGAATCGTGCTCGCCTGTCAGGCCATGGGAATCTCCCCCTACCTTCCCGGAATTCTCCTGTCCTACTGTGCGGCAACCGCTGCCGTTGTGGCCCTCATTGCCTTTCCAGGATCTCAGTTGGGCTGGGATCTGCTCCTGGTCGCTTTCCTCAAGTTCACCGCGGGTCTGAGCCCCGTGGAAGCCTGGGCCGTGGTGATTTTAGTTCGCGTTCAACAGCTGCTGCTTCTCCTGGTCGGAGCCGGTTTTTTGGTGCACTACGGCCGGAGGCTTGAAATCGAGCAACCGCGTTAGCCCACCAACGTCGAAAGACCCGCTTGAAAAGCCCTGCGCATTCGATACAGATGCCTGGTACATCTTCTATGGAGAAGGCCATGAAAACCCTTGTCTCTGCATTCTTCCTTTCGAGCCTGTTGGCTTGTGCCTCCAGCCCGACTCCGGAGCCCGCTGCACCCGTGGAGCCCGCACCCGTCGAAGTGGCTCCTGAGCCTGAGCCTGAGCCTGAGCCTGAGCCTGAGCCTGCCCCGCCTCCCCCCCCTCCAGTGAATGCCGATCTCAACGTTGTGATCAAGTACGCCAACGGTGAGACCAAGAGCGGTCACATCAAGCGCATCGAACGCTCAAGCGACTGGTACGGTGAGAAAGAGTGGTACACCGCAGACAACCGAATCACGCTCACTCTGGAGGCCAACAACGGCCAAGAGAGCGAAGTCGCATGGACGGACATCAACTCCATGACCGTGCGGCCTGGAAACGCCTCGAACTCCGACTGCAGCTATGAATCCGACTACATTCCTTGGATGTACACCTGCGAGGTCCGCAACAGCGGCTCTGCTTCGCTCAAGGCCGGAGGTCGCCTCTCCATCACCAGCCGACACAAGTGGCGACTCACATTCGACGACGACTCTCAGGTTGAATTCTGGCTCTACAAGCACGCTGCTCGGATGCAGGACGGGGGCGACGTGGAGTTTGGAATGGAGCTGTCGGAGAACTACGAGATCTACCAACAGCTCCAGCAGCAACTCCGTGAGGAGCTCAAAAGCATCGTCACGAGCATCAAAATTCAATAGCGCCGCGAGGCTCTGAAACGCCGCGTCCTCTTCCGAGGAACGGAGCATGAGGCAACGATGGCCCAAACCAACCTCCTGAGCCGCTACCGCAAGTGGCTTGTTTGGGCGCTGCTTGCTGGGGTGGTGGCCTACTCGGCCCTCGCAATGTGGTCGGACTCTCAGGAGGTGGGTGAGCAACTCAAGCACTTCGACTGGGCCCTTTTCGTGCCCGTGATCCTGCTCACCTTGGCCAATTATGCGCTTCGGTGCATCAAGTGGGTCTACCTGCTCGGTACCCTGGGTGTCCAGATTTCCAAGTGGGATGCCTCGCGCATCTTCTTCGCTGGGCTCTCCATGACCATCTCCCCAGCCAAAGCCGGGGAATTGCTCAAACCGTATCTGGTCTCCAAAAAGACCGGTGTCCCGATGGCCACCACAATCTCAGCGCTGGTCGCTGAGCGACTGACCGACATCGTGGCCATCCTCGGGTTGATGGCCCTGAGCGTCGGCGCCATCAGCGCAAGCGCCGTAGGCAACCACACCTTAGGCCTTGTCGTCATTTCCAGCCTCATCGCCATTGGCCTCATCATCCTCTCCGTCGAGCGCCTGTCGCTGGGCCTGATTGCTGTCATCGAAAAGCTTCCCGTTGTTGGAAGGGCGGCTCCGAAGTTTCGAGAACTTTATCAGGGCATGCGGGCCTGTCTGGCTCCTCTGCCGTTCTTGTTCACAGCTGTCCTCAGCTTCGTGGCCTGGGGGCTGGAGTGCGTGGGCTATGTGTACGTCTTCAAGGCCATGGGGATCGAGGCCTCTCTGGCGGCAGCCACCTTCATTTACACAGCGGGAACGGTGGTCGGAGGCATTTTGGCCATCCTGCCGGGTGGCGTGGGCGCTGCCGAGGGCAGCATGGTGGGACTGTGCATGGCCAAACCCTTGTCTCTGACCCAGCCCCAAGCCCTCACCTCCGCCCTCTTGATTCGCATCGCAACCCTCTGGATGGGGGTCTTCATCGGCGCATTCACCCTACTCGGCATGGGGGATCTCCTGGAGGATGCCAACCTGGAGGACCTCCAAGCCAAGGACAACAATCGTGACTCAGACCGTTAAAGCCGCCTGCGTTCAGCTGCAGTGCAACTCCGATGCTGTTCGCAACTGGGAGACCTGCAGTCGCCTCATTCGAGAAGCCGCTCAGGCCGGTGCTGAACTTGTCGTCACACCCGAAAACACAACCTTTCTCGGCCCCCATGCTCAGAAAGTGGCGCTCGCCGAGCCCCTCGATGGTCCAACACACACCCGATTCGCTGACTTGGCTGCCGCCCTCAAGATCACCCTCTTGGTGGGCTCTGTCGCAGAGACCGCGGAAGGAGAAACTCGGCGCTGTCACAACACAAGCCTCCTCTTCGGACCCGATGGATCTCGCCTTGCCCACTACCGAAAGGTCCACCTCTTCGATGTGGATGTCGAGGATGGGGTTCGATTCAAGGAGTCCGACACCATCGCTCCGGGGAGCAACACCGTCGTCTCGGACAGCCCCTGCGGCAGAATTGGAATGAGCATCTGCTATGACCTCCGTTTTCCAGAGTTCTACCGACGCTTGGTCGACGACGGAGCCCAGATCCTGACGGTCCCCTCCGCCTTCACCCAGAAGACGGGCTCTGCTCACTGGCACGTCCTTCTGCGGGCTCGGGCCATCGAGAATCAGGCGTGGGTGCTCGCTCCGGGTCAAGTTGGGCACCACGATGATGAGGGCCTCCGACATTCTTTTGGGCACTCCATGATTGTCAGCCCCTGGGGTGAGATCCTCGCGGAGATTCCAGAGGGAGAGGGCTGGTGCATGGCGGAGCTGGACCTTGGCGAGGTGGAACGCGTCCGACAGAGCATGCCGGTCCAGCTCCATCGTCGATTTTAAGCAGGCAAACCCCAATGGAGAGGGAGGGAGCCTCGATGCCTGGGTTGGATGGCTTGCCTCAGCGAATTCTCCTCGCGAGTCGTCGGCAGGCTTCCTCCACCCGGTCAGGAGGCGCGGAGGTAAAGCACAGCCTCACAAATCCCTCGAAACCCTTGCCAAAGGAAGGTCCGGGAGCGAGCACCAAACCGTCATCCAAGCAGTCCTCCAAGAAACCAAAAACACCGCGAGAGTCGAGCGCTGAGCGGACGTCGAGGAACAAAAAAGTGCTTCCTTGCGGGCGGGGAACCTGGAGAATTTCAGCGGCTCGGTACCCTGCTGCTTTGTAAAGCTCTCGGGTTTCCGCAACCCACAGCGCACCGCGCTGAATCGCCGCCAGTCCTGCAAGCTGGCCCGCGGTAGGCGCAGAATAGAAGGTGTGTGTGGAGACCTTGCGACACTGAGGCACCACGTCCGCAGGTCCAACCAAATAGCCTGTGCGGTTCCCAGCCATGCCGTAGGTCTTGGAAAACGAGAAGGCTGTAAACGTTCGCTCCGGGGCAAACTGACCGATGGAGCAGTGCTCTCCCTCGTAGACAAACTCCTCATAGACTTCGTCCGAGAGAAGCCACAGGTCGTGGGAGCGCGCCAACTCGGCGATGGCTTGAAGCCAAGACGACGGAATCACTTGCCCCGTCGGATTGCTGGGAGTCGAGACATAGATCGCGGTTGTCCGAGGCCCAATCTTTGCAGCGATGGCTTCTACCGCACCCTCTGCACTTTCGACACACCCAAAAAAAGGAACCTCCACAGGCGTCGCTTGAAACGCAGACACAATTCCTCGAATCAAGGGCCAGAAGGGGGCAAGAATGAGCACTTCATCGCCCGGTTCCGCAAACATCCCAATCGCTGCACCCAGCCCACCCGTCGCCCCCGCTCCCACGAGGATCGAGCCTCGCTCTGCCGGCAGCTGATTTTGATTTCGAACCTTCTCAAGCAAGGCATCAATGAGTTCAGGTCGGCCTTGTGGAGAGCTGTAACGATGCATTCCAGGATGGGTTTGGACAGAAAAGTCTTCCATCCGCCCTCCCTCGAAAGGTTCCAGCCAGGTGTCCCCCACGTGGAGTGGAAACACCTCTCCTTGAAGAGCCGCAATCTTGTGCGCGAGTCGCGAGAACACCGCTCCTGGCATTGCGGCCACATGAGGCGCCACCTCGGGAAAGCGCGGCATCAGCAGACCTCCTGGTCCAAATTGTCTTGGCCAAAGGACAGCAGCGTCAACGCCACCAATGGAAGCAACGCCGTCATCCCCACAAAAGCGAGGCCGTAAGAGGCGATCCCAAAGACCAGCGCGGGTCGCTCGGGACGGGAAAAGAAAGCCAGAAAAAACGGCGTGAGCAGAACGTAATCCTCGGGGGTCACCTGAGGAGAAGCCAGAACACCCACAGCGAGCAAGAAGGCAAACCCCTGTACGGCAGTCATCCCTCGACTGCGCCGCAGGGCCATTGCAGCCACACCGCCATAGACCAGCCACCACAGTGGGATCCACTGGCCATTGGCACCCGGGACCATACCGAGCAGTCCCACCCCAGCATCCACGCCCGACGGCGGATGTTGAAGGGATTGGGCCCAGTCCGTGCTGATGTCCCCTCCCCAGATCAAGCCCGCAACAGCCCACAAGATTCCGCTCACGATCGAGGCAACCACCAGCGGTCCAATTCTTCTTCTCAACCCCAGAAACACCAAAGCAACCGCAGCAAACTCAAGGCGAAATGCCAGAAGGGTGAGCCCTATCCCCGCCCACCAGGAGCCTCCTCGATTCAGGCCTCGATGAACGAGCAGAGCTCCCACCGCAAGAAAGAGAGAGGGCGTACCGAAAACCACCCCGGCCGCCACCGCTCCACCGATCAGAACGGAGAGCGAGAAGAGAAGTCCTCCAGTCATCGTGCACAAGAGTCCAACCAGAACCGCAGCAACCGCGCCGAGCCCCACGGATTGCGAGGAGGAGCTGCCCAAACCGTAGAGGGTGTGGAAAGGCAGGGACGCCGGGGTTCCCACAAAGCTCTGTTGGATGGAAGGCTCCGTGAGAAGACTCGTCCTCCACCAACGCTCCACGATCTCAGACGTGTAGACTTCCCCATTTCCCACCTGCAGCAGTTCCCCTACCCCTCGGTAGAAGAGTCCCTCGCAGTGACCACTCACAACACAGGTCGTGCTCGAGGCGGGTCCCGCAAGACCGATCGCCAAGTACGCTGCCAAAACCACGGCTGCCGCAGCGCAAAGAAGAGGTTTGCGAGCAGTCAGGAGTCCTCCTCGCAGTTCTCAGTCAGGTGCATGAGCCATGACGCCAACACATTTCGGGCCACTCGAGAACGGTAGTGTGCTGTGGAACGAACATCATTGATCGGCTGGATTGCATCCTCCACAAGCCTCGCAGCTTGCGGATCGATGGCTCGCCCCACGAGCGCCTCCTCTACAGCCGTGCAGCGAACGGGGGTCGGTCCTACCGAACCGAAGGCCACACGAGCCTCGGTGACAACGCCGTTGACGACCCGTACTCGAGCCCCCATGACAACCTTCGAAATGGCCTGAGCAAGCCGTGTGCCGACCTTTCGAAAATGAGTTCGATCGGCCACGTGAGGCTCCGGGAGGAGGATGCCCACCAAGAGTTCATCCGGCTCGATGCACAGGCTTCGATAGCCCTCGAAGAGGTAGGCCATGGGGATTCGTCGGGTCCCTCGAGCAGCACTGGCCACTTCCACCTCGGCATCCAACGCCATCAACACGGGGAGGGTGTCGCCGGCCGGTGAGGCATTGGCGATGTTTCCTCCAAGCGTCCCACGACTCTGAATCTGAATCGCTCCTACGGTTTTGCACGCCTCCACAAGACAGGGCGACCACGATTCGACCAGGAGGCTCTCAGCAAGGGTGCGATGGGTCGTCAACGCCCCGAGCCAGAGTCCACCAGGGCGCTCCCGAACCCCTCGAAGTTCTTCAACCGAGTGGATGTCAATCACAGCTGCAGGCACCCGTCCAAGTTCCATCTCGACCATCAGGTCGGTACCTCCCGCAAGGATTTTGGCATCGGGGTGCTCTTCTCGGAGGCTGAGTGCCTCCGGGAGGTCCCGTGCGGAGAACACCTCAACGCGATCGTAAGCTCGCTCAGTGTGTGGCATCCACCACCACCTCAACCACAGCTTCAACAATCTTCTGGTAGCCCGTACAACGGCACAAGTTGCCCGCAAGAGATTCACGAACACTTTCTGCGGATACCGGTTCCTTCGACTCGCACATGGAGGCTGCCATCATCAGAAAGCCGGGGGTGCAGATGCCGCACTGTGCAGCCCCATGCTCCACAAACGCCTCCTGAATCCGATGCAGTCCGGTGGAAGTCTCCAGGCCCTCGACCGTCCGCACCTTGCGCCCGATGACTTGAACGGAGGGAACAAGACAAGAGCAGACGGGAGTCCCCTCCAGCAGCACCGTACAGGCTCCGCATTCCCCCTCGCCACAACCTTCCTTGGCCCCCGTGGCTCCTATTTCCTCCCGCAGGAGGTCCAGGAGTCGGGTCATCCCTGGAACCTCTCGCGAGCACGCCCGCCCGTTCAGTTCAAAATCGATTTTCATAGGAGACGCCCCTCCGAGATCGCATCCAGAACCCGCTCAGGAGTCATTGGCAGAGTGTCCAACACAGCCCCCGTTGCGTTCTCAATGGCCTGAGCCACAGCCGCTGCAGGACCATCCATCGGAATTTCACCGATTCCCTTGGCTCCAAAAGGACCCCCTTCATAAGGAATTTCCACCAACACCGTGTGCATCTCAGGAGCATCCAAAGAGGTCGGGATGATGTAGTTGGTGATGCGATCGTTTCGCATTCCCCCCTGTTCATTCAACACCACCTCCTCCGACGTGGCCCAGCCCAAAGCCTGCAGTGAACCTCCCTCGATTTGCCCTGAAGCCAGCACAGGATTGAGTGCCTTGCCCACATCCGTTGCAGAAATGAAGCGCTCATAAAGCACCTCTCCGGTGTCCAAATCCACCGTCAGATCCACGACAGAGCAACTCCAGCCGTACGTGGGGTAGGCGTCTCCCTGATAGGTCTGATCGTCCCACTGCAGGCGGCCATCATCGACGTACTGGCTTTCCACCCGCAAACCTTCAATTCGGGGGTCCCCGAGAAGATGCTGGAAAGCGCCCTTGGTCCCAAGATGGGCCTGGACCGCTTCGCGAAGCGCTCGAGCGGCCTTCTGACAGACCCCACCCACCACCATCGCAGTTCGAGAAGCCACCGTGGGTCCTGAATCTGGAACCTGCTTCGTGTCATGCGGAGCGATATCGACCAAGTCCACTTCGATGCCGAGTTCCTCGGCTGCAATCTGCGGAAAGATCGTGTCGGTTCCCTGGCCCAACTCCGTAGAGCCGGTGTAGATCCGAACGCGTCCCTGTTCAACAGCCATGGCCAGCTTTCCTTTCAGGCGAGCTTCTCCATTTCCAGTGAAGCCACACCCATGAAAAACAAGCGATACGCCGCGTCCACGAGAGCGCCGTGCGCTGTCTCCTCCGCTTCCCGGGTGCTCAGGTCGGCGAACATCCTCGAGGTCGGATGAGGCCTGAAGCGCAGCCTCGAGTACGGTCTTCGCGCCGGGCTGGACCAGCCGCTGACCCGTCGCAGTCAGGTCCCCTTCCTCGAACAAATTCCTCCGACGCAACTCCAACGGATCCAGGTTCAACTCTCGAGCGATGCGGTCCATGTGACGCTCGCTGGCCCATTGGGCCTGCGGCGCACCAAAGCCCCGAAAGGCCCCATTGGGGGGAGAATGGGTCGCCACAGCCTTTCCGATGATGCGCACAGCCTCCGATCGGTACGGCCCTGTGGAGTGCAAAACTCCACGAGAGAGCACGACAGGAGTCAACGTGTTGTAGGCTCCCCCGTCCACCAAGAAGTCCACCTCCATCGAGAGGATGCGTCCCTCCTCAGTGACACGCGTTCGGATGCGTGTTCGAGAGGGGTGTCTTTTGGTTGTGGCCCGCAGGTCTTCGTCTCGAGCGTACACAATCTTGACGGGACGCTGAGTCTTCAGCGCCAGGAGTGCACAGTGGGCTGCCAGCATCGAGGGGTACTCTTCCTTTCCACCAAAACCGCCGCCCGTGGCTGCTTGAACAACCTGTATGGACCCGGGTTCCTCAAAGCGTGGACCCAAGAAGGAACCAATCCCTTTGATGATGTAGTACGGGCACTGCATGGATCCTGTGATGCAGAGACCGCCATCCGGCCGTGGAATCGCCATCATTCCTTGCGGCTCAATGTAGAGCTGCTCGTGGTGGCCCGTGCGGTAGACCCCCTCAATCAGGCGTCCCCCTTGTTGGGCATCGACATCCCCACGAACAATTTCAATGGTCTTGAAGAGATTGTCCTCCCCGAAGATCCGAATGGGGCTGGACTCCGCCTTTTCCATGTCAAGAAGGGGCTCCAGTTCCTCGAGTTCCAATCGAACGTGCTTCACCGCTTCAAGCGCTCGCGTACGGGAGGGCGCCGCCACCAAGGCCACGGGTTCTTCCACGTGACGAACCACTCCTTTGGCAAGGGCAGGCTGATCCCGGGTCATCAGGTAGACCACGTTTTCCCCTGGAATGTCATCGGCCGTCAGGACGGTGATGCCCTCCCAGTCGAACCCAGGGTCCCGATGAATTCCCAGAATTCTGGCGTGGGCTACTGGGGAACGAACGGTTGCTCCATGCAGGCAACCCTCCGGTTGGAGATCATCGACATATTGGAGCGACCCGGTGACCTTTGCGTAGCCATCTCTGCGAGGGATGCCTTGGCCGATTGTCATGGAACAATCCGAGAAAAAGAGACCGTTAGAGCATAACGCATCACGAGTTGTTTTCGGACTCTGTCTGGTTTTGCGTGACAAGCCCCCTCAGTTTTTCCAAGAGTACCTCTCGATCCAACGCAGCATCCATCAAGAAGACCTGTGAGTCACCGTTTTCCTCCGGAAGTCGAACGATCACTCCAGCTTTCGGACAAACATCCAGGCACGACCCCGTGGCGACCCGTACACGGCCCCAGAGCCCCTCTTCGCGAAGGCGTATTTTCAACCAGGAGCGAAGTTCGTCAGCCCCATGGTGCCCACAACTGGGCTTCGGAGCACCATCGGGGCGCTTGTGGTTGCACAGCACCACGAGCCCACCGGACCATTTCACTCGAACGGGTTTCATACCCTCAACTGTATCGAGAGCGGTCTGCTTTGGCACGACCTCCTCCAGCGGAATAGCCCACCCCTATGCGAAAGCCGCACATTCTTACCTGGCTGCGACCCTACCGTGGCCTTCCCAGGGAGCCCGAAAAGACCCCCTTTGGACGGGCGGCACTGACCTTACGAGAGCAAGGTGTAGAGGTGATTCTGGCCTCCTCCCCCTCCAGCTGGTCCAGAGTCGAACGCGGGTGTTGGATCGCCATCGAACCCACGGAGGTCCATGCCGTGTACGATCGCTACGCCTCGAGAAGCCTCCCTGAGCGCTATGCTCAGCTCGAGGCCCAGAGCGCTGGCGTTGTTCGGGGAAACCCTGCCGGTCTGATTCGACTCTGCAGCGACAAAGTTGAGACTCAGCGGGTACTGAGCGCCCTTCCCTTTCCCGCAATCGAATCCAACCCGAATCGGTTCCAGGAACGGCTCGAAAAGTGGGGTACCGCGTTTCTCAAGCCTCGCTTTGGCGGACTGGGGAGAGGCATATCCTTTGTGACTGCGGGAGACCGTCTTCCCGCTTGGGGAAAAGGCGCTGTACGAGGCGGATCCGAACCCACCTTTCTGCAACAAGCGATTCTTGCCCCTCGAGGTGAAGAATCCTTGTGTTTGCGATGGCTCATCCAGCGAACCCCCGCGGGGGATTGGTTCGCCCTTCCTCCCGTTGCAAGGCTCTCTTCCGAACCTGTCGCGAATGTCCACCAAGGGGCTCGGGCATTGCCAGCCGAAGAGGTGGTCCCCTCTCAGCCTCTCCGTCATGCCGAAGCCCTCGTCCACCAGGCCGCTGTCGCGCTTCAGGAGCGATTCTCCGATCCCATCGTCGAACTCGGGATCGATCTGGTTTTCGATGGGGAGATGAAGCCTTGGATCCTCGAAATCAACTCCCGACCGAGCGGCCGGTTTCAGGCGCTGTCCTCTCTCAGCCCCGACCGCTTTCAGACCTTGGCGGACCAAGCCGTTCTCCGTCCTCTGCAGCACCTCGCAAGCATCTGCAGATGAAACTCAACCCGACATGGTCCTGTTTTCTGTTCTGTGTGGCGGTGGCATGCGGCCTCCACTGGCCCTTGCCCCTGGGACTCACGACCCACTGGACGCCCACCGCCTACGGCGCGACACACACGTGGGCTGCAGACCACCTGCTCAGCAGTCTTCTCGCCTTGGAGAACCCGCACTGGATCAGTGACCTGGGCTACCCCTGGATCCGAGAGGCTCGATTCATTGGATGGGTGCCGTCCATGGTCAGTTGGCCGCTCAATCCACTCTTGGGGCCCGTAGGAGCCTTTCAAACCGTGGTCCTTCTCTCCGTGGGACTGAGTGGCGTTCTTGCGGCGAGACTCATCCTGAAACTGACCCACTGCGCCCCGGAGCTGGCATCGATGGGAGGGGTACTTTTTGCATTGAGCCCCTACCAGCTCTCGATTCTCCAAACAGGCGAGGCCCCCAAAGCCCAGATCTGGGTCATTCCGATGTGTCTGCTGGCTTTCCATGCTTGCCTCGAAGGCCGCAAAAAAGGCACATATTTTGTGATCTTGGCCGCCTTTCTGACCAGTTTTACCTCGCCCTACTACGGTTTGGCGCTGCCCCTTTGGGCAGGACTCATCGCTCTCGCAGCCTGGCGCAGAAAGCGTGTCCGAGCCGCCTGCTCTGTCCTTGCAGCCACTGCCGTCGGTCTGTTCCCAGCGCTTCTCTATTTTCGAGGCCATCCCGAGGGAGGCCTGTCCTTCTTCCGCCCTGCTCTTGCTCCGGAAGACCTCAGCAGCCAACTGCCCCTGCCACACCCTGTGGCTTCTGTGAGCGATCTGCTTCTCGGCAACACCCACCTGAGTACGGGCATGATGAGCACGCATCATCAGAGCTACCTCGGACTGGGCCTTCTTCTGGGCTGCTTGTTCTCTCTCTGGGCCACCCGCGCCCAGAAACACGAGGGTCGCAATTATGGGTATGCTCTGACGGCTTTCGGGCTCCTGCTCGCAATGGGACCGGCTCTTGCCCTCCACAACCACAGCACGGCAATTCCACTCCCTGCCTCTCTTCTGGAATCGATCCACTACCCGCTGGAGGCAGGAGGGATGTACTACCGGATGGTGCCCTTCGCGGTGCTGGGGTTGACCATTCTCCTCGTGTCCTCCATCCAGAGCGTTTCTCGAGCCAGTCGGTGGCTTGCGCTTCTCGTGGTGATTCAAACCGCAGACAGCATTCGAAGCACCGGCGACTGGCCTTTGCCGGTGGAAGCACTGCCCCAACACGACATCTTGGAGCCCACGAAGTTCCCCTCCGATGGTGCCGTTCTTCTCGTTCCGATTCGCGCCGCAAGGAATCCCGAACTCGCCCAACGAAGCGTGCTCCGTCAGCTGCTTCATGGACGACCAGAGACACCGCTTCCAGGGGATCTCACCGAGCCGGAGCTCCATGAACTTCAACGTCAGCTCAACACTGCGCTGCGCAGTCCCGATTCCGCCGATTTCCTCCGTAAAAAGGGGTTTCGATTTGTGCTCTACGCACCGGCCCTCTCCCTTGAGGAGCACCGACTCGAGCGCGACCGACTTGTGCGTGCGCTTGGGGAGCCCCTGCTGTCCCATGGGCGCTTGATCTGGGATCTGGGACCCACCCGTATCCATCCGGAGCCTGTACCGGATCGAATTCGACGAGCCAACGCGCGACCGGAAGACTCTACGCCGTAGCCAGGACGAGCAGAACCGCCAACTCGGAGAACTGCTGTGTGGCGCCCAAGAAATCGCCAGCCAGCCCACCCACGCGACGAATGACGTACCAACTCCAGACGACGCCCACAGCCAGCATGGCACCCACCATCTTGATCGCCGCCGACCCTTCCAGCCCCAGGAGAACAGCACAGCTGAGGATTCCAAGACCCCAGAGAGCGGCCACAAAGGCCTGAACCTGGCCGGAGCGAGCCACGTCTCTCGACTTGGACTTGGGGTCCTCCGCATTGGCATAGGGAATCATGGCGAGCTGAACGACCGGAACGACGCGAGAGAGCGACTGCCCGAGCACAAACCCCCAGGCAACGGATGCACCCAGGTCCACCAAGAGACTGATCTTCAGCAGCAGCACAAAGAAGAGTGCAAGGCTTCCGAAGGCTCCCACCCGGCTGTCTTTGATGATCCGAAGAACGGTCTCAGGGTCGTAGCCGCCACCCAAGCCATCCACGGAATCTGAGAGACCATCTTCATGGAAGGCCCCCGTGATCATGACGCCGACCATCACCACCACGATGCAGCGGGTCCAGTCGCTCAATCCCTCGAGAAGTTCCCAGGTCAACCATTGACCTGCACCCAAAATCAAACCGACGAGAGGAAACCAGAGCGTGATCCACCGCCAGGTGGCAGGCGGGTAGGGAAACCCTCCCACAGGGATTCGGGTCAAGAAGGTAAAAGACGCTCGAAATGCGAGGAGCCAAGCCGGCATCAGGACTCACGATCGGGGACAGCGGCTTCCTCAAAGGTCGCCATCTCATTGTGCAGAAAGACCGCAGCGTCAAGAAGGGGGAGTGCGGTCAGGGCGCCGCTCGCCTCTCCGAGTCGGAGGCCGCAGTCTACGAGCGGAGAGGCGTCCATTTCAGCAAGGAGTTTCTGGTGTCCAGGCTCTGCGGAACGGTGTCCAAAGCTGAGGTAATCGCGAACGCCGGGGCAGTGCCGCACGGCCACCAAGGCCGCACTCGATACGATGAATCCATCCACCAAGACGCCAATCCCCTCCTCTGCTGCCTGAAACATCGCACCGACCAAGGCCGCAATCTCACGTCCCCCCAGACAGCGAAGCACCTCCAGGGGTGCATCGATGCCCTGGGTCCGCTGCAAGGCCTCGCTGACGAGATGGGTCTTGTGGAGAAGGGCCTCACCCGAAACCCCGGTACCGGGGCCAACAATGGCGTCGGCTGAAACCCCAAGCAGACGCGCTGCGATCGCTGATGCTGGGGTGGTGTTTCCGATTCCCATTTCACCCAGGAGCACGACTTTTGGTGTGGGCTCCAGAGAGCGAATGGCTTGACGACCCTGTTCCAACGCCGCCAACAATGCCTCCTCACTCATGGCATCCCGGTTGACCAAGTCCCCGCTCTCCCCAACCGCAGGGCATCGGGTCCACGTGATTCCCTCTGACGCCACCGGATCGGGGTAGGGCTCCGTTCCCACGTCCACCACGTGGAGCGGAATTCCCAAGTTCCTCGACAGCACCGACGCCGCTGCTCCCCCTTGAGCCAGGTTGACCACCATCATGGGTGTGACCTCTCGAGGATAGGCACTCACCCCCAACGCTGAGACAGGATGATCCGCTGCGAACACGACGGTGGCTGCCGGCCTTGTCTCCGGAAGCTCTGTCTGCTGAATATCGGCCAACCAAACCGCGGTTTGCTCGAGAATTCCGAGCGCCCCCGTCGGCTTGGTGAGTTGCCCTTGGCGAGCCTCAGCAGCCTCGCGAAAGGCAGGCGACCTCTCGGGTAGGTTCAAATCGAAGCGGGTCATCCAACTCTCTCAATCGTGCGGGTTCAACGGGTGCACTCAATAGGTGGTGATCATGGGCAGCATCCAATCCTCTTGGCCGCGTACACCTCGAAGATACATTTCCTGAACCTGACGAGTGATGGGTCCGGGATCACCCACCAATCGACGATCGACCTCACGGACCGGTGTGATCTCAGCGGCCGTTCCCGTCATGAAAATCTCATCCGCCACATACAGCGCGTCTCGACCAAACTGGGTCTCGGTCACGGTGTATCCCAGATGATCCAAGATCTGGATCGCCGTTCGTCGGGTGATTCCCCCCAAAATATTGGTTATCGAGGGGGTCTTGATCACGTTGCCCCGCGCCACAAACAAGTTCTCCCCCGTCCCCTCTGCCACGTAGCCGCTTTGGTCGAGCATGATGGCTTCATCGAGGCCGTTTTCATTGGCCTCATACCGAGCGAGGATTGAGTTCACGTAGTGGCCGCTGACTTTCGCCCGCTGGAGGTTCGCATTCACAGCATGGCGGGTGAAGGATGAAGTGCCCACTCGGATCCCGTTTTTGAGTCCCTCTTCCCCGAGATAGGCCCCCCATTCCCACACTGCGACGGCCACGTGGACCTGGTTGCTGCGCGCCCCCAATCCCATGGCTCCCTCACCCAAGAACACCAGGGGCCGAATGTAGGCCTCGGAGAGGTTGTTGCGCCGGAGCGTCTCCAAGCAGGCCTCGCGGACCTCGTCTTGGGTGAATGGAATGTGGATCATGCACATTTTCGCGGAATCGAAGAGGCGGCGGATGTGCTCGTCGAGCTTGAACACCCCTCCCCTCCCATCCGACTGGCGGTAGGTCCGGATCCCTTCAAAAACACCCAGTCCGTAGTGGAGGGTGTGAGAGAGAACGTGGATTTTTGCCTCGTCGTAGGGAACAAACTTCCCATCCATCCAGATGACTTCGGATCGAATCGACATGCCTACTCCTCTGCTGCTTCAAGTGGGTTTCCGTCGACATCCATCTGTCGAACGGTGTAGCCGAGAGCGGTCACAGACTCTCCGACGACGTCCCAGTCCCCCACCACTACCACGAGCATGGGCTTGTCGGCGATCTTCTCGGCGAAGGCGCTCTGGGCGGCGGCCGGCTCGACCGAATCCACATTGGCAATGTACGCCTCGACAGCGTCGCTCGGCAGGTCGTAGCGCCAGATGTCTGAGAGCTGTTGCAGCAGGGTGTTGGGGGTCTCAAATCGAGCAGGATACCCGTTGATCGACGAACCTTGAGCGTATCGAATCTCGTCCTCACTCAGGGGCCGAGCAGGAGCATCGCCTCCGATGTCCGCGAGCTCCCTGAAGATTTCGAACAGCGAAGCCGCCGTGGCATCGGTTCGCACCGAGGTGGAGAGTTCCCACCGGTCCGAGCCGTAGTTGCGGTACGTTCCTGACCGTGCGCCGTAGGTGTATCCCTTGTCCTCGCGGAGGTTCATGTTGAGTCGCGCCATAAAGATTCCACCGAAAGCGCCATTCCCAACCCGAATCGGCCAATAGTCTTCATCGCCGTAGTCCGCTCCAAGATCCCGCCCCATTCGAATGACCGATTGGGCCGACCCTGCCTTGTGGACAAAGAGAATCTCGGTTTGCTCCAACTCATGGACCTCGGGCTTTGGAACCTCCATCGCCTCACCCCTCGGAAGCTCTCCGAGTGCGCTTTCCAGCTTGGGCACCAGCTGGTCGAGGGGCAGGTCACCGGTCGCCACCACCATGGCATTCTCGACGACGGCATGGGCCTCCCACCAGGTCACCATGGCGTTCACGTTCAGTGCAGCAATGCTTTCCTCTGAACTCAAACGGCCCGCGTAGGTGCCGTCATAGAATGCCCTGCGAAAGACGCGTCGAGCGATGTCCCCTGGGGTGCTACGGGTCTTCTGGAGGTCTTGTTGGTAATTCTTCTGAAGGCGTTCCCAATCCGCCGGCTGAAAGGTCGGCGCAGTCAGAGCCCCCTTCAAGAACTCCAGCGACTCATCCAGGTTGCGGGTCAAACCGCTCACTGAGACATAGCCCCCATCCAAACCACCTGCTGTCGAGAGACTCGAGCCCAAGCGCTTCATCGACGCTGAGATGGACAAGGAATCATGGCCGTCGATTCCCTCGTTGAGCATGTCGAAAGTGGCCCCAACCAATCCCTTGTTGGACTCCTCTTCCGCGAAACTTCCCAACCGGAAGGCAACGGTCACTCGACTCATTGGAACGGTTTCGTCCTGGACATAAACCACACGCAGCCCGTTGGAGAGTTGAACCTCTTCAGCTGTGGGCAGACGAAATTCATTGCGCTCGAGCGGCGCAGGGGCACTGGCACGAAAATCAAGACCCTCGATGGCCTCATCGGACTTCGGGGCACACGCCATCATCATCAGTGACAAAGCAATCGTTTTCATGGCTCACCTCCCTCTTCTGAAGCTGCATCGTCGGCGGCGAGTTCCTCTGCTGTGGGAGGCCGCACATGGAGTTCGACGCGCTCCGAGGACAGGACTTGGTTCTTCCACTCCGTTGCACTCTCTGGAGTGACCTGCAGGAAGCGGTCCAGATCCTTCTGGAAGCTGTCGGGTTCACCGGTGAAGAAAAAGTAGGAATTCAGCGAGTTGCCGATCTGCCCTATCGTCCGCATGCGGTTGTAGAACCCCACCTCGTACTGCGTCTGCGCATTGGTCACCTCCTCAGCCGTCAGCCCCTCCTCCGAAACCGCAGCCAAGACCTTGTCGATCTCGGCTACAAGTTCATCGGTGGTGTGGCCGGCTGCAGCTGTGGCCTCGATCATGTAGACACCTGCGAGCTGGCGAGAAATCTGGTAGGCCTCCACACTTTTAGCGATCTGGAGTTCGTGAACCAGGCGACGGTGAAGACGGGAATCCTTGCCGCTCGAGAGCGCTGAAGACAACACGTCCAGGTCAGCGTCTCCCTCTTCCATGAGGGCTGGAGAGTGCCAAGCAAGCCAGACTTTCTCGAACGGGACTCCTTCCTCAATCTGCCGAACCACCCGGGTCTCCTGGAGGACGACAGGCTCCGCTGTTGTCACTGCCGGCTCAGGTCCTCTTGGAATGGGTCCAAAATACTTCTCAACCAGCGTCTTGGCTTGCTCGGTATCGAAGTCTCCGACAATCGAGATGCTTGCGTTGTTGGGCCCGTACCAGGTCTTGAACCAGTCGGTCACGTCATCGAGGCTCGCCGCGCTGAGGTCGTCCATCGAACCAATGGTCGGATGGCGGTAGGGATGACCCACCGGGTACAGGTTCTCCATCATGTCCACCCAAACTTCCCCGTACGGTGGATTCTCGTAGCGCTGACGTCGCTCGTTTTTCACCACTTCTCGCTGGTTGTCGAGCTTCTCGATGTCCAGGACGCCGAGGAGCCAGCCCATCCGGTCCGCCTCGAGCCAGAGAGCCAGTGGGAGATGCTCAGCGGGAACCGCTTCAAAGTAGTTGGTGCGATCCGTGTTGGTTGTGCCGTTGACTCGGCCGCCGACTTCTTGAAGACGCTCGAAATACTCTCCTGGGCTGTGTTCGGAGCCCTGAAACATCAGGTGCTCAAAAAGATGGGCGAAGCCCGAGCGACCCTGGGGTTCGTCTTTGGAACCCACGTGGTACCAGACGTTGACATTCACAATCGGCAGATCCCGATCCTCCGCGAGGATCACCGTGAGGCCGTTGTCCAGCGTGTACGACTGATAATCGACAGACAATCCGTCCGCGTGCGCCGTCGAGAGACCAAAGAGTAGGGCGGTGGTGAACATGGCACTCCTGTTGTTTCGGGTCTCTGGCTCCTAATTCGACGGACGCCGGATCACCAGAGTGCTTACTGAACCCTGGCATCTTGCTACAAATCGTGCTTTTTTGTGGTCTCGGAGCTTTGACCTATGCGCCTTCTACTCTGTATTCCTCTCCTCGCCTGTCGGACGCCAAGCACGGTCGACATCATCGAGGACACCTCGAACTGCGAGCTTTCAATTTGGTACCGAGACGCGGACGGAGACGGCCACGGGGATCCCAGCTTCTCTGCCAAAGAATGCGAGGCACCCGCGGGCTATGTCAGCGACGGTGACGACTGCGATGACAGCGACGACAAGCGTTGGAACACCTGTCCCGGAATGGACTGCACACCCCTCACCTTGGGGCTTCAAAATGGCGCCCAGTTGACCGATACCGCCACCGATGAGCCCCAAGACAGTCGCTACTGGCATTGCCCCGATCCCAAAAACTGGCAGGACGCTCGACAAGTGTGCGCCAATGCCTTTCAAGGGGACCTCCACGCTGCGGGCAGTGCGATCGAATGGACCGCCACGGAGACCGGCGTAACCATTGCTCAGATCGAAACCGGCTCTGGGCTGTGGCTCGGTCTCTATCAGCAGTCCACCTCGCCCTCCGAGGATTTCGGTTGGTTCTGGGTCAACGATGAAGGGCCGTCAGAGAACGACACGGTCGAAGTCGGCGGCATCTGGCACCCCGGTGAACCCGACAACGGTGGTTGGGAAGAAAACCACGGAGGAAAATACGAGGAGGACGTCGCAGCCATGGTGTACCGAGGTGGACGCTGGGCTGCAGCCGATCTGGATACCCTGATCGAACTGCCCTACATCTGCGAAGCCTACATCGATTCCGAATAGGAGGGGGGCGTCTACGGCGCCGCCTCCGCTGCAAGACGGCTGCGAACAGCGGCCTCCATGGACGTCAAGCCGTGGCGCTTGCCCAGCTCCAGTGCTTCTTCCGCGGTCGCTCCACGAAATGCCTTGGCATGGAGCGCGAACGCTGCTCCAACTCGGTTTCCACTCGCACAGTGGATCAATGTTGGGGTGTTTTCGCCCAAGAGGTCATCCAACTCTCGCAGAAACTCAGGAGTAAGGTCAGCCAACCCTGTCACAGGAAGATGCACGAATGCGAGGCCCGCAGAACGGGCTTGCTGCTCCTCCTCTCCTGTGAGTTCTGCGGTCCCCCGAAGATTGATGATCCGCTCAATCCCGTCCGCGGCAAGTTGACTCAGCGCCTGAGGCTCCACTGCACCACCCACAGCAGTGTTCTTGTTGACCCACCTTCCATTCACTACCCCTGTGAGGTCCGCAAGTACAAGCTGCATCGGCGGAGGCTGTACGGGAGTCGGAATTGAGACCCTGTCTGCATCCGGGGGCGGAGTCTCGGAGGGGACCGTGGTGCTTGCACACCCTGCTATCAGTGCGGTGAAAACCAAGGGATTCATCGGCTTCCCATATCTCATCTTGCGGCAGACCGGTGACAACCCGTCATTTCTTATCTGAGCAGCGGCACGAAAAGAGCGATCTGGTTACGCCTCTTGCCCCAATTTTGCGTTCTACGCGTTCATTCACTCAAAGGAGCATCCCATGGGCCTTCTCATTGGCAAAAAAGCCCCCGATTTCACCACCCAAGCCGTCCACGCCAACGGTGAGGTTGTGGGTGACTTCAACTTCCACAGCGCAATCGACGGCAAGTATGCCGTGCTGTTCTTCTACCCCCTGGATTTCACCTTCGTGTGTCCCTCAGAGATTCTCGCCATGTCCAACCGCACAGCGAAGCTCGAAGAGCTGGGCTGCAAGGTGGTCGGTGTCTCCGTGGACTCCCACTGGACCCACAACGCCTGGCGGAACACGCCGGTCAATGAGGGAGGCATCGGTGAGGTGGCCTACACCCTCGCTGCAGACATGACCCGTTCCATCTCGAAGGACTACGGCGTTCTGGCAAAGGGCGGTGATCATTTTTACCCCAAGGGTGTCTCGATGCGCGCCACCTTCGTCATCGACCAAAAGGGTGTTGTCCGCCACATGGTCGTGAACGATGAGCCCCTCGGCCGCAACATGGACGAGGTCGTTCGAATCGTCGAGGCTCTGCAGTTCTTTGAGCAGAACGGCCAAGTCTGCCCTGCAGGCTGGAACACCGGAGACGACGGCATGGTCAACACCCCTGAGGGTGTGGCGAGCTACCTCTCCGACAATGCCGAGAAGCTCTAAAACGCTGCCTGCACACGCATTTTCAACCTGCCCGGGGTGCCCAAGCACCCCGGGCGTTGTTTTAGCTGTTGCCTCTCTACGGCACCTGATGGGAGTCAGTGGGCGTTCGTCAGCGCCACGACTCGCTCACGCAGACCCGGAGGAAGGTGCGTATCGAGTGCTCGCTCGATCTCTTCCGCATTGAATCGTGCTGAGAAGTGGGTCAGCAAGATGGTTTCATTCTGAAACAACTCCGCCCGCTCCGCCAACTCGAAGAGATGCACATGACCGCTCTCTCGAGCGTTTTTCACCGACACCCGCTCGTCGATGAAGGTGCACTCCATCACCAAGACTTTCGCCTCCCGCACAACGGATTCTCGCTCAAGGACCTCGGGCAGCGTGTCCCCGGTAAACGCGAACAGCGGCACATCGTGATCCTCAGTCACCGCCTCTCCCGCAGCCTTCATCGCCCGAATTTGCTCCCCATCGGCACCCCGATATTCGGGCTTGAGCTTCTTCCGACGCTCCCAGATTCCATAGCCCTGCGTCGGAACCACATGGACCGAACGGAACGGCTTCGCAATGAGGTTCTTTCGCAGAGCCCATTCACCGCCCGGGCCTACTGCCTCGATGTGGCAGGCGAGGTCCGAGCGGTCCATTCGACGGGCAGCCCTCAAAAACTCCTCGAGAGCGGGGGCCGTTTCCGGACCCACCACATAGGTCGGGGCCTTCATCTGCATCAGTCCTCTCGTGGCCGCATGGAAGGCGACACCACCCATGTGATCCATGTGGGCATGGGTGAACAGAACCGTTTCGCGGAACACCGCCTTTCTGGGGCAACGCCCGATGTCAAAGGCCAGCTTCCAGTTGGGAACCTGAATGCACGTCTCCACCCCACCGATGGAGAGCGCGTCAACAAGAATGCCAGAGAGATTCAACATCAGGCGATCATTTATTCGATCTCTCCAGGGTCGGCCCGCAGCCCCCCGCTGCTTGTGTGCCAATGGCGATCCAAGGGGGCAAGCTCCAGCCCCGCGCGTTAGTAATCCTGTCCTGTCGTCGGTCGGCAACCGGCAAAAGGAGCGCCCATGTACAAGGATTATCTCGTTCTCGGAGGAGCAGGGCTCGTCGGCACTCAAGTGATTCGACACATTGTCCGCTCCCTCCAGCCTCGACGCATCGTCGTTTGCTCGCTGAAAGAGGACGAGGCGGAGCAGGCCTGTGAGACCCATCGAAACGAGTTTGGAGACAGCGTCTCTTTCGTCCCCGCTTGGGGAAACCTGTTTGTTCCGCAGAGCATGTCCGAGCTCTCACGAGGAGCAATCCTAACCGACGATCACCTCCGAAAGACCCTTCTGGATGCTGTCTATGGGGATTACCAGAAAAGCTTTGAGCAAAATCACTTGGTCGGTTTGATCCGACGCTACCGACCGGAAGTCGTCATCGATGCCGTCAACACAGCCACCGCGTTCTCCTACCAGGATGTGTTCGACGGAGTGGCAAAGGTGCGTTCCTGGATTGGAGAAGAGGGCTTCGAGTCACAAGGAACCGCCGATTTAGAGACGTTTCTGTTGTCCCAGTCGACCCCCCAGCTCATTCGACACGTTCGCTTTGTACACAGTTCCACCCGGAAATACGGCGTGAGCGCCTACCTCAAGGTGGGCACCACAGGAACCGGGGGAATGGGGCTCAACATCCCCTACACCCACTCTGAGGACCGGCCCTCAAAGAAGCTGCTCGCAAAGACGGAGGCCGCCTTTGCTCAGACCGGCCTGTTGTTCCTGCTCGCGCGGACACCCAAGGCCCCCATCGTCAAAGAGGTCAAGCCAGCAGCCATGATCGGCTACCGTGCCGTCCAGGTCAAAGAGGTCACGGATCGCCACGGCAACTCCAAGCTGTACGCACCCCACAGCCTCGACCTGAAGGTCCAGGACTCCCTCAATCTCCGAGAGTCGCCCAAGGGCTACAAGGAGTCCAGCACGTTGAAGGTGCCCGTGGTCGACACGGGCGAGAACGGTGTGTTCACCCGAGGTGAGTTCGCTGCCATTACTGCGCTGGGTCAGATGGAATACATCACACCCGAGGAGATCGCGCGTACTGTCGTCTTGGAAATCCGAGGGGCCAACACCGGAAAAGACATCATGTCTGCGTTGGATGGATCCGTCCTCAGCCCCTCCTACAAGGCTGGACTCGTTCGCGAGGTTGCCCTTCAAGATCTTGATGCTGTCGAGAACGACGCCCTGGAATCCGGGGAGGCTCATCCGTCCGTAGCCCTCGGGCGACTGGGCCCCCCAGAGCTCTCCAAGCTTCTCTTTGAGGCAGCGCTGATCAAGCGTGTCTACGAAAAAATCGACGGCTTCCTGGAGGACTCTTCCAGTGAAAAAAGCATCTCATTGAGCCTGGCGAAGGCCCTGGAGAGCTCCGGTTTAGACCACCTTGCCTGTTCCATCGGGATCCCGATTCTTCTGCCCGACGGACAAACCCTCCTCCGGGGGCCCTCGATCAACGTTCCGGAGGTTCTCGGCCATGCCACCTCAGCAGCCTTGAAGGACAGCTCCGTGGACCAGTGGGCGAAGAAGGGTTGGGTCGACCTCCGGCCCGCCAACGTGAAGACCTGGCGGTCCCGTTTTCAGCAGATGATCAGTGCTCGGGCCGATCTTC
This sequence comes from Myxococcota bacterium, assembly GCA_036021505.1. Lineage (GTDB taxonomy): Bacteria > Myxococcota_A > UBA796 > UBA796 > CAJQPC01 > JAYXVV01. The sequence goes on along the minus strand of JAYXVV010000093.1, from coordinate 12,461 downwards.
GAAATGCAGGCTCCGCTGCAGCAAGCCGCCGTTCCTACATGAGCGCTCGCTTCGAGATTGGTGAAGTCGTCGCCTGGATTTTCAACAACGAAATGGAAGGCTATCGGATCAAGTAAATGAGTGGACTCCCTATCAAAACCAGGAAGCCAAGCTGGCTCAAGGTAAAGCTCCCAACCGGCGCCAAACAAGAGCGCTTCGCACGCATCCGCGGCCGAGCCCGAGAGTTGGGCTTGTCGACCGTGTGCGAGGAAGCCCAATGCCCGAACATTGGGGAGTGCTGGGGCGGTGGTACCGCGACCTTTATGGTCATGGGCAGCATCTGCACCCGAGGTTGCCGATTCTGTGCAGTCAACACGCGCCGGAAAGGCAACCCCTTGGATCCCGACGAACCTCGAAACGTGGCCGTGGCCATCTCGGAGATGGAACTGGACTATGTGGTCGTCACATCCGTGGACCGGGATGACCTGGCCGACGGAGGGGCCGGACACTTCGCCGCATGCATCGAGGAGATTCACTCGCTGAATCCATCGACCATGGTTGAAGTGCTCATTCCCGATTTCTCAGGCGATCGAGACCTGCTCAACCGAGTGGTCCAGGCAAAGCCTGAGGTCCTCGCCCACAACGTAGAGTGCATCGAGCGACTCACCTCCACCGTCCGCGATCCGCGAGCAGGCTATCAACAGAGCTTGGACGTCTTGGCGGCGGCCAAAGAACTCGGCTCGGAGTACACCAAGTCTTCCATCATGGTGGGCTTGGGTGAGACCGAGGAAGAGGTCCTGAAGTGCATGTCGGATCTTCGAGACGTGGGTGTGGACTTCCTGACGGTAGGCCAATACCTTCGGCCCTCGGCGAAGCACCTCGCACTTCAGCGCTATGTGACTCCAGAAGAGTTTGAGACCTACGAAAAACTGGGGTTGGAGATGGGCTTTACCTACGTGGCATCTGGCCCTCTGGTGCGCTCCAGTTACAAAGCTGGGGAGTTCTTCATTCATCGCCACATTCAGAAGCAGAGGGCCCCCGAATGAGTCAGAGCACGACGAGCATGTCGATTGATCGCTACTCAAGCGCCATGCGCACCGCTCAGGCCCGTGCACTGGAGAGCAGTGAGGATGTCCTGCTCGTCGGAGAAAATGTGGGCCGGATGGGTGGCGCTCGAGGAGCCAGCGTCGGGCTTCTGGAACGCTTTGGACCCAAGCGCGTCATCGATACTCCAATCTCCGACTCCGCAACGGTCGGCCTCGCAGCTGGATTGGCTCTCGCAGGCAAAAAAGTGATTGTGGAACTCACGGGGCCCGATCGCTTGGCAGATGCTTGGGAGTGTTTACGGCTGGAGCTGGCCAACTTGGAAGAACGAACCCAAGGCGCTTTTGAGTCCACCGTCGTCATCCGCGTCCCTTGCGGCCCTGGACTGGGCGGCGGGCGATACAACGAAGCGTCCCCAGAGGGGAACCTCTCCACCATTGCAGGTCTTCGCGTCTTCTCGCCCAGAAGCGGGGTCGAGGCTGGAAACCTGCTTGTGCATGCGCTGACTCTTCGGGGGCCCAGTGTGATTCTGGAGGCGAATACGCTCACTCAAATTCACGACAAGGGACCTTCCGACTTCGCCGCAGGAAACTCCGTGCTTCTTCGTGAGGGAGAGGATTTGACACTCCTCTGCACCGGAGCGACAGCACCGCTCGCCCTCCGACTTCACCAGATCTGCGAGCAGGAAGGAATTGAGCCGGAGGTTCTGCACCTTCGTTCCCTGCGCCCTCTCGACACCGAGGGCCTGAAAGCCAGCGTTCAAAAAACGGGTCGTTGCCTGCTGCTCAGCGATTCGGATGCACTCTCGAACCACCTCATGGGCCAGATCACCGACCTGGCTTTTCTCCACCTTGAATCCCCACCACGAGGGTCTTCCTCCACTCAGCCTGAAGCTCTGATGGACCTCGTCGGGGAAATTCTCGACTACTAATCCGGGCTGTTCAGCCCTTGGAGTATTGGCATGTACACGTTTGAACTTCCTGAAATCGGAGAGGGCGTCCTCGAGGGCGAGGTCGTCAAATGGTTGGTCAACGAGGGCGATGTGGTCGTCCAAGATCAGCCCGTCTGCGAGGTCATGACCGACAAAGCCAACGTCGAGATCTCGGTTCGCGACGGCGGTACCGTGGTCAAGCTCTATGCCGAGGAGGGGGATGTGGTGAAGATTCACTCTCCACTCATGGACATCGACGAATCCGGTGCTGCAGCGCCTCCCAAAGCCAAGACCGCTCCCAAAGCCAAGGCACCAACACCAACACCAACACCAGCACCAGCAGCGGTCAGTAAGCCAGCGCCGGCTCCAAAACCCACTCCTGCCGCTGCGCCCACTCCTGCTCCCGCAGCCACCAGCAGCCACCCCGAGGTTCGGTCCAAGACGCTTGCAACACCGGCTGTAAGAAGACGAGCCAGAGAGCTGGGTGTCAACCTCAACGCCGTACCGGGTTCCGGTAAAGGCGGGCGTGTCACCAAATCCGATGTGGAGTCCTTTGCCGCCGGCGGACTTCCTGCGCCCAAGACCCCAGTGGCGATTCCCCAGGCCAGTGCGATTCCTTCTGGGCAAGAAGAGCGCATCAAGGTCATCGGCTTGAGACGTAAAATCGCTGAGCAGATGGTCCGTTCGTACACGACGGCCCCCCATTTCTGCTACGTCGACGAGGTGGACATGACCGACCTGGTCACCATACGCCGAAGTCTTAAAGCCTCCGCCGCTGCACGCGGAGTTCGGCTGACCTATCTGCCTTTCATCATGAAAGCCCTCTGCCAGGTCTTCAAAGAGTTCCCCAACTTCAACGCCAACGTGGAAGAGGACCCGCTCACGCTGGTGGTGAAGGGCGACGTCAACATTGGAATCGCTGTCGACGCACCTCAGGGCCTGTACGTCCCAGTGGTCAAAAACGTGGAACAGAAAAGCATCCTCCAGCTGGCTGCTGAGGTCGCCGACCTGACCGCACGAACCCGCGCTGGAACGGTCCAACTCGAAGAACTTCAAGGGGGCACATTCACCATTACCTCCGTGGGCAACATTGGTGGCATGTTCGCAACCCCCATCATCAACCATCCCGAGGTGGCCATTCTGGGGGTGAACAAAATCCATCAACGCCCGGTCGTTCGAGACGGAGAGATTGTCATCCGAGACATGCTCTACCTCTCTCCCTCCTTCGACCACCGATGCATCGACGGTGCTGTAGCAGCCCGATTTGTCACAGCCCTCAAGGAACAACTCCAGACCCCGGGTGAGTTGCTCATGGAGCTCTCGTGAGCCTCACACCTCCTGAGATGGTCCTGGAGGCCTGTGCCTTCCTGCAGACGGAAGACCCTGTTCCTTTTCCACTTCCTGTGGAGGGAATTGAATCCGTGGTGGCCGGTGGCTTCTCGGGTATCGAGAAAACCGATTGGGTCTTCCCGGGTCTTCGCGAACGGGTAGGCGCTGTACTTCGCAACTGCCCCGCGGAGCGCCTCGTCGATGGCCACGCTGGTGCGCGTCCCTACCGGGTGGCTCCCGTCAGCACCTCGCCGAGTACCCGCCTCCTGCAGGCCTGTGGTGTCGCCATGGCGCAGGACACTGACGGTGCCGTACTTTGCTTCCTCGGGCAGGGTTCCGCGGCCACGGGAGCTTTCTATGAGGCCCTCAATCTGATTGCTCTGCATCAACTGAACGTCATCGTTCTGACCTACCGCAGGAACCTCAGCTCTTCCGACTCTCCCCTGTGCCCCCAGGTCGCTGGGAGTTTGGTGTCCAAGGCCGAGAGTTTCGGCATCCAAAGCTCCTCCATCAATGGTCGAGACTACGAAACCGTAAAGAAGGCCGTCGCTAAGGCGCGCCAAGCCGGCGGCCCTCACCTCATCGAGGCCCTCCTCGACTGATTTCTCCCCGAACAAGGAAAACGCAATGAGCACACGCAACTACGACGCGGTGGTGATCGGCGCAGGCCCCGGTGGCTACGTCTGTGCCATCCGACTGGCTCAGCTTGGACTGAAAACCCTCTGCATCGAGAAGGAAAACTGGGGGGGCGTTTGCCTCAATGTGGGGTGCATTCCTTCCAAAGCTCTGATCACAGCGGCGAAGCGCTACAAAGGTTTGGCTGAACTTGCCGAGATGGGAATTTCAGACGTGGGCGAAGGTCAGATCGACATGGCGAAAATGCAGAGCTGGAAGCAGGGGATCGTCGCCAAGCTCACGGGCGGTATCGCCCAACTCCTGAAAGCCAATGGAGCAGAAATGCTTTTGGGTGAGGCGCGTTTCGACTCCAAGAACACCCTCAAGGTCACAACGGCTGAAGGCGAAGTCACCGTGAAGTCCGAACACATCGTGATCGCCAGCGGGTCTCGGCCTATCGAGATTCCCGGGTTCTCCTATGCGGACAGCCGGGTACTCGACAGCACCAAAGCCCTCGCGCTCGAACGTATTCCAGACCACACCGTGGTCATCGGGGGTGGCTACATTGGCCTCGAGCTTGGCAGCGTTCTCAACAAACTCGGCTCGAAGGTCACCGTCGTGGAGATGGCCGATCAGGTTCTTCCAGGCTTCGACAAGGAGGTTGTGAAGGTGATCGCTCGAAAGTTGAAGCGCGCAAAAGTCGACGTCAAACTCAAATCCAAAGCGCTGGGCTGGGAAGAGGGTCAAGAGCGAGCAAGCGTTCGAATTGAAACAGAAAAAGGCCAAGAAACTCTTGAGGCGGATGCGATTCTCGTCACAGTAGGGCGCTTCCCCAATACGGAAAATCTTGGACTCGAGAAAATCGGCATTGCGATGGAGGGACGCTTCATCCAGATCGACAAATCCTGCCGCACGAACATTCCTGGTGTCTATGCCATTGGAGATGTAGCAGGAAACCCCATGCTCGCACACAAAGCCAGTCACGAGGGAGAGGTTGTCGCCGAGGTCATCGCAGGCCACGATGTCCAAAATGATGCCAAGACCGTTCCAGCGGTTGTGTTCACCGATCCGGAGATTGCAACTGCAGGTCTGCAGGAGCCCGAAGCCATTGCGGCTGGATACGAGATCAAGGTTGGAAAGGTCCCCTTTGCGGCAATCGGAAGGGCCCTGACAACTGGACACACCGATGGGTTCATCAAAGTGGTCTTGGATGCTGAGGACGACCGAGTTCTCGGGGTCACCATCATCGGTGACCATGCCTCTGACCTCATCTCGGAGGCAGCGCTCGCTGTCGAAATGGACGCCGAGGCCATGGACATTGGACTCACCATCCACCCCCATCCCACCTTAGGCGAGGGCGTGATGGAGGCCACCAAAGCGGCACTCGGCGAGGCCGTCCATGTTGTCAACCGCTGAAGCTCTCGAGAACTCAGCCAGGAGCCGGCACCTCCAACGCTTCCAATACGACTCTTAGCAGGACGTCCACCGGTGCGGGTTTCGGTACGCGCTGCGCGACCACCTCCTTCATCAACTCCAGGAGCTCAAAATCCACGCATGCAGTGTGGGCCAGGACCGTTGGCTGAGGGCTCAAGCGTTGCAACTCATCCAAAAGAACCAGGCCGCCTAAGTGCTCCAAGTCCTGCTCGTAGCGGCGAGCTCGGGGACCGAGAACCTCGACCGCATCGCTGCCCATAGGAATGAAAATGTCCATGACTACAAGGCTGCATTCGGATCGATGAAGGGCCGCTACAGCATCGCGAACGGTTCGTGCGACCACCACCTCTGCATCGAGCGCCTCCTCGATGACGCTGGCCACAGTCGACACATGTTCCACCTCGTCATCCACAAAAAGAATACGCATCGCGTGGCTCCCTGTCCCTCATAACCAACCCCACCTCGATGGGTGGGGAACGGTGTGTGGCAGGAGCGCCAGGTCCTTCTGCGAACTCCCCAATCTGCGGTAGGATTGAAGTCCTTCTTTTCCTCGGTGCCATGACTGTTTCTCTTACCGCGTTTGGCGACCCCAACCTCCCCGTGTCCTTCAGCCGATACGAGCTGCTGGAGGTGATTGGAAAGGGCGGTATGGGACGGGTCTTTCGAGCGACCCTCAAGGGTCCAGCGGGTTTTCGAAAAGAGGTGGCGCTCAAGATGATCCTCGACCGTGAAGGAACCGTACTGACACGTCAGAGGGACCAGCTTGCTCGAGAAGCTCGCTTGGGGGGGATGCTGCGCCACCCCAACATTGTGGACACCTACGAATTGGGCGAATTCCAAGGAGAAATGTTCATCGCCATGGAGTACATCCAAGGACTTCCACTCTCCACCCTTTTGTTTCGAGAGAAAGGACTTCCCCCCGCAGCCGCATTGGATGTCCTGCTTCAAGTCGCCGCCGCGTTGGACCATGCCCACTCCCTGCGCATCGAGGGGCAAGCTACGCCTTTGGTGCATCGCGATCTCAAGCCTTCCAACATCCTGGTGGACCGCACCGGGCTCGCAAAAGTTACCGACTTCGGTGTCTCAATCCTTCGCCGCAGCGATCAGATGCAGGAGGAGGCTGTTTCAGGAACCCTGCGGTACATGTCTCCAGAACAGATCACTGGAGGTTTGGTCGGTCCCCAGTCCGATCTCTTTGCCTTCGGCGTTGTCGCCTATGAGCTGTTCGCGGGGGCTCGGCTTTTCCCAAAGGGGGAGCCACAGGAGGTGGCCCAATCCATCCTGACAGCCGCTCGCGCTGCAACCCAGAGCAGACAACTGCAGCGGGTCGCCCAGGACCTACCAGGCATTGTGGAGCTGATTGTCCACTGCCTCCAACTGCAGATTTCGGACCGGATCGGGAGTGCGAGGCAGATCTTTGAAAAGCTGCGTTCACTGCGAGCTGCTGCACCCGGAGAGTCCCTTCTTCAGGTGTTGTCGCGGCACCTCTCTGAGGTCCATCTCCTTCATGCCCCGAGCATTGGACTCTCCTCGAATGAGTCTCTTGATGGCGATCGTCCAACCCAGGAGCTGCCCGACCTGCCGCAGGCTCGTGCCAAACACAACCTTCCCGAAAACCTACCCGTTCTGCATGGTCGAGGCCCCCTCCTCAAAGAGCTCGAACGTCAGATCAAGAAAAAAGGCAAGATTGTTACCCTCAAAGGGCCAGGAGGCGTGGGCAAATCAGCGGCGGCGCTCCACTACCTTCATCAGGCCGCTCAACGATTTCCGGATGGGAGATGGGTATTCGATTTTTCGGACATTCGTGAAGGGTCAGCCGCACTCCAACGAATCGCACAGGAGTACAACCTCCCACTTCGTCCAGAAGACACCCAGGGGAACATCGAGCAGATTGGTCGATTTCTTGCGACACAAGAACAATGCATCCTTCTCTTCGACAGCAGTGACCGGGTTCTTTCTTTTCTAAAAAAGACGATCACCACTTGGCTTGAAATCGCCCCCAATCTCGTCTTTTTAGTCACGTCGCGAAGCCGACTCAAACTCGATGGTGAGCGCCTCATCGAAGTGAAACCTCTGGATGGGTCTCACGCACTGTCCCTGTTCATGGACATCGCGAAAAGAGTCCGAACCGTATCCCCTGTTGATCCACTTGTTGCCGCGCAAATTGTCAACCGACTGGAGGGCAACCCGCTCTCTGTCTCACTGGCAGCTGGCCGACTGGCCGATCTTGAACCTCGGGTGCTCCTGCAGCGCGTAACGGAAAGTTTCTCAACGCTTTCTACCATCGAGGAGACCACAAGCCGACAAGCCACCCTCCAGGCCACCATTGCCTGGTCTTGGAATTTAATGGAGCCGGCGGAGGCCGAAGCATTAGCGCATTTGTCCGTCTTTCGGGGGAGCTTTACCGTCGATGCTGCCGAGGCCATCCTGGATTTGTCCTCATACCCGCATGCCCCACCTGCGACCGAACTTCTCCAGCGCCTCATCGACCGAAGCCTCGTGCAGGCCCTCAGCAGAATGGACCGGCCCCGTTTTTCTTTGTCGAAAAGCATTCGAGAATACGCCTCCCAGAAACTTGGGGGCATGCGCCCTGCGCTGGAGCAGCGTTTTGTCCACCACTTCAAGCGCCTGGGCGAGCCCCACCACCGGACCCTCCTCAAGGGAGGTGGAGTTGAGGGACGCGAGATCATCCGGGACTTTGAAAACATTTCTCATGCACTCGATCTCGCACTCGAGAGACGAACCTCCGACGCAATGCTTTGTTTTCAAGCTTTGGTGGGAATCCTCGAACGCACGGGACCCTTCACCCGAGCACTGGACATCGCAAAAAAGATGTCCCAACTCCAACTCAATGATCACCAGCAGGCTGTGATCGATCTGAAGCGAAGTGATGCACTTATTGTTGCTGGAGACCTGGACCAAGCTTCGAAGCTGGCCGAGCAAGCCCACCAAGTGGGAGGATCCCTCCAGAATCCCGAGTTGATTTCTGAGGCCCTCTACCTGCTCGCAATGATCCACATTCAACGCGGCGAGCCACGTTTTGTCGTTGACCACGCCGAATCGGCGATCGGCATGGCAAGACAAAGCCTCAACAACGTTCTTGTCGCACGGTGGATTGCTCTGCGAGGGAGGGCCCACCGTCTTCAGGGTTCCTATGAGGACTCTCTGCAAGACTTCAAAACCGCAGCACAAATCGCCCGGCAGATCGGCGATCAATCCCAGCTGGCCAACAGTCTCGGCAGTCAAGGAATCATCGAGAGCCTGCGCGGAAATCTTCGCGTTGCCGTCCAACTTGTTGGGCAGTCTGTTGCGGTTGCCCACAACTCTGGCGACCGGCGGCTTCACGCCTCAAGGCTCTTCTTGTTGGGTACCATACTCCTCGATGCGGGTGAACTTGACGAAGCACTCGAGGACTATCGTCGAGCACGCATCCAGTATCAGGAGCTCAATGAAGGATTTAATGAGGCGATGGTTTTGGTCGGACTCAGCCAGGTTCACTACCTGAAGGACCATTGTATCGAAGCTCGCGCTCTGCTTTTTGAGAGCCTGAAGCTTCTGGAAGCCTTTGGCGCAGAGGCCCATTCTGGCATTGTCTACATCAACTTCGCAGAGATTGAGACCGAGATGGGCCTTTTGGATGAGGCGGAACACCACCTCAATGAAGGATTAAAAGTGTCCGAAAAGACCGGAAGCTTTCGGGTAAAAGCGGGCATTCAGCAGGCCACAGGGAAGCTCTATCTTCGTCAGGGTCGACTCAAGGAGGCAAAAGTTCTGCTCGATACTGCGCTGGAGGCGTACCGCTCCAGTCAGGAAATGACTGAACTCGGAAAGACCTACTGCTGCATCTCGGAGTACCACCATCTCTTGCAGGAACGAGAGCTGGCTCTGACGGCGCTTCAAGAGGCAAAGGCGATCGCCAGAAGCACAGGAACTTCACCCCACTCCGAACTCGGTAAACGCATTTCCTGGATGCAGGATCGCCTTTAGTTCGTCGGCCCAGCCCTGAGTTCAACGATCTCTTCGGCACCTTGACCCCTCAGCAAGGCCACGGTCCATGCGCAAGCATCGTCCACGGTTTCGCTCAACTCTCGAGAGCCCCAGAACAGGTAGAGACACCTCGTAGTGTGTTCATCGGTTTTGGTCCGCTGAGAGTCTTTTACGGCATTGGCACAGGCACTGATCGCGTCATGGAGACAGAGAAGCCCTGATACATCGATTTCCTGACCCGAGGCATTGAAGACATAACGAGTGCCTGAGGCAGCAATGCGAACTGAAAGGTCTCCGGTCAACCGATCGGCATCCACCACGCTGATCGGAAGGCCGCTGTGAAGAGAGACAGCATTGCAGACATCAACAGCAGGATTGATGGAGCCTAAAAATCCGCCCTCCGCAGCCTTGATCAGGTATTCACTTGCAGGTTTAGACCGCCCGGAGGGCTTAAAGCCTCCCACTCGAAGCAGATCTCGGATCCGGGTTTTTGTATCTTCTGAAGCACGAACAGGAGCCGCAACACTGCGATCAAAGAACCGCTGAATGGCTGTGTCGGAAGTAGCTGAAAGCCCCTGTGGAAAGACGCACAAAATCATCCTGAGATCCAGCAGGGGGTGCTCTTCCGCGGATACCCTCATTGGTGTTCCCCTTTCCTGCCTTCCGCACCTCGACCCGACCGACGCATCGTCCATGGCAGGAGGAGGGCCACCAGGGGCAGAACTCCAGGGTTTCCTCGAGAGGAGCGCGAGGACGTTGCACAGGCGCACCCTGCGGCCAAGTCCTCATCGCCCCCCCCTTCACCCTCGGTGTCTTCATCGTCCGGATACGCATCCACGAGCTCCATTTCCCAGGAGTAGTTGAACGCCTTCGTCTTGGTGGTCAGTGGGGACACAACCATCCAAATGTTGTCGAACTCACCGATGTCCGGAAAAACTCCCCCGCCGGTGCCCTCAACGACCTCCATGCGAACCACATCGGCAACTTCCCCATCGCGCTCGCCCACCAGTTGAACACTCCACTCAACGCTGTTGGCTCCATCAAAGACAACGCTCAGATCTGGAAATTCATCGCTGGCTTTGCCCGTTCGTACTCGGACGTAATTTTGCCCATACCCCTCGGGTTTTTCAGCCCCCGAATTTCCTCCCTCTGCCGGGAAATTGTTCACAGAGTCCGCGCGAGCGACATCCGGAAAATAGGCGCTCTCGGCGTAGTCCATCACGGCATTGGCTGCGATGAAACCGTCATAGATTTCCGCCCAATCGAAGCCCTTGTCCTCGAGCACTGAACCGATCCAGAGATCGTACTGCGTTCCATTGGACCGGGAGTACTCCCAGAGCTCCTCGATCAACTCAGGGCCTCCAACGTATTCGTCGAGGTAGAAGTTGAAAATCGCCATCCCATACATGTGGTAGAACACGTCCTGGTCTTGCTGACTCGACTTGTTGATCGCAAGATGAGGAGCCTGACTGTACCCCGAGATGTAGGGAGACCAGGCATTGTGATTCGGGTAGAGATACTCCTCGATCCAGGTTGCTGTCGACTCCCAGAAATAGAACTCATGACCGTAGCCATAGGAGAACTGTGAGGCATGATTGAGCTCATGGCCAGCCATGTCCTGGTACCAGGTCCCCTGAGAAAATGCTGACTTCCCGGCCACAATGAACGGGATGTAGTCTCCACCACAACTTTCCACGCTGGTGACCGCCCCCGAGTAGTTCCCTCCCGATACGTAGGCGAGTGTCAACCACTGGCCGCTTCGGGCTGGACGACGCCAACCCAATTCATCGAACTCCACCTCCCAGGAGTGCTCCAGTGCATCCGCAAAGCTCTGTGCCTTGCTCTCCGAGATGGCGTTTCCGTCCCACTCCACGGAGAAGTGCTCGGTCACAATCCGGTTCTCCCCATCGCCCGCCCAGCTGGGTCGCCGTGAGGGGTATGCATCAAAACACGTCTCCGATGGAGCTGCTAAAAATGAGGTTTCCTCCTCAACCGGGCCCAGTTCATGAAGGGGTGGTCTCTCAGAAATGTAGGGTTTCATCCGCCTTTGCTGCTCGTGCGTAAACCGTTCCCAATTCTCTTGAATCTCCAGCACCAAACCTGTTCCGCAATGCCAGCGGTCTGCTGGAAGCCGCCTCTGAGGTTCCAACGACTCCGGCTCGAAGAATTGAAGGAAGCCCTCGAAGAGCACGTCCACATCGGCATCTGTGCGTTCAGGGACCCCCGAAGCTGCTTGTTCATGGGGAGCAGCGAGTGCTGCTCCAAGCGCCAACCAAATCATTGGATCTCCGATTCACAGTAGGGTGCCGGACACCACCGTAGATCAGGAGCTCCGATGTTCGTGTCAAAAATGCATGTCTGGCTCGGAATCGGATAGATCCCTTCTATGAGTGGACACTTCATCGCCATCGAGGGCTTAGACGGCTGCGGCAGCACCACCCAGATTCGGCTGCTCGGTGAACGGTTTCCCGACTGGCATCGGACAGCTGAACCCAGCCAGGGACCGGCCGGTTTGTTGATTCGAGAAGCCCTCCGAGGAGACAATCCCCTCCCCGATTCCGTGCTCCCCTACCTGTTCGCTGCTGACCGCAAAGACCATCTCGAGCGTGAAATCGAACCGGCTTTGGCCCGCAATGTCCGCGTAGTCACCGACCGCTACTATGCCTCGTCGATGGCCTACCAGGCCCTAATTTCGCCGCTGGACCGAATTGTCACGCTCAACCAAGACTTCAGGAGCCCCGACCTGACACTCTTCTTGGACATTTCCCCCGAGCAGGCCCTCGAGCGCATTGTGGCGAGAGGCCAGGCCATCGAGCGCTTCGAGACCCTCGAGCACCTCCGAGAGATTGCTGCCGGATTCGGTGTGGCCCTGGCCCTTCTCGCGGAGAGGGGCGAGCAAATCGAAGTCATCGATGCGACAGGTACGCAAGAAGAAGTCCACGCTCGAATCATCGAGACCCTTGAGCGATGCTTGCCATAAAACGCCTTGGGCGGATGGCCTACACGGACGCCCTTGCCGTCCAGCAGACGACCCAATCGGAGGTCATCGACGGCAGGCAACCCAGCACGCTGCTGCTGGTAGAGCACGACCCCGTGTTTACTCTTGGACGAAGCCGCGCCGCGTCCACCAACCTCCTCTCAC
>JAYXVV010000092.1:0-10657 GCA_036021505.1 Myxococcota bacterium | reverse complement strand
AAGGAGTCCATGGTCCACCAGGCCTTCCAAGAGGTCGATGTGGAGTTCGTCAAGATCCGCCAAGAGTGCCTGAGCGAGCTCCTCCGAGAAGCGTGTTTTGCAGTGGGAGAGTCTCAGCAGCGCTGCTTTTTCTGAGGAAGAAAGGCCGGAAAACGCCTCCGTAAGAACCACCTCGAGAGAGCCGTGGCGATCTCCTGGGCTCCGACTTCGCTTCCGAAGAAGCTTGAAGCGCTGTTCCAGTGACTTCTTGAGGTCTGGTAGCGACAGCACTCGAGCGCGAGTAGCGGCCAACTCAATCGCCAGGGGCAGCCCATCGAGTTGAGCCACAAGCTCCCGAACCTCATCACTGGGCTCAATCGAAATGCCCAAACGCCTCGCACGCTCACAAAACAACTCTGCGGCTTCTCGAATCGCCAGCGGCGCAACCGCAACCACACGTTCGGCTCCAACATGCAGTGGGCCTCGCCGCGTCACCAGAAGCGTGAGGTCCTTCCCATGCGCATGCAAGGAGTCCAGCCCCTCGCAGGCCGTTGGATCGAGCTTGTCCGCGTTCTCGATCAGAACGTGGTCGATTCCTGCACTCTTCAACCCGATTGCGACATCACGAGGGGAGTCTGCAGAAGCCTGCTGAAGTGCCTCTTGAAAGCACCCGAGGAGGTCCTCTAAGGTGACCCTCCCTTGGCCTTTGAGCACCAGAGTGCTGGGGACCGTCTCTCGGAGGACTTCCATCGCCAGTCGACTTTTCCCCACTCCGGGTGGCCCAACGAGGGTGGTAAAACTGCCCTTCTGCAGACTGTCTCTGAGGGCAGCGAGCTGAGCCTCTCGTCCAACGAATCCGTCGCGGGGAAACACCGTTCCCAAGCGAGTCCGGGAGAACTCTTTGAGGTGTGAAGTTGGGGGACTGTCGGCGCTCGACGCGATCGGTTCAGTTTGCATCTCGACAGGAGCAACCGCGAGCCGAAACCCCACACCACGTACCGTTTCGATCACACCCGAGGGGGCACCTTCCTTCTCGAGGCGCTGACGAAGCCTTCGAACAGCAAAGTCCAACGCACGGCCTTGCGGCTTGCTCCGATACCCCCAGATCTCGCGGTAGAACTCCATTCGCTCGATGGGTTCCTGAGCTCGATTGACGAAGAGCCGCAAGAGGTCGGCCTCCTGCGGTGTGAGCGTGAGGGTTCCCACACGCAAGTGTGCAAGGTTGCAAACAGCGTCTCCGAGCTTGAATGAGAGCATCAGGGGCCTTCCAGAACAATGCACCAACGGGTAGGCATTCCTTAGCCAAGCGCAAGCGCTTGTCCAGAGACCGAATTTCAGATCCAGATCTTCCGCCTCAGGCCCTGTTTTCAGCAGACATCGTCTTCTGTCCCCCGAGGGATGGGACCGCCTTTCCCGAACTCAAGGACCCGTTTGGAGTCCCGCCGCTACCCGCAAAAGATCCACATCCGATGCGTCCAACTCGACCTTTGACCGAAAAAAATCCCCGCACCAAAACCCAAGAAGAACTGCGTTTTTGTCACAATACCTCCCCCAAAAACCAGGCGGTAGATTTGCAGCACTAAAAATCCTGCGCTACCTCGTTGGTATGTTCACGGCCCCCCACCATCACCGGCATCACCATCATTCGATGGGGTCGGTGTAGTTTGGTCACAATGAGCTGAGTGAACGAAACGCCGACCTCAACCAAGGTCGGCGCTTTTCATTGGGAAACCGTCGACCGGACTTGCTGATGTCCCAATCGACGGAGAATCCCATGACTGACCCCGAACCTCTCAAGCTGGCCATACCCAAAGGCCGGATGTTCAAAGGCCTGAGCTCGCTTTTCGCTGAGGCCGGTTGCCCATTCACCGACCCGGGCCGAAGCTACCGAATTCAGACACGACTCGACGGCATCTCGACGAAGCTTCTCAAACCGCAGAGCATCGTTGAAATGGTCAATGCAGGCCGGCGAGACTTGGGATTTGCAGGCGCAGACTGGGTCCAGGAGCTCGATGCCGACTTGGTGGAACTCTTGGACACCGGACTCGACCCCGTAAGAATCGTAGCAGCCGCTCCTGAGCAGCTCTTGGTCGCCGGTCGGCTGCCATCCCGGCCGCTGGTTGTGGCCTCTGAGTATGCCCGCATCACACAGCTGTGGATGTCTGAAAACGGGATTGAGGGGCGCTTCGTTCGCAGCTGGGGGGCTACGGAAGTGCTTCCTCCCGAGGATGCCGATTGCATCGTCGACAACACGGCAACAGGCTCCACACTCCAAGCCAACCGCCTGGAGATCGTGGACACCCTCATGACCTCATCCACTCGACTCTATGCCAACCCAAGGGTCTTGGATGACCCCGCAGCCCGCGAGCGCATTGAAGCCCTGGTTCTGGTGCTGCAGTCCGTGCTCGACGCACGACGGCGGGTGATGGTGGAGCTCAATGTGACCCAAGCGCGGCTCGAGAAGGTACTCTCCATCCTTCCGGCGATGCGCAAGCCCACTCTCTCGCAGCTGCAGGGCGATGCGGGGAGCGCCGTACGAGCGGCCGTCCCGAAGGCTGGCCTGGCCAAGTTGATTCCGTCCCTGCGGCGTGCTGGGGCCACCGACATCGTGGTCAGCCGCATCGACCAAATCGTGGCGTAGGAGAAACCATGCCCCGCTCACCACAGCCCCGTTCTCAATTCACCGCTCCAGCCTACAAGGTACCCCGAGCCCCACACCCCATCGATCTGCGACTCGACGGCAATGAGGGCCGAGGACCGAGCGAGAAGATTCTCCAAGCCCTCGATGCTTGCAGTGCGTCGTCCATTCGTCGCTACCCCTCCTGCCGGGAACTTGAGTCCGAAATTGCTGAGCGCTACGGCGTGGAGCCCGACCAAGTACTCATCACCGCCGGGGGCGATGATGCCATCCAGCGTCTGTGCCGCGTCTTTCTCGATTCCACTCGTGAGCTCCTGCTGCCCACGCCCACTTTTGAGATGATCGAGCGCTTTGCGGCATGGGAGGGAGCCCAGGTTCGGCAAATCCCCTGGACCACGCCCCGCTACCCTACCCAGGCGGTCGTGGAATGCGTCACTGACGCCACCTCGATGATCGCGATGGTGAGCCCCAACAACCCGACGGGAGGTTGGGCGACTTCGAGCGATCTCCTCGAAGTAGCGCAGGCTGCACCCGGGGCGTTGATCATGGTGGATGCAGCCTACGCCGAGTTCGGCTCCGAGGATCTCACCGAGGTGGCCTTGACCCTGCCGAACACCGTGGTTTTGCGCACCTTCTCCAAAGCCTTGGGCCTGGCCGGCCTGAGGATCGGCTACGCCTTGGGCAAGGCGGAGTGGATTCGAGCCATGCGCACAGCGGGACTCCCCTACCCCGTCAGCGAGCCGTCCATTCTCCTGGCCCGAGAGGCGTTTCGCAGCCAACTCACTCGGGCGAGCTACCTTAAGGAAGTCTCTGAGGAGCGGATGGCTCTCACCGAACTCCTGAACACTGCGGGATGGACAGCGCCCGAATCTCAAGGGAATTTCGTCTTTGCCGAGGGCCCAGGCACGGTCTGGGTCCGTGACGCCATGGCCTCTTTTGGCATTGGAATTCGGGCCTGGCCCGCCTCGAAGTCGCTGCTCAACAACATTCGCATCACCTGTCCCGGCAGTCCGAGTGATTTTGAACGCCTGACCCAGAAGCTGCGCGTCGTTCTGGAACCTGAGGCCCTCCTCTTCGACATGGATGGCGTGCTAGCAGACGTGTCTCAGTCCTACCGCAAGGCGATTGTTCAGACTGCACGAATCTTTGGATGTCAGGTGGAGACATCGGACATCGAGGACATCAAGCGGGAAGGGAATGCCAACAACGACTGGGTTGTGACACAGCGACTGCTGGAGCGCTCAGGAATCTCTGTTGAGCTCGGAGAGATTGCCGCGGCCTTCAACCAGCTCTACAACGGCACAGAAAGCACCCCCGGCCTCTGCGAGGCGGAGTCGCTTCTGGGCTCTCTCGAACAGCTTCGCGAACTCAGCCAGCGGATGCCACTTGGAGTCGTCACCGGCCGCCCGCGTGAGGAGGCGGAGGCCTTTCTCACCCGCTTTGGAATCGCCGAATTCTTCTCCGTGGTCATCACCATGGAAGACGCTCCGGCAAAGCCCTCTCCAGAACCCGTCAGAGCGGCACTCTCGAAGCTCGGCGTCTCGCGGGCCTGGATGCTCGGAGACACCCCTGACGACATGGTGGCTGCCCTCGCTGCTGGGGTTCTCCCGGTCGGAGTCTGTGCTCCCGGTACCGAGCTTGAGGGGACCACCAACATCCTTACCCAGTCCGGCGCTGCTCGAACCCTTCTGCGGTGGACGGACATTCTGGAGGTGCTGCCATGATGCGTCCACCACGAAAAGCGACCTACACCCGCGAGACCAGTGAAACCCGAGTGACTGTGGAGGTCGATGTGGACGGAACGGGCGAGATCGCGATTGCGACAGGCCTGGGCTTCTTGGATCACATGCTGACGGCGCTGAGTCGACACTCCGGAATCGACATTCGCTTGTCCTGCCAAGGGGACCTCCAAGTCGATGACCACCACACGGCCGAGGACTGCGCCATTGGGCTTGGAAGGGCCCTCCGCGAGGCGTTGGGGGACCGAACAGGAATCCAGCGCTTCGGCAGCGCCCTCGTTCCCATGGATGAGGCCTTGGCGCGTGCAGCCGTCGATCTCTCGGGTCGGCCGTGGCCGTCCATCAACCTTGGGCTTCGCAGAGAGAACCTTGGAGACATCGCCACAGAGAATCTGACCCACGTCATGAATTCCCTGGCCATCGAGCTGGGTGCCGCGATTCACGTCGATGTGCTGAAGGGAGAGAACGATCACCACAAGGCTGAGGCGGGCTTCAAGGCCTTAGCGCTCAGTCTGCGCCAGGCCGTGGCACCCACGCCTTCCACCGAAGCGCGTTCCACCAAAGGAATTCTGGAATGAGTGCGGTCGTAATTGTCGAGACGGGCCTGGCCAACATTGCATCGGTAGAGGCTGCTTTCAAGCGACTCGGACGCTCCACCCTCCGAAGTCGTGACCCCGAGCAGGTTCTCGCCGCTGAGCGGGTCGTCCTTCCAGGGGTAGGCGCTTTCGGAGCCGCCATGCCTACACTCCGCTCCACCGGTCTTGGTGAGAGCTTGCAGGAGCGGATCCAGCGAGACCGCCCCACCCTCGCGATCTGTCTGGGTTTCCAGCTTCTTGCTCAAGCAAGCGAGGAAGCTGAAGGCGTGGCTGGGCTAGGCTGCATCACCGGCAAGGTGGTTCGACTGCCCGCCAATCAAGCGGTTCCCCAACTCGGGTGGAACCGGGTGACTGCCCCCAAGCGCAGCCGATTTGTCGAGAGCGGTCATGCCTATTTTGCCAATTCCTACTGCCTTCGACAGGCGCCTGCAGGCTGGACAAGCTTCACCACCACGTACGGAGTTTCGATGGTCGCGGCGATTGAACGCGGAGCGGTCCTCGGCTGTCAATTCCACCCCGAGCTCAGCGGAAAGTGGGGAGCCAATCTCCTCGAGCGCTGGCTCAATCAAGAGGGGTCAGCATGCTGACACGACGCATCATTCCCTGCCTCGACGTTCGAGACGGTCGAGTCGTCAAAGGGATTCGTTTTCAAGGACTCGTCGACGCCGGTTGTCCGGTGGAGAATGCGAAGCACTACCGCGACACGGGTGCCGATGAGCTGGTACTGCTGGATGTCTCAGCAACCCCTGAAGGCCGCGATACCGCAGCGAAAACCGTTGCCTCTGTACGGCAGGTCTTGGACATTCCCCTGACCGTTGGAGGCGGGGTCAAGAGCGTCGAGGATGCGGCTCGACTGCTCAATGCTGGGGCCGACAAAGTGGCGGTCAACAGCGCGGCCGTCTCTCGACCCCAGCTCATCAATGAGCTTGCTGAGGCCTTTGGCAGCCAGTGCACGGTTGTGGCCGTCGACGCGGCTGCCACCCGCGAAAACGCCTGGGAGGTCGTCACCGTTTCGGGCACCCGACGGACTGGAATCGATGTGATCGATTGGGTTGTGGAAGCGGAACAACGAGGAGCTGGAGAGCTCCTGCTGACAAGCTGGGATCGAGACGGCACTCGTGAAGGCTACGACTGCCCGCTTCTCCATGCGGTCTCCGGGGCAGTGAAGCTTCCGCTGATTGCATCGGGGGGTGCCAACGGACCGGAGCACATGTCCTTGGCCCTTAAGGCCGGGGCAACTGCTGTCTTGGCCGCATCCATTTTTCACTCTCGGGAAACCAGCGTGACCACCATCAAGCAGGCTCTGAGGACCCAGGGCGTAGAGGTACGACTGTGATCATTCCATCCATCGACATTCAAGGCGGCCAAGCCGTGCAGCTCATCAACGGAGAGAAGCTTGCGGTAGAAGCCGGCGACCCCTCGCCTCTCGCAGAGCGGTTCGGCCGCACAGGGCCCATTGCAGTCATTGATCTGGATGCTGCCATGGGAACAGGCTCCAATCGAGAGCAGATCAAGACCCTCTGTCAACAGACACGATGTCGCGTCGGGGGCGGCATTCGCGATGCGCAAACCGCTTTGGATTGGCTCAACAACGGAGCGGAACAGATCATCATCGGTACCGCGGCCAGCCGCGAGCTGCTGGCGCAACTGCCCCGCGAGCGCGTTCTTGTCGCTCTCGATGCCAAATACGATGAAGTGGTGGTCAACGGCTGGACCAAGGGAACCGGCCGCACTGTAGAGTCCCGAATGGAAGAACTTCGGGATGTGGTTGCGGGGTTCTTGGTCACCTTTGTGGAGAACGAGGGACTCATGCAGGGAACCCGTCTGGACCGCGTCGCAGCGCTTCAAAATGCGGCCGGAGGGTGCAGCCTGACCATCGCCGGTGGGGTAACCACGGCGGAGGACATCCGCCGGCTGGATGCCTTGGGAGTCGATGCTCAGGTCGGCATGGCGCTTTACACCGGACGCATGAGTCTCGCGGAGGGGTTCGCTGCTCCCCTGACCTCCGATCGACCAGACGGACTCTGGCCTACCGTCGTGGTGGATGAACACGATCGGGCGTTGGGACTCTGCTACTCCAATCTCCAGTCGCTGACTGAGGCCCTAGAGTCCGGAAGAGGAGTCTATTGGTCTCGCTCTCGAGGCCTCTGGAAGAAAGGGGAGTCGAGCGGCGCCACCCAGCAACTCCTCGCGGTGGACATCGACTGCGATCGAGACACTCTTCGGTTCAAGGTCCGTCAGAATGGTCCAGGCTTCTGCCACCTCAAGACCCTCAGCTGTTTTGGAAATCTGGGAGGCTTGCCGGCGCTTTCGGAGCGTCTGGAGCGCCGAAAAGAGAAGGCTCCCCAAGGCTCTTACACCAAACGCCTCTTCGCCGATCCGGAGCTCCTCTCCGCAAAACTGCGAGAGGAGGCACAAGAACTCACGGAAGCGCAAGCCGCCGAGGATGTGGTCTGGGAAGCTGCGGATGTTTTCTACTTCACTCTCGCTACCCTCGCCCAGAGAGGGGTGCCCCTGACAGAGGTCCTGCACCAGCTGGACCAACGTGCCCTCCAGGTCACGCGACGCCCTGGAAACGCGAAGACCAAGGAGACCCTCCAATGACCACCCTCCTGCCAAGCCGTGAGCCCCAAGGCTTCCAGACTCCCGCTTCCTCCATGGATGCCCAGACCCTGGACTCCGCGAGAGGCATCGTTGACACCGTCCGACGGGAGGGCGACAAGGCCCTGCGTGGGTACATTGACTCCTTTGAGCAGCGCACGGGCGACCCGCTCCTTCTGGATCGCGAGGCACTCGAGTCAGCCTGTGCTCGAATTCCCGAGACTCGTCTCGCCCTTCTTCAACGAACGGCCGATCGGATTCGGCGATTCGCCGACGCCCAGCGTTCCTGCATCACTCCCCTCGAGATGCCGATTCCTGGAGGTTTCGCCGGTCACAGTTTGGCGCCCGTCGAAAAAGCAGCTTGCTACGCACCCGGAGGCCGATTCCCGCTGCCTTCCAGCGTTTTGATGACCGCGGTGACCGCCCGGTCTGCTGGCGTTGCCGAGGTCTGGGTTGTCACCCCAAGCTCAGAGGACGTCATGCTTGCAGCGGCCGCCGTAGCGGGTGCCGATGGCGTGATCTGGGCCGGGGGTGCTCAAGCCATCGCGGCTGTCGCCTTCGGAACCGAAAGCGTTCCCCAAGTGGACATCATCGTGGGGCCAGGAAACCGTTGGGTCACCGCAGCCAAGCAGCTTGTGTCCGGTCAGGTGGGCATAGACATGCTTGCTGGTCCGAGTGAGCTCGTCGTCCTCGCCGACGAGACCGCCAATCCCGCCTGGGTTGCAGCCGACCTCATTGCGCAGGCCGAGCACGATCCCGATGCCGTTCCGATCCTTGTGACCACCTCCGAGCCGCTCATCGTGCAGGTACGCGAAGAACTCGAGGCCCAGCTCGAGGCCTTGGACACTGCACCGATTGCGGCAGAATCTCTCCGCGGTGGTGCTGCACTCTGGTGCGAAAGCCTCGAGCAGGGGATTGAGGTCGTCAATGCCATTGGCCCGGAACACCTTGAGGTCCAGCTTCAGGCAATCGACGAGGTTGTCCCTCGACTCAAAAGCTACGGTGGACTCTTCATCGGCAGTGGTTCGGCGGAGGTACTTGGAGATTACGGAGCCGGCCCCAACCACGTCCTGCCGACTTCAGGAACCTCCCGATACACAGGGGGACTGAGCGTCTTTGACTTCCTTCGCGTTCGCACGTGGATGAAGCTGGACACCGCCCAACAGGCCCAAGAGCTCTTTGAGGATGCCGAGGCGTTGGCTCGGGTTGAGGGCCTGTCGGGACACGCCGCATCGGCGCGCATTCGCTCGTCAAAACCGTAGGCGGCGTTTCAGTCGCAGCAGTCTTCTCGACTCCGACGGGTGGTCCGAATGTTGAGCAGGTGACCGAGGACCAGCAGGATTCCCCCCAGCACCCCAACACCCGCTCCAAGCATGTGAAGGCCATCGTCGTGCCCTTCCTCGTCGGTATGGTGCTCACCCGATGCTTCATGCGCGTCACCGTCCCCGTGTCCACTCTCGGGTGCGATGCGGTTTGCCGCCTCGTGGTCAGGGTCCTCCTCGTCGTGATGGCCCTCCTCGTGCTGTGCCTCAGCCTCGTGGTGCACATCCCCATGATGGCCGTGCTCACCACCCATTTCCAATACGCGGGAGGAGAGCAGCCCAAGAACCCCCACAATCAGAAGTCCCGCCACTTGGCGAGAGCGATGCACACGCCAGCCCAACACGAGAGCCACCAAACCAAGGGCCACAGCCACCAGCGTGAATCCCCATTCCGCCTTTTGGCTCAGCAACGCGCCGAGGCCCAGCCCTGCCAAAGCGGCAGGGAGCAATGCACACACGGCGCAGTGAAGTGCACACACACTGCTTGCCACTGTACCCCAGCGGTCGGCCCAACTGGACTTTGGGTTTCTCATGAGACTCCTCGATGGCAAGGGCGTCCAAGCTTTCAGTGCCTTGTGGACCGCCTCACCGGTACTCCTCTCTAACCGCTACGGCAAAAAAAACCCCCCGGCCGTTTTCGAGACCGAGGGGATTCACCATGTGCCGCTTGCCCGAGGGGCTCAGCGGATTCTGAAACGACAGGCTATTCGCCCCCGGTTTCCTCGTCCTCATGGTCCTCGTCATCGTGATCGTCATGGCCGGTATCGTGGTCATGATCCTCGTGAGCCTCACACATGCCATGATCCTCGTCTTCCCCGTGATCGTGCCCTGAGTGAAGCTCATCGAAGTGGCACTCGAGGCCGTCAGCGCAATCCGCGTCGGAGCTGCAGGCGTCGCCTTCAGCGCCTCCAGCAGCACAAGCACCAAGGGTCAGAATGGCAACAAAACTAAAAACAAGCGTCTTCATTGGTTCCTCCGTCAATGAATGGGTGGGGTCTGGAGCCAATAAAGAGGCTCTAGCGGACCTACGGTATTTCGAGAAACCCTCTATTGCAATCGGGTTGCAATAAAAAAACCGCTCCCGGAGACGACAGTGCAGACACGAAACCCACGAAAATCAGGGTTGTTGGCCTAAGAAAAGAACTGCTTTGATCGCGCAGGATCAGCGCGAAGCCGGCTCAAACGCAAAGCACTTTCGAAACTCTTTGAGTTGCTCAACCAGCGACCGGGGGTCCACCAACCCAAGTTGGACAAGCCTTGGATCCGATTCCACATGCAGGTTTCGAAGACGCATGTCCTGCTGGATGAACAGCAACTCAATGCCTGGATAGATCTGCGCGATGGTATCGGCAATGTCTTGAACGCTGGCCTGTCGCTCGACTACGTTGCTGACGCCTTCCAAGGCCCCTTCAAGGCCGCAGGCCTCCAAGGTGCGGGTCAAGCTGTCGATGTGGATGAAGGCGCGGGTTTGTTGACCGCTTCCGTGAACCGTAAGCCGTCCGCTGAACTGGGCATCGAACATGAAACGGTTGATGACCGCATCAAAGCGCATGCTCTTGTTGTAGCCATACACATTGGCGCAGCGCACCAGATGGACGGGCATGCGATCCGAGAGTCGAGCGAGCATCTGCTCGCCTCGGTATTTGGAGATGCCGTAGGCGGTCTTGGGGTTGGGCACCGTATCGAGTCTTACAGCCTCATCACTGGCCCCGTACACCGAGGTGCTGGAGAGGTAGATCAGCCGCTCGATGGGGCTCTCCTCAAGCAGATAGCCCAGCTCGG
>JAYXVV010000091.1:0-3808 GCA_036021505.1 Myxococcota bacterium | reverse complement strand
AAGAAAGTGGACGCAAGAGGAGACGTCATCTGGTCGACCCGTTTTGGAAATCCCTCGCTCGCCTCTTCCGAGGTACCGCCGACGGGTCTCGCCTCAGACTCGTTCATCTTTGATGAATGCTGGGGACTTGCAGCCTATGAACATGGCGTGGTGGTCGCATGTGGCACGGGGATCGAGGGGTGCAGAGAGGTGGAGGCCACCTCGGCCGAAAGAAAACAGTGCGCGGAGGATCCCCGACGCTCATGGCGCAGCTACGTGGTGGGCGTCTCTGCGGAGGGAACCGTGGAGTGGAGCCGCGCGGAGTCCTTTGTGGATGCAACGGGGGAGGCGCATGAGAGTGCCTCTGAACACATCACGCTCGGACCGGAGGGGAACCTCTATTCGATCGTCGATCAGAACTTCGGTATCGGTCTCGCGCGCTACGCACGCTGAGGGGGATGGGTCATCCACCCAAGAGGGGACACTCGGCTACTCAAAGCCGGGTTGGATGACCGTGTCCCCCTGCATGAGCACCGGAGCCGTCCCGACGTCCACCAAGGAGGGTCGTGAGCGGAGATAGGACTGCACTCCAGGAAGCTCGGCCATGGCCTTCATGAAAGCCTGTACCTCAGGGTACTCATCAAAAGCATGTGGAAGAAGCAGCTCTGCAATCTGGAAGTGATGGAACACCGTGAAGTCGCAGAAAAGGGGTGTCTCTCCGAAGAAGAAGGGGCCCTCGGGAGAGGCGGAGAGACTCCGAGAAAAGCAATGCAGTCGCGGCATAAAGGACTTCTCAAAGTCTGCCACCTTGGTCTTGAATCGTTCGCCGGTGAAGAAGTTGGCGACAGGGTTGGAGATCACGAAGAGCTCGGCTGCATTGTCGCAGAGGGCATCGGCTTGTGCGGCAACAAGAGGGTCGGTGGGGCAGGTGCCTGTCAGCCGCGAGAGATAGCGCTGAATCGCACTGCTCTGGTCAATGCTGATCGCGTCATTGACCACCAAAACCGGAACCTGGCCAAAGGGAGCCTTCTGCTTGGCCCCGTCTCTCCAGGAGGCGCCGTAGTAGTCCCAAGCATACACATCCTCGTAGTCCACCCCGGCGTACTGAAGAAGCATGCGTGCGGGTTCGGCCAAGGCCTGCATTTTTGCATAAACGAGGGTCAATTTTGGAAACGACTCGGGCTTGGGGTGGGTCTGGGGCACTGTGGGACTCCTTTGTGGTGGCACGGCCTGAACGGTTCTTGGAAGTCGTAGCGCAATCCCCAATCGGAGGAGAGAAGGGGACTGTCAAATCTCAGTGCAGCGGACACGGGTTTAGAGGACACTGTCCTCGCCGATGGGGAAATTGTCCCAGTGATCCGCCCCAGAGAAGGGCAAGGCGAGGTCGAGCCCATACCCCGAGCCTCGTGACCCTCTGTACCAGTCAATCGGCCACCAGTGGGGGTCCTCCTTATACAGCCTGTCACGCGTATCGGTGACATCGAAACCGTGAGTGTGCAGCGGGGCGCGCTCGGTAGAGGGGACCCCGTCGTCGGCGTTGAAATAGGTCTCCGCAAAGGTGGCTGTTTCTCCGAAACGCCTGTGACCGTAGCCCCAGCGGAGCAGTCCTCGGCCGCCAAATGGATCCAGAAAGGTCTGCTGGAGAATGCCTTCCTGCCACGTCAGAGAGATCCCATGGGAGACATGCCCTCCAACGCTGTGGGCGATGACTTGAAGGGCCTCATAGTTTCTCTCCGAGCTCAGAAAGTCCCCGAGTGCCTCACCATGTCTCAGACCCACAGCGGCGGCTCGGAGGCGGTTTTCGGCCTCATCCGCCCAGTCGTAGGCAACGACGTCCCACAGCGCCGCATTTTTCATGGAGTCTTCCAACTGTATCGCTAGCTCAGACGGCCAGTCGTTGGCGGAATCACCGGACCCATGAATGAGCAAAATAAGCCCAGTCGCATCGGGGCCTTGGGGGGGGAAGCTCTCAATTTCAGGAGCTGCACAAGCCGTGAATGCGCTCAATGCAGTGATGCGAAGCCCCGTGGGTTTTCGCGAGACACAAGCGGGATTTGTTCGGGTCATGCAGACACCCATCTTGAACATCAGGTGGGGATTGTATTGAGAAGATGTGACTTGGGCCGCAAATTCAATTATGATAATGAAAGTCAATTTCAATTGGGGCGTGTATGAAATCGAGTTTTGGCACATGGGGTCTCCTGATGGCAGCGCTGTGTGGTGTTGCTTGCGAGGGGACGACCGATCCTGCAGAAGACAACACTGTTGATTCGGCAGTGGATACGGCAGTGGAAGATACGGCCGCAGTCATTACCATTCCCGATCCCGGCACAGAATATGCTCCGGACCGTTGGTACGACGATGGCGGATCTCACGGCACGCCCCAGACCGCTCAGGTCATGGGCGTGGTCTTGGACTCTCCGAGCTATCTCCAAGGGGGAATCGACCCCGAGACGGGCTACCGCTATTTCGTGTTTCGGACCGCGCCCAATGTCACCGAATTTATCGTTGCCTTGAGTGACAAGTCGTCCAAGATTGAATCCGTCAAGATGTATGACGGAACAGGATTGATTTTCGGTGAGAAGGTGGCCGCGAAAAACGTGATTGGCCCGAAGCGAAAGCGCTGGGAACTCAATCCGGATTCGGTCTATGTTCTCGAGGTGTTCAGCCCCATTGGTGGCTTTTTCTGATGATTGGACATCGCTCCGTGTGAGCGAACTTCAAATCCGTGCGTCACCGAGCCGCTTCCTGGAGCAACGGTGAGGGCAGTTTACTGGCGGAAGTTCAATCGACGCCGAAGGGTGCCATAGGGTGCCATTGCGCTGAGATAGAGGTGTCTCAACACCTGACGCTTGCGGTCTGCAGCAAGGTATACCTTGGCATTGATCCAGTGTCCGTAGACGTGAAGTCGCGCATCATTTTGGGACACAAAGTGGAGTCGTTCGGCCTGCGAGAGTGCCTCCTCGATGCGGTTTTCACGCAAAGCCGCGTGAACGTCCAAAATCAGCTGGCGGGCCTCCTCGCGGGCCTCCTCAGGCATTTTCGTCTTCTGCCAGCGGTCAAGGAGTTTCACGGGGTGCCTCGGTCCTC
Organism: Myxococcota bacterium; assembly: GCA_036021505.1. Lineage (GTDB taxonomy): Bacteria > Myxococcota_A > UBA796 > UBA796 > CAJQPC01 > JAYXVV01. The sequence goes on along the minus strand of JAYXVV010000091.1, from coordinate 739 downwards.
AATGAAGCTTGAAGAATAAGCCGCAGCTTTGGCTTGAGCGATCACTCCGCCTGGAGCGATGCCGTCACCTTCCGAGCGTGCGCGACCACGTCTGCAACAACTGTTGGCACTGAAGAGGCCAAGGGACCGTTTTCGGGCCAGAGTCCGATGAGGTCCTGGATGGCAGCGGTTGTCGACGCGGAGCCCTCCGTCGGAAGCAGAAGGGCAGTCTTGCCCGCCACAACGGAGAAACCGTAGGCGTCCTGGTACTCACCGGGATCGGTAATCAACCCGTCCGTGACTCCGATGCTGTACTCCTCGATCACGGTCTCCATGAGGTAGGCGATGATCGCTTTGGGGTCGCCGCCGGCATTCTTTCGAAGCAGGTCGATGTTCTCCTCGGCCTTGCGGAGCATCGGCTCGATCTCGGAAGCCTCACGGCCCTCGGCCAGGGCCTTGGATACGGCCTCAAAGATCTCGGCTGTGAAGCCGAGGTCATCAATCCCCGAGCGCTCGGCTGCATGGGTCTCCGACACCGGATGCAGGAGGTGTTTGGCTGCCGGGTCGGGTGCTCCGGCACGGTAGAGGGCAAGACCGGCCTCCACGTGTCCGGACATGAAGGCAACGCGTTTTTCGACAGCCAAGTTTTCCATGCCGTCGTCGCTTCCATGGCCCGCCACGTTGTGGTCGATGAGCGGCTGGCTCTCATTCGCGGGATTCGCCGCCTCGGAAGCATTTTCTCCTCCGCCACAGGCGAGCA
>JAYXVV010000090.1:0-4231 GCA_036021505.1 Myxococcota bacterium | reverse complement strand
CATCTACTTCTCGCCTGTTCTCAATGAGCTGGGAAATCCAAAGGTAGAGACCACGATTCGTGGAGCCTACCCAGGGTGGGACTTTCGCCCCATAAATGCTCAGTTTTTGGGTGTGGATGGCTACGTGGATCTCGGGCCAACCGCACCGGTGGGCTTGAAGGTCCTCGGAGGTCTGGTTCGCAGTGAGGATGCGGAGACTGGCAATCATTTGGTGGGTACGCCCGCCGACTATCTGTCGCTGGCGTTTGTGGCTCGGGCACCCTCGTTGGGTGCTGTGGATGAGCTGGAAGTCGGGGTCGGGGTCGAACTCGTGGCGTCGCAGTCGCGTGTGGACCCAGCGCTTGACTTTGCTCCACCGCCGCCAGGCTATGCGCTGCTGGGGGCGAGCCTTAGCGCCACAGTTGGCCACAAGAGGCCACTCCGGGTGGGAGTGGACGCTCACAACCTCTTGAACGCTCGCTACCGAGATTATTCCAGCTTGATTCGCTACTACGCGGACCAGCCGGGTCGAGACATTCGACTCCGGGCGGGAATGGATTTCTGATCGCCTCTTTCGTTCTTTGTCTGCAATTTCGTTTCTGAAACACCAACATGGAGAAAACTATGAAACGCCTGATGCCAATCGCTGCAACCCTGCTGCTGGCGCTCACCGCCTGCTCGGATGTGGAGTCGGACGACAACTACAATGAACATGAGGTCATGACCACTGTGAACTTGATCTTCGCTTCTTCCGCAGAGGGAGCAGAGGACCTCGTGTTCACCTGGGCCGATCCGGAGGCCGACGGTTCTCCCGTAATCGACGACATCGTACTCGAGAACGGCGTGGACTATGCTGTCAGCGTTGAGATCTGGAATGAGCTGGAAGAAACTCCTGAGGAGGTAACTCCCGAGCTCCTCGATGAGGATGATGAGCACCAGGCGTTCTTCACGGGTTCCGCTGTTGAGGGTCCTGCAACCGGCGCCAACGAGGCTGCACTTGTCACCCACGCCTATGCAGACTCCGACCGCAATGGCCTTCCCATCGGACTCGAAAATGAGATTTCGGCTGTGGCAACCGGCGCGGGCGAGCTCACCTTCACCCTTCGTCACATGCCTCCCGAGAATGGCAACCCCGTCAAGATCGAGGGCCTTGCTGAAGACGTGGCAGAAGGCGGCTTCGAGGCCATTGGTGGTGCCAACGACATCCAAGTCACTTACTCTGTGACCGTGGAGTAGAGAACATGGCGTCATGCGACCACAGCCCCGATCGGCAGTCGTCTGAGACGTCGAGTACCCAGGAATCTGCCGTTCGCAGTGAGGTCCGAGACCTCCTGCGTTCGGCAGGCCTGCGGGTCACGCACCAGCGTCTTGAGGTACTCGTGGTGCTGCACGATGAGGCAGCGCCGATGACCCATGAGCAGATCATGGCCCGCTTGCCGGCGGGAACAGGCGACAAAGCCTCTGTATGGCGACTGCTCGCTGATCTTGCGAAACGAGACATCCTGCGGCGCATGGATTTGGGCGATCGCGTGTGGCGCTACGAGCTTCGCGATACCTGCCGCAAGCTGCCCGATGACCACTCCCATCTTCTCTGTGAGGCGTGTGGTGCTGTCAGCTGCTTGCCGGAGCTCGAAGTGAGGGCCGTCGACGGAACGATCCCTCGGGCTCTGCAGGGTGCCAATTTTCGAGTTCGAATCATGGGAGTTTGCTCGACTTGTGTTGCGGCCTGATGTTCCTCGGCTTGGAGGAAGGCCTCAGCGTGCTGGCGCGTAGCGCTCCACAAGAGTGAGCGCAGCCCGGTAGCCGTCAAGGGCTGCACTGACAATGCCACCGGCATAGCCGGCGCCCTCACCGAGAGGCATCAGTCCCTCTAAGGTGGTCGAGAACCGGTTCTCGTCTCGGAGAAAACGAAGCGGCGCCGTGGTTCGTGTCTCTGGGGCAATCAGCAGACCGTCCTTTCCAGAGAACCCCGGGATGCGTTTGTTGAAGTGGTGGATGGCGGCCTTCATGCCTTCAATCAGCGGGGGAGGAAAGACCTCGCGAAGGTCCGCGGATTGGATTCCTCGTGTGTACGAGCTGCGTGGCAGTTCTGCACTGATTCGGTTCTGGAGAAAGTCCTCTACCCGTTGTGCAGGGGCACGGTAGTCTCCACCGCCGGCTTTCCAGGCAAGGGACTCGATGCGGTCTTGAAATCGCATGCCGGCGAGGGGGTCAGTTCCGGGGTAGTCGCCCGGTTCTACAGCCACGATGATGGCGCTGTTCGCCCAAAAGGCTTGTCTCTTCGAGAAGCTCATTCCGTTCACCACCACCCGGTTGGGGTGGTTGGTCGCGGAAACTACGGTGCCCCCGGGGCACATGCAGAAGGTGTGCGCAGGGCGAGCGGGTTTCTTTCCTCGAGGGCGAGAAGTCAGCCGATAGGAAGCGGGCGGAAGATCCCCGCGAGGTCCACCGTAGCGACCGGCATCAATGAGCTTTTGGGGGTGCTCAATGCGGGCTCCCACATGAATGGGTCGAAGTTCGGCCTGAGCACCAGCGGCGAGCATGGCCTTCCAGATGTCTCGAGCGGAATGGCCGGTTGCCACCAGAACAGGGCCGCCCCGAATTTCTTCACCGTTGGCCAGTCGGACCCCCAAACAGCGATTGTCCTGGGTCAGGAACCCGGTGACGGCCGCGTTGAAACGAACCTCCACACCCAACTCGATGAGCCGTTTTCTGAGTACCGGAAGAATGGCACGAATGCGGTCGGTTCCCAGGTGGGCCCAGCCCTCCTCGAGAATTTCGGGGTCAGCCCCCATGTCGACCAGCCGCCGAAAGACATAGCCGAGGTCCCCGTCTCTTCGACGGGTGTAGATCTTGCCGTCGGAAAAAGCCCCTGCACCGCCCTCGCCGTAGACCACATTGGTGTCCGCATCCAGAACACCATGCCGCCAGAAACTACGGACCGCTTGGTGACGTTCCTCAACGGGCCCGCCCCGCTCCAACAGGATGGCAGGGGCTCCAGCCTCGCCCAATCGAAGGGCAGCAAAAAGACCTGCGGGGCCCGCCCCGATCACGATGGGGCGGGTCGGTGAACTCCAGGGAGCTCTTGCCACCGGCGTCGGGTCTTGGGCTCGGTATCGGGCGGTGTCACGTTCCGTGTAGGCGCGTACACCATGCCGAGCCTGCTTGAGCACCTGGGCTTCCAGTTTGGAGGACACGAGAGCGACCTTGTAGTTGGCCTGCCAGCGGGGGGGGCGGGTTCGGCCATCGACCGTGCGCTTGAGCAGCACCGCTTCTGCGATGTCCACGACACGCAGGTCCAGCCTCTTGGCGATGGACTCGTTCGGATCCCAAGGCTCGGCAGACCAGGGGATGTTGGCAACAAGCAGCGGCATGGACGTGGTGTATCCCTGGAGGGGATGTGTGACGACTGGCTGTCCCTCAGGAAGTATCCGTGAGGTGCGCGAGAAGTCCTCGGCAGCCGTTGTCGATCAGATCGAAGACGACGTCGAATCCGCCCACATAGTAGGGGTCGGGCACATCCGTGTGTTCCGTGTTGGAGGCAAAATCGAGGAGCCGAACGATGCGTTCGGGATTGAAGCGGGAGGGGGCTGCATCGCGGAGGTGACGCTCATTCGAGGCATCCATGGCAATGAGCCAATCGAAACGTTCAAAGTCCGAGGGTCGCAATTTCCGCGAGCGCTGCATGGAGATGTCGAGGCCTCGTTCACGGGCGATGGAGATGGAGCCTGCGTGTGGCGACTCTCCAGCATGCCACCCTCCGGTCCCACAGGAGTCCACGAGGAAGCGCGAGGACAGGTTTTGATCTCGGATTTGGGAGACAAAAATGCCCTCGGCGAGCGGCGAACGGCAGATGTTTCCGAGGCAGACGAAAAGGACGGAGGTGCTATCCACGGGGTTTCTCGGCTTTGATGATGGTGTAGACCATGGGGGCGTCTGAACGCAGATTTCGGATCTGAAGCACCTCGCCCGCAGGGACATAGACCACATCGCCTCGAGTGAACGAATGCGCAGTGCGGCCCACGTCGACCTCGCCTTGTCCCTCGATCGCGAGGAGAATCTCGGGGTCTCGCTGCTGCCGATGGGCGCCGACTCGTCCGCCCGGGGAGAGTTCGCACCAGATGGCTGCGCTGAAGGGCGCCGCCGAGGCAGGAAGTCGACTCCAGGTGGTAACGGTACCCTCCCCACCAAAGAGTTGTGTTCGGGCTTGGGAATCAGCGGGGTTGAGGGCCATGTCGGGGACTCCGAGTTG
>JAYXVV010000089.1:0-22028 GCA_036021505.1 Myxococcota bacterium | reverse complement strand
GCCTCCTGAATGCTGCACTGCTCTCCAGTCGAGAGTGCTATCCGCGGGTTTATTCCCTTAAAACCGCGTATTTTTGTCGTTTTTTGGGTATTCCCCGCGGATTCTGATAGAGTTCTTCTCGATCATGGCGACGCGGTCGCTTTTATTGAGGAGATCAAAAAATGAAGACGTTCTTGATGGTGTCACTTGGAATGCTCGTCGCCTGTGGTGGCGGAGAGGAAGAGGCCGCACCTGCTGCTGCTGCACCCGCAGCACCTGCAAACATGGATGAAGCCGCTGAGATGGCTGGCGACATGGCAGAAGCCGCTGGCGAGATGGCCGAGGCTGCTGCTGAAGCTGCTGGCGATATGGCTGAGGGCCTTGAGGCCGCCGCTGAGGAAATGGCTGCTGAGCTCGAGAAAGAGCTTGGTGCAGCGATGGACGAGGCTGCTGCTGAGTTGGGCGCTGCAATGGAAGAGCTCGGAGCAGCTCTCGAGGGACTCGGCGAGTAATACGGCTCCCCGTCCTACAAATGGAGGCGCAACCTTTCGAGGTTGCGCCTTTTTTTATTTCTGTGAGACGCCCAGAGATCGCGTGTTTACGGCCTCGAAGAGGCTCTCACCTTTGGCCTCTGTTTACTCGGTGAAGCGCAGCGGTGTTGGAGATCCATCCGGCTTGCGCTGAACGTCGATCACTTTCCTGTAGAAGCGCTCCGGAGTGACCACTCGAAATGTGTGTTCCCCGGTAGCCACGGTGCCCGAACCAGGAATCGCACAGATGACCTTCCCATCGAGGTAGACCTTCGACGCATCGGGCCCGTAGCAGTTCACGGTGACCCGCTGATTTTCCGCCCGCATCTCGAACCGTTCAAGATGTGTCGGACCCGAGATCGAGACTGTGCGACTCTCTGCAAAATACCCCTCTTTCTCAACCCGAATGCTGTGCTGACCTTCGTCCAAGTCAAGCTCCGCAGGAGTGCTTCCGTAAGCCCGGCCATCCACGTAGAGCGAGGCGCCAGATGGTTTGCTGAACACACGAACACGTGATGGCGCCGCCTCAGGCTGCGCAGTGGCCCACGGGTCAACCTCGTTTGCGGAATTCCGATCGGGAGCTTCCTCGACCGGCTCCGGTTCCGGTTCCGGGGTCACGATTCGGTTTCGAGCCGCCTCTCGCGGAGCCACAGGGCGGGTGCCTTCAGAGGCACGCTGGAGCGTCGGAGCGGCCGAAGGAGCATTTCGCACCTCGGCGACCCTTTCGTCTTGAAGCTCTGCTTCCTCCCCGGGCTCTTCTTGCTGTTCCGGCGCCTCCGGCTCCGGCTCCGGCTCCGGCTCTTCCACAACAGGCGCTACCTCCGTCGCAGGAACTTGGGTCGGCGCCTGGGTTTCACGAACGGGCTGCTCTGCAGCCGCCACCTCGACCGAACCCGTCGGACTGTCTTCTTCCGACTCCCCTCCTCTGCCGAGTGCAAACGCGAGCACGACGACAACCCCGACCATCACGCCAGCGACCACCTTCTTGGCGCCGGCTCCACCCGGCCGGGGCGCGGGAATCGTGGGTTCCGTAAAATCCTGACCAAACCCGCCCTCTGCCGTCCCAAAACTTTCGGGGAAGTCGAGATCGTCGTCCCCACCATCCCAAAACTCTTCCTCTGCCAGGGATTCACCCGCAGCCAACTGGCTTGGAGGCTCACTGAATCCAGCAGGCATCTGCTCCGACGACTCGGGAACATCGGTCTCGACGGTATGAACTGCAGCCTCTGGGGAGGCTGCCTCCGGAATTGTGGCTGCAGTCAGTGGAGGCTTTGGCTCCTCAACCGGTGCATCCGGCGCGGAGGACGCCCCCCAATCCACACCCAACGGATCCGGCGCATCCAAGCCGGAGATGTTTTCAGGATCCGGTGCATCCAGTCCAGAGAGGTCCAGCCCTGCAGAGGATTCAGCTCCCGCAGCGGCCTTTTCTTCGACCACTGCGTCCAGAGGGGTCCCGTCGTTGAAACAGAAGTCAACGCGATCGTCGTAGATTTCCCCGCACATGCTGCAGCGCTTCATCAAACATCCTCAGGCTCTGACATTCAGGCGCTACAAGTATAGAGCTTTGGAGAGATTTCGCCAGCCTAGGTGTGGAGAGCTTTCAAGTACCTGGCAATCACCAGCCTCTGGATCTGATTGGTCCCCTCCACGATCTGCATCACCTTTGCATCTCGCATGTACCGTTCAACCGGGTATTCACGGGTGTAGCCGTATCCTCCGAGAACCTGAATCGCATCGGCCGCGATGGCCACAGACGCGTCGGTCGCAGCGCACTTGGCCATCGCAGCCAGGTGGTTGTAGGGGCGCTCTTGGTCACGAAGCCAGGCCGCTTTGTGCACCAACAGCCGGGCTTGCTCGGTCTTTATCGCCATGTCGGCGAGCATAAAGCCCACACCTTGAAAATCCACAATGGGCTTGTTGAACTGCTCTCGCTGGCAGGCATAGGCCGAGGCCACATCCATGGAGGCCTGGCAGATACCCACAGCCGTTGCCGCGATCGTAATGCGTCCCGAATCAAGAGCGCTGAGGGCAATCCGAAAGCCGATTCCCTCCTCGCCGAGCAGCCGCTCAGCAGGCACCCGGGCATTTTCGAACACCACTTCCACGGTGGGACTCGAGCGCAGCCCCATTTTTTCCTCAGGCTTCCCAAAGCTTATGCCTGGCGTGTCGCCGTCCACGATGAAGGCAGAGATGCCGTCGGTGCGGCCTTCACCCGTTCGAGCCATCACAATGTAGGTGTCTGCGTAGCCACCGTGGGTGATCCAGAACTTTGAACCGTTGAGAACGTAGCTGTCTCCGTCTCGAATCGCGGTGGTTTTCATTGCCGCCGCATCGGAACCCGACCCGGGCTCGGAGAGTGCAAACGCACCCAGCTTCTCCCCCATTGCTAAGGGAGGAATGAACTCCGACTTTTGAGCCTCGGTTCCGTAGGCAGAAAGGATAACCTGCGGGAGGCCATTTACCGCGACACAGACCGCGTAACTTGCTGACACCTTGGCGATTTCTTCAAGAACGACAGAGTACTCCAGGTAGCCGCATCCCAGCCCGCCGAGCTGCTCCGGAATGGGTATCCCACAGAGACCGGCTTCGCCTAAGCCCCTGAACAGGTCCTTGGAGAAACGTTCCCGTTCGTCATCTTCGCGGAGTGTCGGCCCCAACAGTGCGGATGCTGCCTCTCTCGCGGCATCCCGAAGTGCACACTGCTCCTCGTTCAACTCATACATTTCCCGCCTCCTTGGCCTGACTGCGGAGTGTCGTCTGGTGCTTCATGACCCGGACGCTCTGCGGATCCAGTCCAATCAACTCCGCAACCTCTCTCCATTTCGCCAAGCGGTCGTCGCTACGTCTGGTGACGAAAGAAACCTCAACAGAAGCGGCCTCTTCCAGAGCCAGCTCCGCGATCATGGGCCGAATGTTGAACCGCTTTGTTCTTGGTGGGCGACGTCCCTTTCGGGGCTTGCGACGTTCGACCATGACCTCTTCCCGGCCCATCAGATCCGCGATGCGCTCCCGCGTCGAATCCAAGTCCGCATCTGCCGAACGAAGCGTGTACCGGAAGCCCTCCACGAGACTCATGAGGGAAGGCGATCGAAGCCCCACTTCCTCAGCCGCTAACGCGCCAAGACCTGTCGGCAGAACCTCGACCAAACGCTCGAGGAGTTCCTGCGGATCCACACGCCGGAGAAGCACCACGTCCATGTAGTCTCCCGTTGACTCTTCCCCGACGGGAGACGCTGTGGAAAAGGTCACTTTGGGATGCTGGTGGAACCCCTGGCTGTAGGCCATTGGAGCCCCGGCTCGCCGAAGAGCCCGAATCCACGCGGCTGCGAGTTCCAGATGAGAAAGAAACCGTACGTCCCCTACCCGACTGATTCGGAACCGAATCCGCTGAACAGGCTCCGGATCCGCCTCTCGATCCTTCAGTGGCTTCGAGGTCATCCTCAAACCCAGGGGGGCGGTCGTTGCCTCAGCGCGCAGAGGATCCAGCTCCTTTTTTGTTTTCTTTGGGGTCCAATGGCCTTCTTCTTTCGCACCATCAATGGCATTTCGCAGCATGTGGGCGCAGAGTTCTCGCTTCACGTCGATCACTCCACAGCGATGGCACTGGGAATGCCGGCAATCCGGGGCATGCTCCAGCTTTTCCGCTCTCTTCCAATCCTCAACAAACCACTCTTTGGGAATCATCACGTCGATGTGATCCCAAGGAAGCCGCTCATCCAAATCCCGTGCCCGGAGTGCATCATCCACATCAAAACCGACCGCATCGACAGCTTCCATCCAGGCTCTAAAGTCCAGATGTTCTCCCCATGCATCAAACCGTGCTCCCCGACGAAACGCCTCTTCTATGAGGTCGGCCGTTCGCCTATCGGTGCGCGACACCAAACCCTCTAAGAAGGTCTCTTTGGCGTTGTGCCGGCCGAATTTGATCCCATGAACGTTCTCGAAGCGTTCCGAGAGGAGGTTCTGACGGCGCCAGGTCTCCTCCATCCCAATCTGCTCCGCCCACTGGAAGGGAGTGAACGGCTTGGGCACGAAAGTCGAAACACCCGTGTTCACGCGAGCACTCGAACGCACCTCTTTCCCGGCCCTAAGGGTCCTCAGCGTAAGGTCCGCAATGGCCTCAACATCGTCATCCCGCTCCGTCGGGAGGCCAATCATGAAGTACAGCTTCACGTGTTTCCAACCCCTTGAATAGGCCTGGGTGGCCATCGTCAGGAGGTCTTCATCGGGAATCCATTTGTTGATCACCGCGCGCAGCCTCGGACTGGCGGCTTCCGGTGCAAAGGTGAGACCTGTTCTCCGCATGTCGGTGACTTGGTCCGCGAGACCGACGGAGAAGGAGTCCAGTCGCAGAGAAGGCAGGGACACAGAGACCTTGTTGGCACGAGCGCGCTCAGCGGTCTGGTCGACCAACTGCTGTACCCTCGAGTAGTCGCAGGTCGACAGCGAGACCAAAGAGACCTCCTCGTAGCCCGTCGACTCCAGGGTCTTCGCCATCAGCTCGTCCACGTTCTCGAGCGTGCGTTCACGGACTGGACGTGTGGTCATTCCTGCCTGGCAGAAACGACACCCCTGCGTGCATCCGCGCAGGACCTCCAAACTGATTCGATCATGGACCTGCTGGGTGTATGGGACCAGGTAATCCACAGGAAACGCTGCGCCGTTAAGGTCCGGCGTGATCCGCTTCACAATCTTCGGCGCATCGACTTTGGGAAGGATGCGCCCATCGGGCAACTCATCCATGGGATAGAGTGCGGGAACATAGAAACCCTCGAGAGTGGCAATTCGCTCGAGACGCTCTTGCCGGGTTGCGCCCTTCATCTCACGCAACACCCGTGCGAGCTCCATCACAGCATCTTCGCCGTCACCAATCACAAAAAAGTCCATGAACGGCGCAATCGGTTCGGGGTTGAATACGGCTGGACCGCCGGCGAACGTCAGCGGGTCGGTCTCACGCCGATCGCAGGTACGCAGCGGAATTCCTGCCAGGTCGATGATGTTCAAAATATTGGTGTAGGTCAGCTCAGACTGGAGCGTAAAGCCCAGCCCATCCATCACGGCCAAAGAATCTCGAGACTCATTGGCAAAAAGAGGAAGCTCTCTCTCCCTCAGCAGTGCCTCCATGTCCTTGGCCGGTGCATAAGCCCGCTCCGCCCAACACCAGTCCAGCGCGTTGAGCGCCGCATAAAGTATGTGAATACCGAGGTTTCCGAGCCCTAAGTCGTAGAGATCCGGGAAGATCAGAGCGAGACGCACCTCGACTTCATCCGCATTTTTGTGGACAGAATTGTGCTCCGTGCCCAGGTAGCGAGAGGCCTTTTCGACCTGGCCAAGAAGTTCATCACTCAAGACGGTTTCGAGATTCTTCATGAACGCTCCAATGGGCGCGGAATATCGCGATTTCGGGGACTTGGCGACCCCACAGGAAGACAACAGGCTATGAAGCCCCCGTGAAACCTCGCCTTCTGCTCATCCTCATTCTCCTGCTGACGGCCCTTGTTTACAGCGGTTTGCTGCATGCAGGCTACGCCTGGGATGACTACTCCCTGGTGCGTGACAACGCTTACACCCGGGACTGGAGCAACCTGGGCGCTTTTTTTTCGCTGGATCTCTGGGAGACCACACGACTGGCTCCGCATGCCTCGGGGTTCTACCGGCCGCTGTTTCTGACCACCCTCGCCGTCGACCACAGCCTGTTTGGACTCCATCCCGGAGGCGCCCACATGCACTCCTTGGCCTGGCATCTGTTGGCCATTGGACTTCTCTTTGAGCTGGGGAGGCGCCTCGATGGCGCCCTTACCGGGTTGATGGCATCCACTTTGTTTGCACTTCATCCGGTCCAGCATGAAGCGGTAGCCCTCATCGCCGCTCGCAACGACAGCATGGCCACTGCTTTTGCGTTGATCTGTTTGCTGCTTCTCCTGCAGCCTACCGCTTCAAAGCGGCGCGTTTTTGCCGGGAGTGTGGCCCTCTTTCTCGCCCTCCTCTCCAAAGAGTCCGCCGTACTCACACCGGTCGTCTTGTGGGCATTCGACCGGACGCGTGGCGTTCAGTCCGGCCGGAGGCTTCGTTATCTCGGGCTCCTCGTTGCGACCGGTGCGTACCTTGTGTTGCGGGGGGCATCGAGTGTGGGAGAGAGTTCGTGGCCGACCTCCGAACAGTGGCAAGCGGGGTTCTCCCACGCTCCAAGCATACTCGGCACGTACTCGGAGATGCTGGTGTGGCCGACCGCGCTCTCGCCCGCACGGTCGATGAATTTCTTGGACACCAATCAAGACCTTCTCCCGTTCTTGGGCGTGACACTCTTGGGGCTGGGACTCATGCTTCGAGCGAGCCGGCGCGAACCCTTGATCGGCCCCTGCCTTCTTTGGGCCGCTCTCTGCCTGGCTCCAACGGTACTCGTTACCGTCGGGAAAGGAAACCTCGGCGAGCGCTATCTCTACATGCCCATGGCGGGCCTCAGCTTAGCCCTCGCGTTTGCGCTTCCGAAAAACCGGACGGTGGCGGTCGCTTTCCTGGGATTTGTTGTTCTTGCCACAACCCAAATCGTCCCCAGAAATCAAGCGTGGCGAGACTATGCAACCCTGTGGCAAGCTGCCTACGAGGATCGACCCTCGGCGTACACTGCAGGCGGTTACGCATGGGCGAAAGAAAACATCGAAAACGACCCCATCGGGGCGCGAGATCTCTACATGGAGGCCCTCCGGGGTGACCCTCCCTACCATTCTGCCTGCGAGGCCGCAGTGCTGGTGAACGTTCGCCTCGAACGATTCGAGTCTGCAGTAGCGGTCGCTGAATGGGCGCACCAAGAGCGAGGATGCCCCCCGACTCCCATGTTTACCGACGCGCTTCTTTACAGCCTCGGTGGAAGCGCCCAACATCAACGCATTCGGGAAACTTTTGGCACCCGCCCCGGAGGACCCAAACCGAGCCCAGGCGCCACCCTGGCCTACGCCGCACAATCCCGGGACTCTGCCGGTATTCGAAACATTCTCAACTCAAGCCCCGAACCGAAGGCTCAGCTGGGGCAAGCCTTCTTCTTCCTCGATGAAGTCGTTCGCGACAGAGAGACAGAGACCTGGCTCAGGGAGCAGACCAGCCTTCTCGAGGTCGGTGGCGTATCCGGTACACTTCCTTGAGCGCTCCGGTCTCTTCCAGGAGTCGGAAACTGAGTTCCAGAGTGTCGCCCTCGATGTCGACCATCCAATACCCGAAGAGCGGAAACGCCTTGGCGTTGTAGGCTCCAATAAAGCCCTCCCATTCCCCCTCGGCCCGGGCCTCGCTGATGGCTGCATCGGAGACCGTACTGCGTTCGACCAAGGCTCCCTGGAGCGCCATGTCAAAACGGGGCTCCAACTGAATCGCCTCCAACCCCGCATCGCGTCCATCGCCCCAGCGTCGCAACGTGGAGGCTCGAGCCCCGCCGCCACCAGCCCCCACATAGGCCGTTCCCAACCGCCCCTCAGGGAGGTAGATCTCCGAGCTGTGGCTTCCTGCTGAGAACACGGCTCGGAGCTTCATGAGCCCTGCATGCTCTTCGATGGCATCCACCAGTTCTTTGGGCACCCCATCCGGATTCATTTCCCCATCCGTTGCAAGGGTCACCCGAGAATCGTGCATGAACACGATCAAGTGGTCGTAAGCGCCTGCGGCGGCTTTCGGAAGCCAGAACATCTGCTCTCTCCACCGGGATCCAAGCGCTTCTTTGTTGCTGTCCACAACCAAAAACCGCCAAGACGCTCCCCCAATCTCTTGATCGAAGAAGCCCCATGAGGCGACTCGGTTGAACCCAATATCGACTCCAAAAGAGGGAAAACTCGCCCCGAAACCCGTGAGACGCTCGTCAAGGAGACTCTCTCGATCCCCCGCGACAGGAACCACAGGAACGCGATCTCCTCCAAGTTCGGAGACCGAACTTCCCTCAACGAGGTCTCGCCACTGGGCGTCGAAGGCATCCCACTCTGCGGTTCGGGACGCACGAACCATGTCCCCCAACAGGACCACAAAATCCAGGGCCTCTTGCTGCCGCTGCCACAGAAGGTCGCCAATGACCTGCCCGGAGGATTCAAGAGAGACATGGGCCCCTCCAGCTTTGTCCACCAGAGGAATAGCAGTACGGGTGTTGCCGAGAACCCCGAAGCGAAGATCGACAACAGTGGGCAACTCGGTCGCATTGGCGGCCACGACGCGGTGAGACTGAAGATTCTTCGGCTGAAGCCCACAGGCGAGCAAGAAGAATCCAGAAACGGCTGGGAGGAAAGCTTTCATGAACAGGGCATAACCGTTCGTTTTTTTTCTTGGGCCCTCAACCGCAAACTTCCTATCAAAGCAAAAGCCCACCATGCAAAAGCCGGGTTTCCCCCCGAGTGAAGGCCGCCGATGAGCGGGAGCGATAAAGCCGCACCCCATCGCCTACCGTCGGTTGCGGTTGGTACACCCAAGCGAGGTCTACTCGACCGTTACGGATTTGGCCAAGTTTCTTGGACGGTCAATCTCACGCCCCAACCGGAGGGCTGTTTGGTAGGACAACAACTGCAGCGGTAGAACCGTAATCAGCGGGCTCAACAGGTCATCGGTTTCAGGCACCGCGATCGAGACGTCTGCCAAACCGACCGCCTCGTTGTCGCCAGGGCTGTGGATGAGGATCACCTTTGCGCCTCGTGCCCGTACCTCTTGGAGATTCGAGAGGGTCTTCTCACGGTAGGCATCCTTAGGACAGATAACCACCACCGGAGTTCCATTCTCCAGCATCGCAATCGGGCCGTGTTTCATCTCCCCAGCCGGGTAGGCCTCGCACGGAATGTAGGCGAGCTCTTTGAGCTTCAAGGCCCCTTCCATTGCAACCGGCCACGAGGGACCGCGGCCCATGAACAAGGCGTAGGGAGCCTTTTCAAGCAGGTCGACGGCCGCTCGAATGGGGCCCGGAGAGGACAGGTATTCCTCCACCTTGTCCGGAATGCTCACCAAGCCTTCCGCGAAAAGTTTGCCTTGGTGCGGAGAAAGCGTCCGAGTTCGGCCAAGCATGAGGGTGAACACATAGAGTGCAGTCACCTGGGAAGTGAAGGCCTTGGTCGAGGCCACAGCAATCTCAGGACCCGAGTGGACATAGACGCCCGCGCCACAGATTCGAGCAATGCTGGAGCCGACCGAGTTGACCACGCCCAGCACCTTGCCCCCCTTGAGCTGAATCTCTTTGATGGCGCCCAACGTGTCGTAGGTTTCACCGGACTGTGAGATTGCAAAGGAGAGTCCTTCAGGGTCGATCACCGGATTGCGATGCCGGTATTCGGAGGCGATCTCCGCACTGGCAGGGACCCGAGCCACCCCCTCAATGGCCATGGAGCCTAAAAGCGCGGCATGGTAGCTTGTCCCGCAGCCAATCAAGCTGATTCTTCGGATGCGAGCCAAGTCCCGTGGGCTGAGTTCCAGACCCCCAAGCTTAGCGGTACCCTCACGCGCCTGAACACGACCTCTCAGGCAGCGCGCAATGGCTTCCGGCTGCTCGTGAATTTCCTTGAGCATGTAGTGAGGAAAGCTGCCCTTTTCCTCGGTGCCGTATCCCGCTTCGAGCTCCTCGACGGTGTGAGCACTGTCTCCTCCGTCGAGCTGGGTCGTGTTGACGGCCTCAGCGGTGATGCTTGCAAGCTCTCCGTCTTCTAAGAAAATCACTCGACGGGTGTACTTCACCAAAGCATGCGGGTCCGAGGCCAAGTAGGTCTCACCGTCCCCCAGCCCGATGACGAGGGGCGAACCAAGGCGTGCTGCTACGATGAGGCCAGGGTGGTCCTTGAAAATTACGGCGATGCCGTAGGTCCCCTGCACGTGGGAAAGCGCCTGCCTCACGGCCGCTAAGGGGTCCCCCTCGTAGTGCTTGCGGATCAGGTGAGGAAGCACCTCGGTATCGGTCTCGGACTTGAATTCGCACCCCTCCGCCTGCAGGCGCTCTCGCAGGACAGCCACATTGTCAATGATTCCATTGTGGACCACTGCGATGCCGCCGCTTCCATCCAAATGAGGGTGCGCGTTTTCCTCGGTGACTCCCCCGTGGGTCGCCCAACGGGTGTGTGCAATGCCTGCGTTCCCCTCCCCGTCCTCCGGAACAACCTTCGCCAATTCCCCCACGCGCCCGACCCTGCGATAGATCTGGAGACCGTTTTCTTGCTGAGCGGCCAGGCCCGCGGAGTCATAGCCTCGGTATTCGAGCCGACGG
This sequence comes from Myxococcota bacterium, assembly GCA_036021505.1. Classification (GTDB taxonomy): domain Bacteria; phylum Myxococcota_A; class UBA796; order UBA796; family CAJQPC01; genus JAYXVV01. The sequence continues at coordinate 11,309 of JAYXVV010000089.1, read as the reverse complement.
AGGCCATCCATGAGGATGGGAATGGCTCTTTGAGCGCCGACATAGCCTACAATTCCGCACATCTGTCCTCCAGTCGCCCCGATGGGCTACACGCCCGAACTCGGGACGACGGACAGAAGCAGACTGAGTTCTTCTCTGTCCCCTGAGATTTCATACTCCCCTCTAACCCCACGTACCACCTCCTTAAAGAGACACACCCCTAAGGTTCGAGACGGATTGGAAACGGCCTCTACAATACTTCCCGAATGAGGTGCCGCCAGCAACGCCAGACCCTCTTCGTCCAAGCCAAGAATTCGCACCCGAAGTTGTTCATCCCCCTCGAGCCCAACCACGAGGGCCTTGGGAGTAGCCAAGGCCAATGCCGCCTCCATTCTCCGAGGGCACACACACGCCAAAGCGTCCACCCCGTCAACATCAACCCCCAAAGAGCGGCCGATCGTTTTCAGGTCCGCCACCACAGCGGGCCCGGAGGAAAACGTCCGAGAAAACCGTCGAATGGTCGCAACAAAGGCCTCAACCGACCGCTCGATTCCCACTGCGGCTTTCTGACTCTGTGGCTCAATCAGACTCTGCCAGCCCAAGAGAGCGGTGGCATTGCCCCGGAGGTCGTGCAGCATGGTGTTGCGCAACAACTCCTCCGACATCAGCGCTTGAATCGCCTTCTGTTCCCCTTGGGTCAAGCTCGGTCCTCTAATGCCGACTTCAGCGGCCCGAGCACAGCCTCGGGTACATATGCCTGGACATCCCCCCCATTGAGGGCAATTTCTTTGATCAGGGAAGACGACACGAAAATGTTTTCGGACGCGGTCATCAGAAACACCGTCTCGACCTCCGGCGCCATGTTCTTGTTGGCCAGCCCGATCTGGAACTCAAACTCAAAGTCACTGACAGCTCGTAGGCCGCGCAAGATTGCACTGGCTCCGACTTTCCGACAGTACTCCACAAGAAGCCCATCGAAAGAGTCGACCCGGACCTGTGGCATGTCCTGCGTACACGCCCTCACGATTTCAACACGGCTCTCCAAATCCAGAAGATAGCGCTTTCTCGGATTGTTTCCGATGGCCACGACGACCTCGTCAAAAAGCGCAAGCCCTCGACGAAGAACATCCATATGGCCCTGGGTAATGGGATCGAAGCTACCGGCAAGCACAGCGCGACGCATGACCTCTCCTTGCTATCGCCACCCTAGCGCAGTCCTTCAAATCGGTCGAGGCCCGTCTTCCAATCCTTCTACCAGGAGGTCCTTTAGACGCGGGTCTGCACGCAATGTGGAGAATGCTGGGTCGAGCGCAAGATCTCGTCGAATCTCCTCCTGCAGCTTCAAGGGCAGCGTACCGTGCTCCGAGAACAACTTTTCCAGTGCGCCGAGCGCTTCAAGTTCCATCCCCTGAATCCCGAAGATCATGGCTTCACAGTGGTAGGAAAACGCCTGGTATGGATAGCGGGTCTTCAACTGGTCCAGCGCGACCTGGGCCTCGCCAAGCAGGCCAAGCCGGGCCAGGCTCACGGCACGGTTGCCCATGGCCACCAGATGGTCTGGATGAATTTCCAGAATACGTTGGTAGCTCCGCCCCTCGAGCTGATGCATCCCAAGCCGTTTTTGACTGGCCGCCACCCCCTCGATCCACTTGCTCTGCTCGGGATGGTGAGCTTCGAGCCACTGGAAGTGCGACAACGACGCCTCGTAGTTGTCTGCGGCGTAGGAGGCCAGAGCTAGGGACTCGTGGTCCTGTGCCGACAACCCCGCTGCGCCCACATTTCGAACGGTGACGTAGGGGACGTCCACCCCTCGCCGGTACCAGTCGTAGAAAGCGACTCCAGTACGCTCGTCGTCCGATTGCGCTCGAGGACCGTCCCAGAGATCCGGGTTCACCAGAAACACCTCTTCTGACTCCACCGATTGAACCGCCGCGCTTCGCTCCGCCTGTTGGACCCACGGAGCATCTTCCGGGTAGCTGTCCCGAAAGTCTCCGATTTCCGTGAGGAAATCGCCGCGACTTGAATCCCGAGTGACCCGGTTGAAGGTATCCACCCACATCCCGCTCACCGTAACCCCCAGCAACACCAACACGAAGCGGAGGTCCAGACCCGAGAATGCCTGACTGTAGTTCATCCGTTCCGGCCAGATGTGTTCCACATCAACGACGAAATCGCCAAGCGCAAGACTTGCCCGGTCGCCTTCTCTCAGGCGACGGCCTCGCCAACAGAGGTCGCCGTCCACCTGGGTCACCAGAATGTCAGCTCCGGGGAAAGCCACGACAGCATCTCTGCGTTCGCCAAGGCGAACCGAGTCCTGAACCTTCACCACCTGGTCGTCGATTACCTGGCCGTGGTAGGAAACGATGACGTGCAGCTTAGCCATCGCTCTCCTCCCCCTGCCCGGCGAGGAGCGGCAGCGCGTCCTCTCCATAGTACTGGAGAAGCACACTCGAGAAGCCCTCCGTCTCCCGGAGCGTTTCGAACGATGGATCGACCCGTATGTCTTGGCGGAACTCAATGTGGTGGAGCGTGTCGAGCTTGGCCATGCCCACCAGTGCGTTTTCCAGGTGCATCAACGCCTCTCCGTCCTCACCCATGCTCGCCGCAATCTTGGACCGGTGCAGATCTGCGTAGGGGTCATCTGGCTGGATTTGACGGAGTCGCTTCATAATGCCGAGGGCCTCGTCGAATCGGCCCTGATGGGCAAGATTTACAGCGAGGTTGTTGAGGACGTAGGTGTCTTCTGGATCAAGTGCCAAGGCCAACCGATAGTGAGCCTCCTCCTTAGGATACTCCCCGAGGCGTTTGTACACAAGAGCCAGATTGTTGTAGCCCGCTGCCTCGCTCGGATAGAGCTCAATAAAGCGGGCATAGGTCTCCTTGCAGCCCTCGTAGTCAAAGGCGAGGTACTGGTAGTATCCCAGCTGCGTCAGTGCCCAGGGGCTGTCCGGATCGATGGCCAGCCGCTCTCTTGCCATCTCGATTTCTGAATCGATCGCGTCCCGGTCTACCCGAGCGTCCCGGGTGTCGTACCAGTCGTAAAAGCCCCAACCCTGCTGCTCCTCGGTGGGAGACAGAGGCGCATCGTCCTTTTCGGAAGGAAGGGGCTGGAACCGCTCATCAAAGCTTTGGCTGGCGATCTCTCGCTCTCCACCGTCAGTGTCCTCCAGCGCCAGAACCTCAAGAGGTGCCACCGAATCCTCACTGGGAAGGGGCTGAAACTCACCCTCACCCGACTCCTCCCTCTCAGGAACACGGTTCTGATCGCCCTCTACCTCACCTCCACGAGGCCTGTCGAGATCGGTGATGGTTCCGGACGGCAGGAAGAAGCTGTCAATCTCCTTGGCCTCCGATCCCAAATCCAAATCCTGCTCGCCGGTGTCCCCAGCCGCACGACCTTGGGCTCCATCGTAGTCCTCTGCGAGGAGTCGGACGATGTACTCCACGGAGGGGTCCATCGCCATTTGGGCGGGAGGCGGTTCTTGGTTCATTCGAAAAAGAGCCTCCAACTGCATCGCAAGCACGCTCATTCCGAGAATGGCAACAGCCAGAACGATGTCTCCTTCCCCAAACAAGGATGGACGAGCATGTCGAAATTGCGGCACCAGAGAACAGTGAACCGACACGGGACCGGCGGAAATCTCAGCAGATTTCTGGGCACTGAGCGGCTCCACCCCTCCCCCATCTCGTCGAAGCAGAGCCGTTTTTTCGGAGTCCCAGACCACGCTTGCGAGCTGGATAGAGTCCGCTGGGGGCGGAACCTCGACGTCTCCTCCGTCCCCGAGAACAACCCTCTGGCCTCGAGGAAACACGCGGTCTTCGACGACGGTGTCGTGGAAGACAACCGATACCCGAAGCGCGAGACCACGATTTCGACGAAAGAACTTCACAGTTGGTGAGACACCGGGTTTTTAAGAAGGTTCCACATGCGGACTGGAACAGCCCATTGTACAACCTTATGGAACGGACTGGCGAGCAGAAACCTGAACCCTATTCAAACTCCCCACAGAGAGTCTTATGCCCACGGCTGCCTTCATCGCGATTGGAGACGAAATTCTTGCTGGAAAGTTCCAGGATGAAAACTCCCCGTACATGATCCGTCGACTTCGGGAACAAGGCGTTGACCTCAAGCGCATCGTGGTGCTCCCAGATGACCTCGAGATCCTCGCTCAGGAAGTTCGTTTCTGCAGTGAGCGCTTCGACCACGTCTTCACCAGCGGGGGCATTGGCCCAACACACGACGACATCACCTTAGAAGCAATCGCCTTGGCCTTTCATGAGCCCCTTGTACTCTTCGACGACATCGTGCAGCTCATGCGGCGCCGATTTGGGGACACCATTCCCGAGCCTGCTCTTCAAATGGCCCGGCTTCCCAAAAGCACGCAATTGCACTGGGAGGAAGGCCTCAAGTATCCACTGGTTTCCGTACGAAACGTGTTCATCTTCCCAGGAGTCCCCTCCTTCCTCAAGATCAAGTTTGAGGCGGGTGCCTACAAATGGATGGGAGAGCCTGTCCACACTGCAAAGGTGGTGACTCAATCCGACGAAGTCGGGATTGCAGCCACCCTGTCGGAAGCTGAGGCACGCTGGCCTGACGTCTCCGTTGGCTCCTACCCACGATTTGACGATGGGCCATTTCACGTGATCGCGACAATCGAGGGACGAAACGCTGAGCAGGTTGAGGCCTGCCGTTCATGGCTCGAGGACCAACTTCCTAACCCAAGGCCTCAAGAACCTTCTGGGTGAGACGCGAGAGGGCCACATCTTTGCCGGGACGCTCAAGATCCACCCAGCGGCCTCCGGTCGGCTGGAATCCCGTGTCGGGAACGTCGTAGATTCGCAGCGTCAGCTTCCTGTGAGAGAAGACGTGGCGAACGACACCGACCTCGGTGGGCGCCGCCTCTCCCATCGGACCCACACAGTCTCTCCAAAATTCTTGAAATTCGGAAACGGTCACTGCGGTTGAAGAGAAAGGCGTTGAGGGGCACTCCCACAGCCCCGCAAGCAGCCCCTCTGACGGCCGCTGCCTCAGGTAGATCGAGTTTTCACGCACCAACACCCCGCAGGCCGCGTAGACCACTTTGACCTTTGTTTTCTTGGCTTTGAAGGGCAGTTCGGATTGACGCTTCTCGCGGAAGGCGACGCAGCCGTTTTGAACGGGACACTGCTCACACTTTGGACTTTTAGGCACACAGACAAGCGCCCCCCATTCCATCAGCGCTTGATTCCAGGTTCCGGCTTGCCCTCGAACCAAGACCTTCTCCGCCAGATCCCAGATTCCTTTCTTTCCCTCTGTACTGCGAACATCGGCCTCATAGCCAAAGTAGCGACTCAACACGCGTTCCACATTCCCATCCACCAACGCTTCGTCGCCTCCAAAGGCCATCGAGGCGATCGCGGCAGCGGTGTACCGCCCAACACCGGGGAGCTTGTGAAGCTCACCAAAGGTTGTGGGAAACGCACCCAAGTCCGCTACCGCTTGTGCAGCCTTGTGGAGATTTCTTGCTCGAGAATAGTAGCCGAGCCCCGCCCACTCCTGAAGAACGGAATCCAAGGACGCATTCGCGAGGTCCTCGACGGTCGGCCATCGTTCCAAGAACCGTAAATAATACGGAATGGCGGTGTCGATTCGCGTCTGCTGACACATGATCTCGGACAGCCAGATCCGATAGGGAGAAGGTTCGAGCCTCCACGGCAGGTCTCGCTTGTTCTCCTGGTACCATGTCATTAGAGCGGTTTGCACGCCATCAATGTAGCGCAGAGGAGACACCTGCGGTGTACGGCCCCCCTCCCAGCCCCAGTCAGATCGACCTTGCGGTTTCCCCCTGGACGACGCTCCTGTGCATCGCTCTGGGAATTCTGATTACGTCGACGGCTCGAATCCGAGCACTTTCTCCTCGCACGAAAGCGTGGCTCTTTTGCTTTGGGCAGACCCTCATGTTGACCGCACCGCTGGGGCTGATGATTTCACAGGGCGTCTACGGCGACTACCCCACCATCGACAAAGCCGGCTCTTATTTCTACTACCAAGACGGCGTTCACATCCGCTCCCTCCTGCACCCCATCCAGAGCCTCGATGACTGCGCGGTACAGCTGATCGGAGTGCACATGGGTCACCTCTGGCTCACCCAGTTTTTCGATCTTTTCCTGTCTGGCTACGGCCCATTCAACGCCCAAGCCCTTCTGATGCCTGCATTGGCATGGTGGACTGCTGCACTGTTTTTCAGGGAGCTGGGCGCCGACTGGAGAGGAGCCATCAGCCTGGCTCTGCCTTACGGATTAACCCTTCATATTTTTCGAGATCTGAACTGGTATACCATTGAAAAATCAGCAATTTTCTTACTCCCTGCATACGCTTTCCTGCTTCTCAGAAGCCATCGCAGGGGGGGATCCTGGATCGTCCTGTCTGCACTTTGTTTCGTCAGCGCAGCATGGATCAATTGGTACCTCGCGCTTGTGGCTGCGGCGGGCGCAGGCACCGCAGCCCTGATCGCACGCTCCGCCAATCTCTGGAGGGCGGTCCTTCTGTCCGCAGCCCTGCTCATGCCGTTGGTGGCCTACCAATTGGCGCTGGTTTCTCGGGGAAGCCCTGGAGATCCTCAAGCATTCCTCGAATTGAGGGCATCGATGGACCATTTCTCGTTGGTTCCGCTCGAGTGGAATCGCCTGGAGTGGTGGGCGGCCCTCTCGCCTGTCGCACTCGGCCTGTTGCTTCATCGGCTTCTTCGAGAACCGCTGGAAAACGTGGACCGTGTCCTCCTCTTGGTTTCATGTGTCTTGTTTGTGTTTTCCTTGGGCCCGAACTTGATCGGCGAGTTGAGCAATCCCATCTACATGGTGGCCTGGCATACCGTTCCGGGCTTCTGGCGAGTTGCAAAGCCGGAGGTGTTTTTCTACGGGAGTTGGCTCTGCATGTTGGGAGTGGCCTCGCGGGGTGCGCTCTCGCGAAAGCGCGTTGTTTATCCTGCACTGCTCTTGACCTGGGTTCTTCTTACACGGCCTCACGAGACCTACCCGGGCTTCACCGAAGAAATCCCCCTTCAACCCGCTCTCTGCACTCAAGCCCTTCCCACAGGTACCCAAGCACCATAAACTGATCCTATGCACAGAGTATTTTTACGCCGCTGTACGGAGTACGACCCTCAAGCCATACGGACCATTGTCCGTGAGACCATGGAGGCCCTCGACCTTCGTCCAAAGGGTCGCATTCTACTCAAACCCAATCTCGTCATTGTGCAAAAGCGGGCCTTTGTGAACGCCCACACGCGGGCGGAGTTCACGGACGGCGTCCTCGCAGCGGTGAGAGACCGTATGGTGCCTGAGGAGGTCACGGAACTTGCTGTCGGAGAGCGGTGCGGGATCACCATGCCCACGCGAATGGTGTGGAACCAAGCCGACTACGGAGCCGTCCTCAAAAGGCACAAAGCCAAACGCTACCTCTTTGACGAGTGCACTCAAGTTGAAATTCCGCTCACGCACCCGGATCGTCTCCGTGACTCCGTCTTCACCCCCGAACCCGTGGCGCGGGCCGATTTTTTCATCAACCTCCCGAAGTTCAAGGCTCACCCCTGGACCACGGTGACGTTTAGCCTAAAGAACTACATCGGTATCCAAGATGACCGTCATCGCTTGATCGACCACGATTGGGCCCTGAATCAGAAGATTGCCGACCTTCAGGAAATCGTTCAGCCCCAACTTGTGGCCATTGATGCCATCTCTGCAGGTCAGGGCCGGATGCTCACGCCGATTCCGTTCGACATGAACCTGGTGATACTCGGCGACAATCAGGTCGCCGTCGATTCGGTCTGTTCACGCATCATTGGACTCGACCCCGCTGAGATCCAGCACATTGCACTGTGTGCGGAGCGCGGCCTGGGCTCCCTGAATCTGGAAGACATCTCGATCGAGGGAGATGTCACCCTCGCTGAAGCTCAACAGCAGGCAGCGGGATTTCAGGTTGGCCTAAAGCGCATCGAAACGTATCTGGATGGGTCCAAAATCAAAGGCTACTCCGGCCCACCACCGGCCGAGGAAAAGACCGACTATTGCTGGGGCGGCTGCCCCGGGGCACTCCAGGAGTCCATTGAGATTCTTCGTCAAATCGATACAAACTACGATGAAAAACTGAAGCCCATGCACGTTGTTTTTGGGGCCTACGAGGGGCCGCTCAATGTGCAACCTGGGGAAAAAGTCATCTTCATGGGCGACTGCGCATGCTGGAAGGGAAAGATTGGAGACGAGGAAATCGATGTGCAAAGCCTCTACCTCGACCCCAGGAAACACAAGGACCCCTACCACACCAAAATGACCGACATTTTCGTCAAAATGCTGGTCGTCCTGCGCAACATCTTTCGACGCCGCAAAAGCCAAGTCGTTCGGGTTGGAGGTTGCCCCGTATCTGTAGCCGAACAAACGCTCTATGTGGCCCAGTTGGGTGGCGTGAAAAACCCCTACATTCAGCCCAGTCTTGCCCGACCCTTCGTCGCCTCATGGATTGCTTGGCGATTCAACCAGTTCACTCGGTGGGTTCGAGGCGCCCCTTATCAACGCGCACTCGGCCCCGATGAGAGAGGCGAGGCTGCCGGGAATTGGGTCGAAGCAGGGCCTTCGGATCAGTGATAGGCTTCCTCTAAACCAAAGGGGCAGCCATGGTCTATTACCGTCCAACCGGCGAGGAAATTGCGGTCTTCGAACATGCTGCCGGCAACAAACTCCCTGTTCTGCTCAAAGGCCCAACGGGCTGCGGAAAGACCCGGTTTGTCCGTTACATGGCCGAGAAGCTCAAGCGCCCGCTTGTGACCGTCAGCTGCCAAGAAGACCTCTCTGCAGCCGATCTGACTGGGCGATTTCTGCTCGAAGGGGGAGAGACTGTCTGGAAAGACGGCCCTCTGACAACGGCGGTTCGGCAGGGAGCCATCTGCTACCTCGATGAGGTTGTTGAGGCTCGGGCCGATATCTTGACTGTTCTCCACCCTCTCACGGATGACCGGCGGGTATTGCCTTTGGAACGGATCGGAGAACACCTCGAGGCTCCCGAGGACTTCCTGGTCGTCATCAGCTACAACCCCGGCTACCAATCGGTCAGCAAGAGCCTCAAAGAGTCCACGCGGCAGCGGTTCGTCAGTCTCAACTTCGACTATCCAGAGGAAACTGTGGAGGCGGAAATTGTGGCCAAAGAGAGCGGTTGTACCCAAGAGATCGCTCAACAGCTTGTTCAGCTCGCAAGGGGCACTCGCAACCTCCGAGCGCACGGCTTGGCGGAGGGGGCATCCACACGAATTCTCATCTATGCAGCCCAGTTGGTGGTGTCCGGCTTAGACCTAAAAACGGCATGCCGCTCCACACTGGTGGGCTCTTTGACGGATGACCCCGAGTTGGCCAAGGCTCTCGACGATCTCCTTCAATCCACACTGAACTGACATGGGTGCACCCACCTGGCCAACTGACTCCCCCGCCTCGGGGCGGATGTCTTCCCAGCTCTCCGAAGATGAGGTGGAGCGAGCCTACCTGAGGGATTTTCTTTTCGGAAATCCCCCTCGGCAGCTGGGAACAGAGGACTCCGGCACAGCACTCTATGAACTCCAGCGTCGACTTGAAGCCTGGCTGAGGATGGTTTCCGCAACTCCTTTTGAGCTCACCGGCGGGTCACCCAGCGGCACCGATCTCCAGAGAATTTTTGTTCCACCAGCACTTCCTCTCCCCGTCCGCAGTCGATCCGACGCCGCCCTCTACCGGGTGATGGGCCTCATACAGCTTGGACTCATCGAGCATGGTTTTCTCCACGATCGGGCGCTTCTCGGCGAGCTCTATCGCGACTGGACCCTGCGCTCGACCTATCACCTTCTAGCCGCCCAGTGGATTCTGCAGCATTACATCCGGAGATTTCCCGGCATTGAAAACGATCTTCGTCGGGTCTCCGCCATGGAGTCCGCCGGGAAACTTCGGGTCAATCTCACTGAGGTGCCCCGAGACGGAATCCCGAATGCCTTCACACCGCTCTACGATGGCCTGACCATCGGGCTCAACTGGAACACGGACTCTCCGGACGGTTTAGCGGCTGAGCGGGCTGTAGATGCCGTCCGACAAACTCCCGAGCCAGCGGGAGCGCTCCTCGTTGTTTCTGGCCAAGCGAGACGTCTTCGGGATGAGTTCATGTCACGCCGCTTGGGTCCACCCCCTCTTCCTGAGGTTGTAGGACTCATCCGTCCGGAGTGGATTTTGGGTGAAGAGGCTCGCCAACAAGAAGCAGGTCAGGACTGGCGTGAGGGCCAGCTTCCTCTCCGAAGACTGAAGCAAGCCATCAAGGATCGAAAGGCAGCCGCGATCGGGAGCCGACTTCGAGAAAAAATCCGCCAGAAAATGGCGCTTCCCCCCGAGGAGTCGATTCGAGACATGCCGGCATACGGTCCAGCTCGAGACGCAGCACGCGCCGCAGCCGTGCAGACCAAGGAACGCCGTTTCACACCCTCAGCGGACGTCTCTTCGTTCACTCAAGGTGGGGGTGAGGACCTCCCGGACTCCGAAGGCCAGGCCCACCACGAGTGGGATGCATCCCGAGGAGCCTACCGAATTGCAGCCGTTCGTGTGCTCAGCCCCGCAGCCAACTCGGGCCCACTCGAGAATTATCAGCGCATCTGTGAACAACAGAGGAGAGAAATCGCGTTGGTACGCCGCCGTTTTGCAGCACTCAGGGTCGAGGAACGCTGGGTTGGCCGTCAACCCGATGGCCCTGAACTGGACATGGCCTCCGCCATCCGGGCGTACTGCGACATCCACGCAGGAAAAGAACCTGCGCAGGAAATCTATCGCAAGTTCATTCGGCAGCGACGAGACCTGTGTGTGATGACCTTGGTGGACCTGTCCGGCTCCACGAAGGGCTCCGTACTCTACGAACAACAACGCGCCATTGTGTTGTTCGCTGAGGCACTCTCCACTCTGGACCTGCCTCACGCCTTTTATGGCTTCAACGGCACCGGTGCACAAGACTGCCGGCTCAGCAGAATTAAGGGCTTTGACGAACATTATGAAGACCCTGTCCTCCGGCGACTGGGCAACTTGCGGGCCGAGGGTGGAACACGACTTGGAGCGCACATACGGGAAGCGTCTCGGCTGCTGGCACTGCGCCCTCAAGCCCGGCGTCTCCTTCTTCTTCTCTCCGATGGAAAACCAGAAGAACGCGGCGAATACCGCGGCCGCTACGGAGTCCGCGATTCCGAGATGGCTGTGGCGGAGGGCCGGCCGAATGGAATCCAGGTCCACTGCATCAGCCTGGACCCCGCAGAGGAGGCCCCCACCTACCTCACCCGGATTTTCGGCCCCGGTCGCTTCCA
>JAYXVV010000088.1:0-10816 GCA_036021505.1 Myxococcota bacterium | reverse complement strand
CTGTGCCTTTTTCGTTGTGGTCGAAGGCCTCGAAGATGCTGTTGAAGTACTTCAGCATGATCCGCTTTCGTTCGGCGCTTGGAATTTCCAGGCTCTCCTGGCCGTTCTGCCAGCGCTGAATCTGCATCGGAAGCCAGGGGTTTCGGATGGCGCCCCTACCGATCATGATCCCAGCACATCCTGTGTCCCGGAACATGGCCTCCGCAGAGGCAAGATCGACGATGTCTCCGTTGGCAACCACTGGAACGGTGAGTTTCTGAACTGCAGCAGCTATTCGGTCAACCTGACGCTGCCCGCTGTAGCGATCCTCCCGAGTTCTCCAGTGGATCGCGACCGCCTCAGCGCCCTCTTCCTGACACCCGTAGGCTAGCTCAGCCGCATTTCGGTTGTCGGCATCGAATCCGGAACGCATCTTTACAGTGAGCGGGATCTGTATTGCTGCCCGAACGGAACGTACGATCTCCAAGGCAAGGGCCGGTTCGCGCATCAACGCGGAACCTCCGGAGTGCGCACAGACCTTTTTGGAGGGGCAGCCCATGTTGATGTCACAGATGTTGGCACCGAGGTCTTCAACGATTCGGGCGGCATCCGCCATGGTTTTGGGATCCTTGCCGTAGATTTGGATGGAAATGGGCCGCTCGTCCGCATCGAATCGAGCCATGTCCCACATCTTGCCGTGTCCTTTTTTGAGGCCTGAAGAGGCAATGAACTCGGTGCAGGTCAGCCCAACACCGCCGATGTGTCGAATCAGACGCCGAAACGGGAGGTCTGTGACCCCTTCCATGGGGGCCAGCACGACATTTGGCGCGACTCGAATGTCTCGGATGTGGAATTCCCTGGGGAACATGGCCGTCGGGCTCCTTGCTGGGTTAGAGGCGGACGGGTGAGCACCCGCTCTAATAGTCCAGTAGCTGAAGCTACGCACAGCAGGAGAGTTCTTTGATTCCCACGGTGAAAGCATTTTCTGTGACGGAGGATGGTGAGGCAGATGGCTTCGAGAATCCACTGCTCTACGCCAAGGAAATCGGTCCGGATGGCACCACAAGAATCATGGTGTCGTGCGGGCCAGACCGCCTCCAGGAGCTGCATTTCGCGCTCATAAAGGGGCTGACGCCCCCGCTGGGAGTCCTGTACGTACAGCTTGTGGATCGTGTGTCCGGTCGGGACCAAAATGCCGATCCAAAGCGATGGCTGAGCCTCGAACAGCCGGTGGAGCGGGTTCTCGAGGCCTTCAACGAGGCCCGTCTCCTGCTGTACCGAGACGCTCGGTCTCGGGTCTGGGTACGAGGTGCCCTCGGTGAACAGCTGGTGCTCGATGAACTGGGATTGATGTACGTTTACCCCGATGATCCCTCTTTCGGTGACATCTTGGAAGAACGACAGGTGCCCCAGGCCGCGCAGCCAACCATTGCGGACAGAGACTATGTGAGGGTCGCTTTTTGCTCGGAGGCGGATCCGCAAGAGCAGGGGCTCCTGCAAGCACTCAACCTCTCGCCTTTCGGCGGATGACGCGGTTGCTTTCGGGTGCTCCACCCTGTGGGACTTGAGGTCCTGGATTCTCCAGGGATAGCATCGTGCCTATGGCAAACAGAAACCAGTTGCGTGCCCGGAGGGTGCGCCTTGAAGTGGCAGGACTCTTGGGCCTCGGTCTTCTAAAAGGCTGCGGTGGAGGCGAGGAGAGTGTGGTTCCTCCACCACCTCAGATCGATGCCAATGCGTTGTTGGTCGCAGGCGAGCTGGATGCAGCATTCTCGGCTTGGCAGACCAATCATGCGTCCAATCCGCAGGATGTTCCCTCGGCTGTGGGGGCGTCGTATGCGGCACTCGTTCGAGGCGACCATGCTGAGGCAGACCGAATTTTGGCCTCGGTTGAAGCCGTTGCCGGCAGTGAGATCGGGCCGATTCGGGCCCGGCGAGCAATCATCGCGTTGGAGGCCGGTAACCGCGACCAGGTCTTGGAATTTGGAAAGTCCTCGGGCACAGCAGAGGGGCAGATCTTGGCGGCGGAGGCAGCCCTGTGCCAGTCCGACTGGGACGACGCAAAGGTACTTTTGGAGCCCATTGCTGGCGTGGCGGGTCCTGTAGGAGAGTCCGCGACCATCTACCTGGACCGCCTGAATCAGGAGGATCTGATCTGGGGTGACTTGGCAGAGGCGGAAGCCTGTTGGGGTATGGGAATGTACGGCAGTGCAGTGGAGGCAGCGGTGGCTGTATTTTCCGACCTGCCGTCCTCTTGGGAACGTTTGGGTGAGGAAGCGTTGGTGTGGGCCACTCGAGCCCTGCGTGAGCGCAATTCAGAGGCCGCAAGTTCTCTGGTTGCCCACGGAAAACAGGTCGACCCCCTCAACGCCTGGCGGGTGGCGGCGACCGAGGCACTGATTCACTGTGCGAAAGGAGATGCCGAGGCCTGTTCACGGGGATTCAGTCGCATGGATTCGGCTGCTCCGCCACGCGGCGTCTCGGACGCAAAGGCTCTGGGGGCCTACCTTCTCGGAAACGACGGGCGTGAGGCGGCACTGGCGTTGATTGGAGACGATCAAACTTCGGCTGCCGCGTATGCAGCCTACACCCTGGGAGAGACCGGCGCAGCGGCTCGGCTTGCCCCAGATTCCTTTCTGCAATCTGTATTCGGAGGACGCTGATGAGAGCGGTTCTTGCTTTTTTTGTGATGCTGACTGCTTGTGCAACAACCCCCTCCGCGGACGGAGTGGGGACGCGGATCCAGGTTCAGGTTGTCGATGAGGACGGCAAGCCCATCCCCACCGCAGTCATCCGACACCCTGAGGAGGAAGAGCGACATCGCGTGAATGCGGTCACCGGTACTTGGGAAGAAGAGGTGCTCTACATGCCCGATGGCTCGGAGTTGATCTTCACCCCTGGGCTCTTGCTCTACCTCGAGGTGTCGGCTCCAAACTACGAGTCGCAGGTGGTCCAATATCAGGTTCGCCGCAGGCGAAATGCACTCTCAGTGAGCCTCAAGAAGCTGCAGATGCAGGAGCTGACGATTGATGAACCCATGATGTCATTTGGACGGGATGCTCCGATTGATTCCGGCGAAGGTGGCGGGGGGCCAGCAAACTGATGCGACGAAGTCTTTCAATCGCAGTGGGATGCGGGTTGGTCGGGCTCGGTGCAGCCTGGGCCCAAGGGCAGCTTTCCAGCTCCATGGTGAGCGACCGAGCCTGCCAAGACGGAAGTCTGGGTTGCGTTGTTGAAGGAGAGGAGTTGTCGGTCGGTCCTGTGAAGGACGCGGCCGGCCGCATGATGCCCTCCGGGGCGCGGTTGGGGTTCTTTGATTTGCAGCCTCTCCCTGCGTTTTCCGTTCATGGGGGGCTTTCCGTGTACGGCGCTGAAGAGGTTCCCCAGGCAGCGGAACCCGAGCCCGATCCCGAGCCCGACCGGACTGCGGATGACATGGGTTTTGAAGACGGGTTGGCTGAGGCCGAACCGGTGCAGCCCGACCAGGGATGGAACGATCCGCTCTTTGAGCCGGATCGGCAGACGACTCAACCGATACAGTCGAGCGGGTCCTCCACAGCAGCAAGCCCCTCAACAGGATCCAGTGGACCAAGCGGGCGTGCGCCCGATGTTGCAGCGGTTGTTTCGCCGCCTCCTCCTCGCGACCCGCCTCCGACACGACCGCCGGTTACCCGTCCTGCTCCAGAACCTCAGGAGCCCGAGCCTGTTGCCGCTCTCCCGCCTGCAGACTGCGAGGACTTGCGGCAGCTGGAAGGCGCAGCGCTGTTGGGGGCCCTCTCGGAGGCACATCTCGCTTGCCTGGAGACCCGAATCGGGTCCGAGTCTTCCCAGACTGAAAAGAACAAGATCTCAAGGGTTCTGTTGGTGAACGCGGAAGCGTCCAGCAATGGTGATTGGCCCCGATTGATGCGACGTCACTTGGAAGACATCGATCGGTCTGACCCGGACATGTGCCTGAAGTATGCACTTCATCTCTCCAAAAAGCGTGGAACTTCAAGCGCACATGGCGTGATTCGTTGGGCAGACAACGCTCTGGAAAGAAAGTCGCGCTGGTCGGGTCCGACCTACACGCGCCGAGTGTATGACCTCCACAAACTTCGGGCACACGCCGCAAATCGTCTGTGGCAGCGGGCCAATGAGGATCTCCTCAACGCGGGTGCGGACCGGGAAGAACTTGCAGGAAAAGAAGAGGGCAGTCGGGCCCGAGCCAAAAGCCTCGCACGAGAGTGGCTTGATTTTGCGCGTGCGACGTCTCAGAACACCTCCGAAGCCATGGCGCTCTGTGTCTCGACCGCAGGCTCCAAAAAGTTCTGCAAGGAGTGATTTTGAAGGTCTTGTTGGCACCATTGTTAGTGGCGTGTGGAGGCGGTGCAGAGCGTTCGCAAGTCGCCCCAACCACGACGGCAGTGCAGGTCTCCCCCGAGCTCCTGGGAAAGTCGTGGCAGGTGGCTTTCGCCAGTCCGGAGGCTATGGGTGAAATGGCGTCCCAAGCAGGCTGGGGTGCGTACTTCAAGAAAGACTACTCGGCATCTCTTCCCGCCTTTGGCGGCTCGAAGCTCCAAGCCCGCATGCATGCGGAGCTCTCGGCGGCCTACCGACAGGCAGCCCTCCTGCAGGCCAATGCCATCGAGCAGACCTACGGCGAGGGACAGGCGCGAGAGGGCGATCCGCTTGAGGCGGAGTACCTCCTCGGCGCTGCACGCTGGATACACAATCAACGGGAATTGGCCCTCCAGAGCCTCGAGGCAGTGGTGAGCGGTTCGACCCAGGTTGAGGGATTGAAGCAGGCGGCCAAGGAGTGGACGACGGAGGGTCCAGGTGGGGCGACCGGGATGAATCTCGGTGAGCCCGCAGTGGGGACACTGCCCGTGCTGCCGGCGGACCCTCACTACGAATTCCCGGAACAGGTCGGGGAACGAAAGGTTGAGGCCAGTGATCCCGCACTGAGTCTTCACCTCTCCCAGTGGCATGAGTCCGCAGCCATGTCGCTCGACCCGACCGCCGCAATGTGGATCAACCCTTGGCGACTCCCCGGGGAGCGTTCCAGCGGTGTGTCTGAGCTTTCGGCGGAGGGCATGTTTTTGAGTCCGTGGATGACCTCAGGGGATCTTGAGTTCGTTGGGGCCTTGGCGTCGGCCGAGCCATCTTCTGTGGACCTTGCCACTTTTGCGGACCGGTCTGCCCTGGCACAGTTGCTCGCCCCTTGCAGTGGTGAGCAGGTGGACTCCGAGTGCGTGCTGGACCAAGCCAACGGTCTCCACAAGCAGTTGATGGGGGCCATGGAGGCGGCTTCTGGCGCCTCAGCGGATCACCCCATGCTTGCGGATCTTGGACGGGTAGGGGTTCTTCGTGCCGGGATTCGGCTCGCTCAGTACCAAGGAGATGAACAAGCGGAAGGAGTCCTGAGGGTGGCGGCGCTCGACAATGCGACGGGCCCTTCAATCGACCCTGTCTTTCAGCTCAGTATGGCGGCGTGGGATACCAGCAACCGCAACACGCAGCGGGCTCAGGACCTGTTGCACGGCCAGCGCCTCTCCGTTCCTGGCACCGATGCCATTCGTATTTCATTGAACGCACTTTCTCTTCGAGTCAGTCGGGATGCCGGTGCCGGCATGCCGATGCATTAGAGGTTTTTGTTTTGGGAATCAAAAAAAACTCGCTGCTCGCCGCTGCAGGACTCTCTGCAGCTCTTTTGACCACGGGCCAGTCCCTGAATTTTTACGAGGAGGCGCTGCCCACCTCGATGAACCCGCTCTATGCCAAGTCCATGGTGGATACACGGGTCAACGAGCTGGTTTTTGACCGCCTGTATTTTCACTCGCCGATCAACAACTCACTGGTCTCCCGCCTGGTGGACCAATGGCAGATGAGTGAAGGTGGGCGTGCAATGCAGCTGACGCTCAAGTCCGGGGTGAAGTGGCATGATGGGACCCCATTCACTGCTGCAGATGTCTGCTTTACCATTGATGCCATGCTGGATGAGGGGACGCCGAGCCCCATTGCCGCCAAACAACGCGAAGTCTTTGCGGGCTGCGAGGTGAAGGAAGAAAACATTGCTCTGGTGCGCTTCACCAAGATTTTCCACAACCCTCGAAACCGTCTGGGTTTTTACGTGATGCCCTCGCACTCCTTTGAGGGGAACACCGCGATTTCACCGGATCACGAGTTCTCCAACCGGCCCATGGGCACGGGGCCGCTCAAGGGCAACCGGGGTCGTCGCGGAGTGAGCTTCAATGCGGTACCCAATGCCCATCACCAGGCAAAGGTGCCCCAGATGAGTCTCCAGGAGGGCGCAGATCCGCTGGTCCAGGTGCGAACGCTCCAGAACAATGGCGTGCAGGGCATCATCACGGTTCCTCCTCCCTATCGAGCGGATGTCTCGGCCTCAGATGAGCTTTCGCTGAAGTCGTATGATCTGCGGTCGTGGTGGTTTGTCGCCGTCAACACCAACAAAAAGCACTTGTCCGACAAGAGGGTGCGTCAAGCGCTCAACAGCATCGTTGACCGGACAGAGCTCCGCAAACTGTCCATTGGTGTGGAAGAGGGGGAGCAGAACTCACCCTGTGAGTTCATTTCCGGACCATTCGTCCAGACCTCGCCGTACTACAACCGTGCGGTTGAGGTTCAGGAAACTGCCGATTTGGATTCAGCCCTTTCCCTGCTACAGGCGGGTGGGATGCGAAAAGTGGGGGGAACCTGGCACTACCGAGGGGAGCCGGTCAACTTGAAGATTGGAATCAAGGCCTCGCTCGACGTGGAAGCCCCGGATCTGCTGTCACAGGTGAGCAACCAGCTGGGTGCCGCTGGGTTTCAGCGTCAACAGCACAAAATCAGCACAGACGAGTGGAATCGGATGGTTGTGACAGGCCAAGCCGAGGATTACGACCTCATCATCGGAAAGTGGTCTTTCGGGCTTGTCGAGGATGTCAATCCGTTGTTCCATACCCGCACAGGTGGTCGGGGTGGGCTGAACATTTTTAACTACTCCAGCACGGCCGTAGACACCTTGCTTGCGCAGTTCGATGGGGCCCGGACGGACACACAGGCCCAAGACGCCTACCACGAGCTCCATGAGGTCTTGGCCGATGATTTGCCCTACTTGTTCCTCTGGAAACTCGACACCAAATCAGCGTGGCAGACGAGCGTTCGGGGCAACATGATTTCCGCGTACTATTACTGGACTGATTTCGATTCCTGGAAGTACATCCAGTAGCGGCAGGGGAGAGAGCTTTTGGAGAGGTGGTGGATCCGGCCGGTCGTGCGTCTGGTGTTGGCAGTGGCGCTTCCTTTCCTGGTGCCGTTGCTGATTGCTGGAATGATCTGGGCAATGCCTGGAGACCCCGCGAGCAACGTCTGTCCGGACTGCAGTGGTGAAGGCATGCTGCAGATGATCCAAGACCGCAACTTGGATCAAGGCCCCCTGCATTTCTACACCGAGTGGATGTCCTCGATGGTCTCCGGAGATTTTGGACGCTCCTGGTCATTCCAGTCGGGGGAAGAGGTTTCGTACCTGCTGAAGTCTGGCGTGGGATTCACGCTGAAGTTGTTTTTGCTGGGGGCCCTGTTGATTCTGGCCGGGGCTTTCCTCACAGCGAGAGGCTGGATTCCAAGGTGGCTGAAGTCGGGCATTCGCTTGGTTGGACTCCTGCCGGGCCTGGTGCTGTCCCTTGCCGCCATTGCGGTGTACACCGTCTACATCAACCCAAGCGCTATGGAGACGACATGGACCCAGGTTGCGATGGGGGCGTTAATTCTTGCGATCGCCGACGCCGCACTTTCCGGGACCATTGATGGTGTTGATGAGGTGATTGAGACCGAGGGGCGTCGCCGCTATGTGCAGATTGCGATACTCCGCGGCGAGGGTACGCTGATGAACATACTTCCCAACACCCTACCGGGTCTCGTGGGCCAGGTGCGTGCTCGAATGCTGAGCCTCCTCTCAGCCGCGATCATCATTGAGATGATTCTCAAGATCAACGGCGTGGGTGAGCTCTTGGTCGTGGGGGCTCTCAAACAGGATTTTCCGTTGGTGATGGCGTGCACATTCTTCTACGTCGTCATTTCTTCGATGATGCTCTTGCTGCAGGCGGTCTTGGAAATCGGGGTTGCGCTTTTCATTCGCAAGAGTCCTAAAGGGGTGGGATGAGTCGCCGTGTCGCCCTCGCAATCTTCTTGGTCGGCATGGCCATCTTGGTCCTGCCGGGCTTCTTTGCGCCAGAATTTTTGACCGCGAAGGACGGGAGCGTCCAGGGGGCGGTTGGACCATTTGCGGCGCCGCCCTTGGGAACGGATTCTTTTGGGCGTCCTCTTTTGGATTTCGTGCAACAAGGTTCTCGAATCGTGGCGGGCCCGAGTTTGATTGCGGCATTGATCGTGATGATTTTAGGCGCCTTCGGTGGGCTTCTGGCGTGTACACAGTCGAACCGGCTCTCCACTGCCGTTCAGGTGATTGGGGAGATTCTTGGGGCTTTGCCCCGGCTTGTTGTTGTGATTGTCGTGGTCCGTGTGCTGCCTGAGGAGTGGCGTGGATTGATGCCCATCGCGATTGCTTGGGCGCTGCTCACGGCACCCGGCGCAATGGACGAAGCGGCATCCGTGGCATCAAGACTCGGAGGCTCTCGTTTCGTAGAAGCGATGCGGGCGCATGGGTTTTCGCGACGGCGCATCTATCTGGTACATATTCTCGGATACAACCTTCGCCCCGTCTTGATTCGGCAGGCGGCTGAGACCTTTGCGCAGGTCATCTTTCTGGAGATGGCGCTGTCCTATGTGAGCATGATGCAGACCGATATCTCTGAGCTCACGCATGGCTCTCAGGAAGAAGGTTGGGCTGGGATTCTCTACGATGGCTATTCCTATCTGGCACTCAATGAACCCACGGGACACTCTCTGCTCCTTGGTTTGGCACTGGTTGCCCTGGTTCTCATTGTGGTGCGCTCGGTGGTCTACGCAGGGAGGGCACGATGAGTTCAGCACTGATTGAGTTGGAAGGGCTGCACATCAAGCACAGAGAGAGGACCCTCATTCAGGGTCTGAGCGTGTCTGTCCAACCGGGTGAGGTGACCGCCCTCATGGGCCCATCGGGCTCCGGAAAGACGCTGAGTGCGCGTGCGTGCATGGGTCAGGTGGATCCCGGTCTTCGCGTTGTCGCGGGAAGTCTTCGCTACCCCGCCCTCAATGAGACGGACTGGTTGGCTCCAGTGGTGGGCCAGGGGGATCGGGCGAATGCTGCACTCCTCAAGAGCACAGCTCCGCTGCGTGGCGCTTATTTTTCATATTCTCCTCAACTTGCATCCTCCGCTTTGAATCCCTCGCGGACAATCGGTTCGCAGTTGGCATTGGCCATCGCCCGGCGGCAAAGCCCGCCGTCCAGTGTGGGGGCTGCTGTCGCGGAGTGCCTCAAAGAGGTGGGGCTGCCTGCATACTGCTCGAAGTCTCTGCCCTCAGCGTTGTCAGGCGGGATGTGTCAGCGTGCCGCGCTCGCGATCGCTGTAGCCCCTCAGCCTCGACTCGTGATTGCCGATGAGCCGGAGACTGGGCTGGATCCAATCCTCACACGAGCGGTGACCGAACTTCTTCTCAAGGTCTGTGTGGAACGAGGCTGTGGTCTTTTGTTGATCTCTCACCAAGACGAGACTGTGGAACGCATCGGGGCTCGGATCGTACGGACGAGGCAGGAGGCCGAATGAGCGCGATTGTCCAAGCAGAAAAGATTGAGAAGGCCTTCCAGCTTCCCGGTCCGCTTCCTTGGTCGCCGAAGACAACTGTACTCGCTGTTCGTGGGGTGGACCTTCACGTGGATGAAGGCGAGGTGGTTGCATTGGTCGGGCAGTCGGGCTCAGGAAAAACCACCTTGTCCCGGATCATTCTCGGCCTCGAAGAGCCCACAGCAGGGAGTGTTCACCTGGATGGCCGCCGTTGGGACGGGTTGAGCGAGAAGCAGAGGCATCCCCATCGCTTGCCTTACCAGTACGTTCCACAGGATGCCATGAGTGCGCTCGACCCCCAGCAAACTGCACTGGAGGCTGTGTCTGAAACCCTGCGTGTCCTGCGCAACATGGACCGTTCGACAGCCAATGTCGAGGCGAGGGAAATGCTGGACAGGCTGGGGCTCTCTGAGCGCTATGGGGCCTTACCCCGAGAAATGTCGGGCGGTGAGCAAAGAAGGGTCACCCTCGCTCGAGTGCTCGCGCTGAAACCGCGACTTGTGGTTGCTGACGAGCCGACCTCGGGGTTGGAGCCGGACCGCCGCGAGTCGGTTCTTGAGGATTTGGTTGGCAACCTCCCCCAAGATGCGGGTTGCATCTTGGTTACCCACGATATGTCGGCAGCGCGCCGCTGGGCTCATCGGGTGCTCGTGATGCTTGAAGGGCGTGTGATTGAGGAAGTGGACCTCCGGGAGAGTCAGCCGACTCACCCTTACTCCAAAATGCTCTTCGACCCCTGGTCCTATCCTCTGCCGGAGGAGTGAGCTTTCGTCGAGCGGTTGCCGGCTGTGGAAACGGCGTTTCTGTCTCTTGGAGGACACGAGAATTCTGTGCAAACACATCCGGTGAGGGTTGCTCCAACTTGCTCGTTCCGGTCATCGTAGTTCAAGCCACCACACAACCGCGTCGGAATCCGATAGGATTGCTAACAAAGGGGAGCCCTGATGCGTAAATCGCTCTCAATGTTGATTGCCCTCGCGAGCTTTGCGACGGTGTTTCCGGAGACTTCTTTCGCGGGAGAGCGAGAGGCTGCAGAGCACCAGCGTTTTCTTGAAGAAATGCGCAAGCTCTCTGCTCGAAATGCCTGGACAGGTGTGGAACGCAATTTCCAGCTTTTGCTCAAGCTGCAG
>JAYXVV010000087.1:0-4962 GCA_036021505.1 Myxococcota bacterium | reverse complement strand
AGCGTACTGCCGGCAGGAATGATCGGAGAGGAAGCGTCGTAGGGCACTCCGAGCTCAAAGCCCATCTGGGACCACCCTCCGTTGTAGGTCTGGACGATGTTCACATGCGGCGTGGTCGTGACCTCCCCACCGATATCGGCACGGTAGTCGCGCACAATGAAGCCGACGTTGGCAACGTGCTCCGGCAGGGAGCCGGAAGTGTGGACGCTCTCGAGCAGCATCACCCAAGGAGCATCGCCGCTCAGTTCAATGCCACGGTCCTGTGCGTTGGCGTAGCCGGAGCTGGTGTGGTTCGGGACGCCCTCGTTGTACAGGGCCTGCTCCTCATTGCCGTAGGCGAAACGGGTGAAGCCGTTGTCGCTGTAGCGGTCGGCGGCCACCTGAAAGAATGCGATCCGATCGTAGTTCACGTCTTCCAAGAAGGTGTAGCTCAGGTGGTAGTAGGCACGGACCATGTCGTCGGTGCGGCCGAGCTGGGTGGCCACCGTGCTCTCAATCTTCCCGTCGCGTGAAATCCCGGAGTAGAGCACATGGGTGAGGTTCGGTCCGGTGTACTCGTAGTGGGTCCGCATCCGAGTCATCTGGTGGGACGCGAACGAAGAGTAGCCCTCGCTCGGCTCGTAGACGAGAAAGCTCGCACCGCCCACATTGCCCGTCCAGTTCCACTTGCTTGCGGACTGAACCAGGAAGGGCCGGACATCGTCGACTTGTCCTCGGGCGAGCGTCAGGTCGGGATCGTAGGTGATCGACTCGCCCCAGGCACCAAGTGAGGACTCATCCCACTGCTGGTTCTGGCCCCAGCCGATGAGGGCGAGCTGCGCGTGCTGTGCGGCGTAGGTCGTGCCCCACTTGGCATGCGCAAAGGTGTGCTCAAACTCGAAGGTGCCCGGCTCGACCACCAGAGTGCTGTAGAGGTGGTACCAGTAGGGGGTCTCGTGCCAGTTCTTTGAGATCTGAACCGGAACACCGAGGGGTTCGCCCTCGGTGCTGCGCAAGAGCGGAGATCCGCCGGTGATGTAGAAGGCGGTGCTCTTTCCGCCGTCGAAGGCGATCGGTACGCTGACGGCCTCGGAGAGGGTGTGCGCGATGGCGACGTGGTGGCGGTTGTACCAGTTGTGGTAGCTCTCATCGTTCCAGTCGGGCCACGTGGGCGCTCCCAGATCGGTCATGTCGCCGAGCGAGACCACAAAGGCTCCTCGCTGGGCATCCCAGGGGGCGTCTGCCAGGGCGCTTGCTCTGCTGCCGTCGCGGTTGAGCTGCGCGTAGGAGACCGTCACTGCCTCCTCGGGGTTGAGGATCATCGCGATGTAGGCGTCGGTCGCGGCATGGGAGGGCACCCCGGTGAGCGTGAGCGCCATGATTTCGTCGGCTGCGGCGTTCTCAAAGGTGGTCTTGAAGCTCAGGCCACCGTTGCCAAACTCGGCGATCTCCGAGCTCAGGCCGTCTCCCTCGGGCAACACAAAGGTCCAGCCCTCGCCGTTCTCATCGGCGATGGACAGGGCGCGACTCCCTTCGACGAAGCTGCGCTCGGTGTACCGCTCGATGGCATCGCCCTCGATCTCAATGCTGACCGTGAGATCCTCGGCACCGGAGCTGCTGCTCACCCGGTGGGTCAACACAAAGTGCCGTGGCAGGGCGGCGAGCTGGATGGCACCGGTGTAGCCCTCGCTGTCTGCGTAGGTGACCTGGGGGATCTCCACCCGCTGCATGTAGCGGCCCATGTCGATCAGACCGGAAGGGTTCGTGCTCGATCCGTCGTAGCCCAAGAACTGCTGGGCGCCGCGGTGCTCGTTGCCGCTCTTGACCAGGGCGTACTGGATGGAGGCTGTCGGCAGATCGGTGACCACGGCATTGTCTTGGCTGAGGGCCTCGGTGGCACTGAACTCTTCGGCAATCAACCCGAAGTGATCGAAGCTGCCTGTGCCGACATCGAAGGCCATGCCGTAGAAGCCCGTCTGCACATGCTGAACGTTGAAGTAGCTTCCCCAGCTCACCCAGTGGTTGCCCGGCCAGAAGAGGTAGCCGTAGTCTCGGATGTCCAGGTGGCCGGAGGCCGGGGCCAGGAAGCAAGCGGTCTCGCCGCTCTCCGAGGTGAAGTCCTCAGGACACTCGAGGCACTCGTTCTCCTGTTCATAGGTTCCCTCCGGACAGGGCTCACAGGCCTCGGCTTCGGCCCCAGCAATGCTGCCAGGCTCGCACGGCTCACAGGCCTCGCCGCTGGTAGAAAAACTTCCGGGTTCGCACGGGTCACACGCGGTGTTTTCTCCGTCGATCGGGTCGCCCGCCTCGTTGACCTGGCCCGGCTCGCAGGGCACACACGCGTTGTCTTCCACCCGTTCACCGGAATTGCACTCGCCGGGGGTTGAGGCGTTTGTGTCGGAGTCTTGCGTGTCTCCGCTGTCCTCGAGCGTGCCGCTGCAGCCCAAGGCAAGAAGAAAGCAGAGGCCAAGGGGAGTCAAAAGCTTGCGCGTCACGGGGCAGCTCCGGGGCAGCAGGAATGGGGGGATCGGGAGAGTGCAGTGTAGGGGATCCGCAAGCCGTCCGAACAGGCCTTTTGTTTACAGGGCCTCAGGGCGCAATGCCGATGGCCCCTGCAATGCCCTTAAAGCTCTCACCGATCGAAAAGAAGCCGACCTCCTCAATCGAGGCCTGCTCTCCGAGTTGAAGCAGTCGAATGCCCTGGTTTTCCGACACCAGAACCAGCCCTTTAAGATCCCCGACAGCGACCTGATCGGCGGCGGTCGGAAGCTGGGGGCTTCCGTTGACGGTGGTGGGCTCGGGCCCGATGGCGAAGGGGGCGGTGTCCGAGTCTTGGATCACCAGGGGAATGATGGCGTCGCCATAGCCGGAGAGCACCAGGACTTGGTCGCCAAAGGCTGAGGCCACCAAGTCGACCGGGTCGAGGAGGGGCTCGAGAACCTGCAGAGTCCGCAGGGAAGTCGCGCTGTGATCCACCACCGCAACCCGATTGGGCGCGGAGGAGAATGCCGCAAAATCAGCGACGAGTGTGAAATCCGTACCCGCCAGATGGACTGCATCGGAAGCAATGGCCTCCTCATCACCAAAGAGCTCTCCCTCGACTGCGGGAGCATCGGGCGCCAGCAGATCCACCAGAACGGCTTCAGAGCTCGAGGAACTCCCGGCGGCCTCCCGACCGATCAGGATCGCCTCTCGTTTCTCCGGGTCATCCATGGGCAGCAGAATGAGGCTGCTCGCGTTTTTGCTGCTGAAGATTTTCTCGGGGGTCGACAGGGTGTTGGCGCTGCAGTCGATCTCCGACCGGTAGATCCCTCCGCCGTTTTCTGGCCAGTTTGGATCGACAATCCACAGCACCTCACCGCTCGGATCGACGGTCAATCTGCTGGCATAAAACTCACCACCAAAGGCGGGATTCTCGACGGTGATCTCATGATTTTCATCGAATGACAGGATCCCGATGCTGCCGTCTTCTTGGGCAACAAAGGCCATGCTGGCGTCCGGGGTGAAGACCGCATTGCCCCGTGGCGCTCGGCCAAGCTCAAAGGGACGCTCCAGGGTATCGAGTGTTCCGCTCTCGTCCAAGAGGAGGGCCTGCCAGGAAGTCGATGCGGCAGCGTCTTGATCGTACGGCGTCTGAACCAGTACGAGTCGATCGCGGTTCTCCGCAAGAGGTTGAGCCCGACAGCCGAGGGTGTCCTGGACATCGGCTGGCGAGGAGTCCAAGGACTCTTGAGGACCGCAGCCGCTCAGGCCAAGAAGAAGGATGGGGAGTCGGGAATACGGCCATGATTTCATCGGATCGGATCCTCTGCGGGGGAATTGGACGCGGCCTCGCTGAGCCTGTGAAGAATGCGCAGTGCGTCCTCGGCGTCCTGCTCGGGCACGAGGATGTGGTCGTGGAAGGTGCCAGCAATCACATTGGCGCTGATGGCTTCTCGGGCCAAGGCTGTGGCGACGGTCGCCGTGAGCCCCACGGATTCCAGGCTCGAGTGCACATCCAATCGGATGCATCGGAAGGTCCCCTCGAAGCCCAACGGGTAGGACTCCGCTTGCGCTTTGGGCACCACCACTGACAAGCCCTCGGGCTCGAGGACGGTTGCTAGGGGTGTGAGCTTCGCCTGCGGGAGGCTGTCTTCCGGCGGAAGCGTGCAGAAGACGTAGGTTTGGGGATCAAGAACCGGACTGAGGTGTCTGAGCAGGGCTGGAAGGTGGTGTTCGCCAGGCATGATCTCTCCAGAAAAGCCGAGCCCGTTCTAATGGACAGCATGCATCGAGACCATGGCGAAGAGAGGGAGTCTTCATGAATCGCGATCGACTTGTGGCAGGAATCCTCGGAGGATTGTTCGCCCTTCAGGGGCTCGGGAAGCTGGCGGACATGGCCGGGTATCAGCGCGATCTCGAGGCCTTTGAGTGGCCAGGGGGGATCAGCGTTGTGCTGGTCTCTTGGGTGTGGATGCTGCTGGAGCTTGGGGGGGGTCTGCTGGTTTTAGGCGGTCAGAGACCGGGCAGTGCGAGGCGTGGCCTCGGATGGGGCATCGGCGTTCTCTTGGGCCTGAGTTTGGCCTACACCGCCCTGAATGGCCGTGCCTACTGGCTGGATCTTCCGATTGGGAACTGCACGTGTTTCGGAGTTTTTGCCGCCCAGCCTCTCTCCGCATTTGTCCTGTTTCAGGATGTCGTTGTGGTGGCCTGGGCCGCTTTTGTGCTTCGAGGCCACCAGCGGCGTCGGGGTTGATTCAAAACCAGTGGCCTAATCCCCAGTTCGGAAGAGCTTCGCTGGAAGCACACGTTTTTTGCACACAGCGGGTGCAAGGAATCCGATTCTTGGGGTGGACAAGCGGGATTGCCCTGCCTGGTTTGGAGGATTTTATGGCTCGTCGTTTCTGGGTTTGGGGTGCGTTGGTTTGGGGTGTGGCGTGCGGAAAAGGGGATGCTGGGGATTCGGCGGACACCGCGGGCGTTCCCGATGACAGCGCTTCCAAC
>JAYXVV010000086.1:0-18476 GCA_036021505.1 Myxococcota bacterium | reverse complement strand
ATCGGATCAGGCGGTTGTTTTCTTGACGGTGTTCAAAAATTTTGTACACGCGTTGCGTCGAGAAGGGCCTCAAAGGGGTCCGACGCCCCGGACACGATTTCATTCACTTTGCCCAGGAATTGAACGTAGTTTCCATCCACACTCTGGAGCAGGGCGCCAAACTCCTGCTGATAGGAGTTGTAGGCCTTGAACTGCATCAATCTCGCATTGTTCCATGTCCCGTTTGTTGCGGCATCCACGAAACGCTCCGGGTGATGGAAGGGGATGCGTTCGACACGATTGACCAGCGTGTTGAAGAGGTGTTCCTTCATGAGTCTTTTGTCGGCCGGACTCAGGGTGGGGTTGGCGTAGACGGAGTTGAGATCGCCGAAAAGCTCTTGCTGGAGGCTCCGCCATGCCCGTCGGTCTGCACGACGCTCCTCGCTTTCTCGGACCTCATCGGCCTCGGGCCCATGCTTGGCGATGAGGTAGTCCTTGGAGGCCTCATTCCCCACGAAACTCGCCAAGGACTCATTGAAGGCCACGGATCCTCGAATCCATACGGTAGCATGCACCATTTCATGCAGGACAGTGTTGGCGAGGGCATCGTTTTCCCACTCGAGCATTCCGGGCAGAATGGGATCCTCGAAGTAGCCGAGGGTGGAGTAAGCTCCCGCTGTTCTGAGGTAGACATCGAGCCCTTCCTCACTGAGTCGGTCGAGCCACTTGTTGGCATCTTGGCGCCTGAAAAATCCCAAGTAAGGAACGGTTCCCACCACGGGAAACCACCAGGTCTTGGAGTCGAAGGAAAGGGGGGCGCAGGCGCTGAGGTTCCAAATGGTGCGATCCCATTCCCAAGCGATTCGATCGTAGTTGGCGGTGGCTGACAGGCCCAGTTCCTCGCCGAACGCCTTGACGTCCGCGATCAAATCGAGCTTCCGGATTTGATCCTCGGTGAGTACACCGGAAGCACGAACGTCGTCGATTGCTTCTCGGGCGAGAAGAAGCTCCGCTTGAAACCAGGTGGATCGCGCGACATAGCAGGCGTTGAAGGTGCTCCCGAGGAGGCCTGCGAGACCAACCGTGGCGCCGATTCCAAAGAGGCGACGCAAGCGTTTGGTCTTGCCTGTGGTTGTGGTCTTCGTGGAAGTCATGCTGGATGGACGTGCTACGCGAGGGTACTCTCCCTCACTGGAAACGATTGTACGTTGCAGATGTTCCTTTAAGGAGGATGTGTGTTCGAATTTCTTGCACAGGGCGGCCCCATCATGGTGCCCATTGCCCTCTGCTCCGTGGTGGGGTTGGCCTTTTTTCTCGAGCGCTACTGGGCGCTGAGAACTCCACGGATCATTCCGAGGGATGTTCGTGTGGAGTTGGTGGAATTGGCCAAACAGAAGCGACGTTCCGATGCCCTCACGTTGTGCAGAAAACACGACCTCGCTCTGTGTCGGTTGGCCGAGGCGATCCTCCTTCGTGAGGGCAAGCCTCGTGCACACATCAAAGAGGCCGTAGAAGAGGCGGGCCGACGCGAGCTTGCGGAGATGGAGCGCAACACGGAGGTTGTGGGAACCATCGCAGCGATCGCGCCTCTCCTCGGGCTGTTGGGCACAGTCCTGGGCATGATCCTCACCTTTGAGGTGATTCAGGACCAGGGCCTCGGCGTGGTGTCCAGTCTGGCAGGCGGCATCTCTCAGGCGCTTGTGACCACCTTTGCAGGCCTCAGCGTCGGCATCCCTGCCCTGATCGGACATCGGTATTTGCTTTCCAGGATTGACGGCCTCGCGTTGGAGCTCGAGCAGGCGAGCTCCGAGTTTCTCGATCAGCTGGAGTCCGACTCGTGAACTTCCGTCGCTCGCGTCGAGAGGCGGCCCGTGTGGATGTCACACCGCTCATCGATATTATTTTTCAGCTCGTTTTGTTCTTTATGGTGTCGACGACCTTCGTGACCTCACCGGGGATTGAGGTGGACCTGCCGAGGTCCAGTGCCGAGACCATCCTTCAGGAGCAAGAAGACCTTCATGTCTGGATGACCGACGCGGGGTCGGTCTATGTGGACAAGTCTCCCGTTGACTTTGAGGGTCTGAGACAGGTTTTTGAGAAACGCGCTCTCAAGGATCCCTCAACTTTGGTCATTATCGAGGCCGATACCAATGTGGATCACGGGCAAGTTGTCGGGGTCATGGATCTTGCCCGATCCGTGGGACTGGAACGCCTCGCGATCGCGACCGAGCCGGAGTTTGAGACAGGTCAAGAGCCTTCTGAAACCACTCCGTGAAGGATCGACAGAAAAATGCTAGATTTTTTCTCCGGAGTTGGCTAGACTCATCAGGCTCGACCGGCTATAGTTCACTCCTCACCCCTTGCTGCTCTCCCCGCCGTGTCTTCTCTTACTCTTCGACGCATCGCTCTGACGCTGATTCCGCTTGGTTTGCTTGCGGCTGTGTTCATCATGGCTGTGATGGGCGAGTCCGGTTTGGTTCGTCGCCATGAGCTTCGCCAAGAACTGTATCGGGTGAACGAACACGCCCAGTCTCTGCGAAAAGAGACTTCTGAGATGAGGCGAGAGCTGAAGGTCCTTCAGCAGAAGGACATCGGACTTCGTCGGCTTGCGGCGACAGAGCTTCGAATGGGAACCCCCGGCAGCACCATTTTTGTGTTTCAAGATGAGGTGCAGTGAGTGACGCGACACGGGTCGGTGATGCTCACGTAGTGGCTCTGGAGCCACCAACTTTCGGACGAAATGACCGGGTCGCTCGGGGCCTCGAGCCCACTGCCTTCAGGGACGCATTCGACGTGCGCCCTCGCGTGAGTGTTCAGGTGAACATGTAGAGGAAGCCAATTGCCGCCGTGAGAAGCCCAGCGGCCCCAATCCAAACCGCATAGTTGGTCGACCTTTTGCTGACGAGGGGTGAAGTGGCCTGCGAGACATCGAGGAACTCGGCCTCCGCTTGCTGCAGGGCGACCCCGGCCTCCAAAACCTGCTCGAGTCGAGAGGCAAAGGCCTCCACGCTGACGGTTCTTCTCGAGGGGTCGGGATGGGTAGCGCACGCGATGAGTTCATGGAGCTCTTCGGGGACCTCATTCCCAGCATCGAGTGGGCCGGCCTCAAGTTTCATCGAGAGGGTGCGAGACTGACGAATGGTGGCGCTGAGGGATGCGCTGTCGGGGAACAGCGACTCCCCTCGAATCAATTCACAAAGCAGCTGTCCGATCGCGTAGACATCCCCGCGAAAGGGGTCGAGGGCTTCTCCTCGCAACACTTCCGGGGGCAGATACGCCATCGTACCGAAGCGCTGCCCCATGTCGGTCAGGTTGCGTGGCTGAGTGTCGACGCCCAGGGCACAGTCCACCAAGCTGGCTGAGCCGTCGGCGCGGATGCACACGTTGGAGGCCTTGATGTTGCCGTGGGGGATGCCTTTGCTGTGGAGAAGTGAGATGCCCTGGAGCAGTTGCAGAACGATCCCGCAGGCCTCCTCCCAGGGCATGGGTCCTTTCGTCAGAGCTTCACCGAGATGCTGACCTTCTACGAACTCTCGAACCATAAAGAGGCAGGCGTGCGTGTCGGTACCTGAGTCCCCGCCGGCAATCACGCGGGCGAGAGACGGATGGTTGACCTCGCTGAGACGATGCAGGATGGCTGTGCACTCCTCGACGGGCCGACCGAGCTGCGCAGTCGGCAGCACCCGCAGGGCCGCAACGAGGTTGGTACTGGTTTGATTTTGGGCTTGGAAGAGCGTCCCGTCCTCGCCATCGGCGAGTTTCTTCTGAACGATCCAGTCGCCGATCTGTGTGCCGGGAGGAAGCATTGCGGTAGTCTAACGTGTCCTCCACAGGCTGTGATCAGGTCTTTTTTCCACCGCGAGGGTGTAGTGCTCGAGTAAACGCTCGACACAGCGGCTCTCAGGTGGGTGCAAAAATGCCTCATGAACCACAATGTGATGGAAACCGAGTTCATGCAGCGTGAAGCCACCGCGATGAGGGCCCTTGGCTTGAACTCGCACGCGCTCCTTGGGCGGAATGTCACGGTTTCGCGCGAGGCGTTGCGGACGGTCGATACAGCCCAAAAGTTCATTCACCAAAGGATCCGACTTGAGCGTGGGGGACAGAAATCGGTTGACTCCATACGCGATCGGGACGGTGTGCTGGACTTGACCCATGGTGTATCGGCGGTTGGCTGTGGTGAGATCGGGGGGGAAGTCCAGCACAGCCCCCTCACCGATGGCGCCATAAATTTCGGTGTCGGGCAGTGGAGAAGCGGCCAGTGGATAAGGAACGGGTGAGAGGAGGAGAAAGTCGAGGAGAATCAGAGGCGGCGCCAATCGCTGCAGCTTCCGAGGAAGCGCTTGAAGCCCAGCCGCAGCCCACAGTGCAACGAGGGGCATGGCAAAGGCGGCAATGCGGTAGGGATGGTGAATGGCCTCGAATGGAGAGAATGGCAGCAGAAAAAGCATGGCCATTGGAAGCAACAAGGCGAGCGGTTTTCCTCCCCAAGACAGCCGCGGACCGAGGCAGAAGACTCCGAAGAGGAGGCTGCCGATACGATAAGGCCTCAGCCGTTGGCTTCTCCAGAAACCAAGAACGAGGAGGAGCAAGACCACGAGCCCGATGTAGTTGACGTGGAGGATGCCCGGGTTCCCCAGCTCGGGAGTCGGTGGGTGGACCCAGTCCCCCGGTCGAACCCATGACCAAACATCAATTGTGGGGAGGGTCTGGGAGGTCCAGCCGGGTGCGGTATCGGCATTCACCAAGGCGTCTTCTGCAGTGATCGTTCGGCGAATCACCAGCAGAAGCGGGACCGTCAGTGTCGTCCAGGTGATCAGCATCTTGATGAACTGAGTCGTGCGCTGGCGGACATCGGGACCGAGCACCAAGCAGCCGGCGAAGAGAACGCCGAAGAGCCCATAGTAGACCGCCTGTAGGGTGGCGCCAAAGAGCAACAGGCCGGCAACATAGGGGCTGGACTCCCCTCGGTAGCTCCGGAGTAGAAACAGGAGAAAAAGGGTAGGCCAGACCATGCCCAGGTACTCACTGAGTCCGGAGTGAATGAGGCCGAGTGCGAAGGGACAGAGACCACAGATGAGCCCGCAGGTAAACGCCGCTGTTCTGGCCTGAAGCTCCGAGAAGCCCAGGGCGTAGCCTGCCCACGAGGCAGCAATCAATTGAGTCAACAAGGCGCCGTTCCATGCGGCTGGAAATCCCAAGGGTCGGAGGAGCAGGGCCAAAACTCCGCCGACAGGATCAACAATCCAGATCGTTCCGCCCTCCGGAAGATGACTGATGCTTGTGTGATCGGGCCAGCGGCCGGCGAGGAGCTCGGATCCGAAGAACCAGCTTCCCCAGAGGTGGTCGGGCATGTCGGAGATGGGGTGTCCGAGCGCTTCGCCCTGGGTCAGGGAAGGCAGAAGCACCAAAAGGCACAAGACAGCAAGTCCAGCGAGGGGACCGGCGTGCTTCTGTGTTCGGGGACTCAGGAAAGGCATTCTCTTTCTTTGGAGCGCGTTGAACCCGTTGCTGTCAAGGTCAACGGGGTAGATTGTTGCATCGGAGCATGCATGTCGAACACGACCCTCGAATCCCACACCCTTGAATTCACGCTAAACGGTGAGGCTGTTCGCCACTCGGCAGCGCCCAAGCGGTCGGTACTCGATGTTCTCCGTGAAGATCTGGATCTCCGCTCCATAAAACCTGGATGTGCACCTCAGGGCGTGTGCGGTTGTTGCGCAATTCTTGTGGACGACAAGGTTCGGCTGGCTTGTGCACTCCCGTTTCGCTCACTCGAGGGAAAAGCGGTGGAGACGCTGGAGGGCTTGAGCGACGAGGATCGAACGGTGCTCGCTGAGTCCTTTGTCAACTGCGGTGGGACCCAATGTGGCTACTGCACGCCAGGCATTGCAATGCAGACGCATGCTCTGCTGAAAAAGAACACACGTCCAACGGATGCGGACATCAACAAAGCGCTCCACATGCACATCTGTCGGTGCACGGGATGGGTGAAGATACGGGACAGCATTCACCATGCAGCGGCGATGAAGCGTGGAGAGTGTGCGATCCAGGGGGAATGCCAGGGCGGAGTCGGCTCCAGTTACCCTCTCAATGATGGCCGTGAACTCGTTCTCGGCGAGCGCCCCTACATTGACGACATGATCCGGCCTGGAATGCTCCACGGGGCCTTGGTTTGGACGCCTCATCCGCGGTGCAAAATTCTTCGGATTGATGCCTCCAAGGCCTTGGCGCTTGATGGAGTCCGTGCGGTGGTCACCGCCAAGGATTTTGGCCCCAATCGGAAGATCGGTCTCGTCCACCGGGACCGGGCTGTCATGATTGCGGAGGGCGAGGAGACGCGATGCGTGGCCGATGTGGTCGCAGCCGTGGCGGCCGAGACCCGAGAGCTGGCGCTTCTGGCTCGCGATCTCATCGAGGTTGAGGTGGAGGAGTTGCCGCCGTTGGTGGATCTGGATGAGGCCGCGAGCGACCCCGAGAACATTCTGACAACCTGTCGGGTGCAGAAGGGCGATGCTCAGACGGCGCTGGCGGAAGCTCCCCTCGTGATTGAGGAAGAGTTCAAGGTCCAGGTCGTGGATCAAGCTTTTCTTGAGCCAGAGGCCTCTTTGGTGGTGCCCGTTGGAGAGGATGGGCTCCATGTCTACTCCTGCGGGCAGGGGGTTTTCGATGACCAGAAGCAGCTCTGCGAGCTTTTTGGGATGCCACCCGAAAAACTGGTTGTCGAATTGGTGCCCACGGGAGGGGGTTTTGGCGCCAAGGAAGATCTGAACGTTCAACCCCATGCCGCCAAGCTTGCGCAGGTGACGGGTCGACCGGTAAAGCTCTCCCTGTCGATGAAGGAGTCGACCCGATTCCACCCCAAGAAGCACGCAATGCGCATCCGCTACACCATCGGCGCTACCGAGGCCGGTGATCTCTTGGCTGTCCGGGCGGACATCGTTGGGGACACCGGCGGTTACGCGTCGGTGGGTGACAAGGTCCTCGAGCGAGCAGCGGAGCATGCCTGTGGGCCGTATCGGGTTCCCCATGTCGATGTCGAGGCCCGAGCGGTCTACACGAACAATCCGGTGGGCGGAGCCATGAGGGGATTTGGAGTCAATCAGGTCACCTTTGGTTTGGAGGGCTGTTTGGATCGACTGGCCGATCGAATTGGAATGGATCGGTGGCAGTTGCGCTGGCGCCTGGCCCTCGAGGAAGGAGACCGCTTCGGAACGGGGCAGCTCATGGATGCAAGTGTGGGCATTAAGCCGACCCTCGAGGCCATCAAGCCCCACTACGATCGGGCCAAGGCTGAGGGAAAACATGTCGGCATCGCGTGCGGTGTGAAGAACACGGGGATGGGCAACGGAGTTGTCGAAAAGGGTAGGGTTGAACTGCACGTCCGCTCCTCCCAGGAGGTCTGCATCAAGACCGGTTTTACGGAGATGGGGCAGGGGCATGACACCGTGATGCGTCAGTTCGCAGCCGAGGCCACCGGACTCCCAGAGGACCTCTTTGTCGTGGAGTGCGACACCTCTGTGACGGTAGACACAGGAATGACAACCGGCTCAAGAGCCACATTCTTAGGAGGAAATGCCGTCTTGGCTGCAGCCCCCTCCTTGGTTTCAGAATTGGCCCAAGCTGGGGGTGCGCTGGAGGAGTTGGTCGGCAATTGCTACGTCGGGGAGTGGGTGGCTCCAGACACCCACAAACCGGGAGACAGCGACGACGAGGTGAACCCTGTGACTCACTATGCTTTCGGCTGGGCAACTCAGCTGGCCATTGTCACTGCAGACGGTGAGCTGGAGGAGGTGGTGGCAGCCCACGACGTAGGGCGTGCCATCAACCCGGTTCTCTGCGAGGGGCAAATCGAGGGGGGGGTACACATGGGAATCGGCTATGCGCTTTCCGAGGAGTTGGTGGTGGAGGAGGGGGTTCCCGACACCCGTTTTCGAAACCTCGGGATTCTGAAGGCTCGATTCACGCCAAAGATCACCTGCATCTTGGTGGAGCAGCCGGACCTGAATGGGCCCTGGGGAGCCAAAGGCGTGGGTGAGATGGGTTTGGTGCCCACAGCGCCAGCGATTGCCGCAGCCATACAGTCCCAGGATGGCATTTGGCGCACGCGGTTGCCGATGAAAGACTCCGCAGCCGCTCGTGCACTGGGTGTGCGAACCCGAAAGAAATCTTAGGCGGACCTGGACTCCCGGTGGAAAAGTACAGGGCTTTCCGATAACTGAATGGTTGTTCAGGAGTTTCAATGGCATCCCCACACTTCCCCGAGCCTCCAGCCCATCAGCCGCCCACGCCCATTGAGGAGGTCGACGCGTTGGTTGCATCCCTCGAAGGCGCCAAGGAGCGGTGGGTGGCGACGAGTTCAGAGGAGAGAATCGCCTTGCTCCAGCAGTGTCTTGTGACCACAGAAGCCACGGCGAGAGACTGGGCGGAGACCGGGTGTCGTGCGAAGGGGCTCGAGGTGGGAAGCAGCCATGAGGGAGAGACGTGGTTCTCCGGCCCTGTGGTGCTGATGAGAAACCTTCGCCTCTTGATTATGGCCCTCAAGGCCGACGGTCAGCCCAAGGTCCCCGCATGGAGGGAGCGCAAGGATGGCCAAAAGATTGCTCAGGTGCACCCTGTCGATTTCAAAGACAACTTGGTCCTGCCAGGCTTTACGGGAGAGATTTGGCTGGAGCCGGGAGCCGAGGCCTCTCAGGGAAAGCTGTACCAGGAGAAAGCCGCAGGGCAGCTCGGAAACGGTGGGCTGTGCCTGGTGTTGGGGGCAGGAAATGTGAGTGCAATTGGGGCCCAAGATGCACTCGATAAGCTCTTCAATGACGACGAGGTGGTCATTCTGAAATGCAACCCCGTAAACGACTGGGTTGGACCGCAATACGTGAAGGCTCTTGCCCCCCTTGTGGAGGCCGGTTTTCTTCAGGTCTGCTACGGAGGGGCACTGCAAGGGGCTCATTTGGCGCAGCACCCGAGTGTCACCTCGATCCACATCACCGGGTCGGACGCGACTCACGACAGAATCGTCTGGGGACCTCCTGAAGAGCAAGCTGAGCGCAAAGCCGCCAACAATCCGGTCTGCAGCAAACCCATCACCTCGGAGCTGGGATGCGTCACTCCCGTGATTGTCGTCCCTGGAAAGTGGACAGACAAGGACATGGACGCCCAAGCTCGCCATGTAGCCGGCATGGTCAGTCACAACAGCAGCTTCAACTGCAACGCTGCCAAAGTTCTGGTCTTGCCAAGCGGCTGGGCGCAGAAGGATCAGTTTGTCCAAAAAGTACGTGAAACACTGGCTTTCACCCCGGCGAGAAAGGCGTACTACCCCGGGGCCCAGGATCGCTATCAGGCGTTTCTGAGTCAGTACCCCAATGCCATTCCGCTCACTGAGGACGGTGAAGAGGTGGTGCCGTGGACTGTCTTGCCAGACGTTGACCTGAAGAAGGGCGAGTATGCGCTCAGCAACGAAGCGTTTTGCGGCGTCTTGGCTGAGGTCGAGATCGAGGCCAATACCGCCTCCGAGTTCATCGGGAAGGTCGGTGCGGTCTGCAACGAGGACATCTGGGGCACCTTGTCTTGCATGGTCCTGATTGATTCGAAGACAGAAAAAGAAAACAAGGAGGCCTTTGAGGACCTTCTGGCCGAGCTCCGCTACGGGGGCATTGCTGTCAACTGCTGGGCGGGTGTGATCTTTGGTCTCGCATCCACCTCATGGGGTGCCTACCCAGGCCATACTCTGGACGAGGTGGTCTCCGGGATTGGCGTGGTGCACAACACCTACATGATTGATCATCCGCAGAAGTCGGTGGTTCGTGGACCCTTCCGCCCTCAGGTCAAGCATCTCTGGGATCCCACACACAAAACCGCTCACATTCTTGGACCCAAGGTCTGCTCCTTTGAGCGGTCACCCTCCGTGTTCAAGCTGTTGGGTCTGGCTCTCTCGGCCATGAAAGCCTGAGCATGGCCAGCTCGAGAGCCTCGTGAAATTCAGTCTCGCCAAGCGGATCGGATTCTCAGGGTTGGCACTCGTCCTGTCCCTTCTCACAGCGGAGGCGGCCTTTCGCGTTGCTGGGTTTCAGGGAGAGGTCGATCGCACGGTTTCGTGGTGTCGAGAGCATGCGTTGAATCGCCCTCCGTTCTTTGTGCCGACAGAGATTGCCGGCACCCACGCCTATGTCCCCCTGATTGAGGGGCAACCGCGTCCGTTCCCAGTGGAAAAGTCACCGAACACAAAGCGCATCTTTGCTTTTGGGGGCTCGGCGGTCCACGGCTACGGCTTCACTCGGGCGGGTGCCTGGCCCGATAAACTGGAGGAACAGCTTGCCTCAGCCTGGCCGGGACAACGCATTGAGGTGGTGAATGCCGGCGCAATTGCGTGGTCGAGCCAGCAGCTTCTCTCGCTGGTCAAGGATGTTCTCGACAACTACGAGCCCGATGCTCTCGTCGTCGTGAGTGGAAACAATGAACTTCTGGAGTGGTTTGACGCAAGAAAGTACCTCCCTCCAGAGGCGCTCTCGGGGTGGGTCAACTCCATCAAGCGGGCCCGTCTCTTGCGAAAATCACGCCTCTACCAGTGGCTGAACGCACGAATCGATGAGGATGCAGGGCGTTGGGGTCAGACGGAGTTCAGCGATGACGAGGCGCTACCGTGGAAAGAACGCGCTCGCATGAGCGACGCCGACCGAGATTTTGCGGTGCAGTCCTACCGCTGGAATCTTTCTCGTATCCTCACGGAGGCCGCGAAGGCCGACGTTCCAGTAGTGCTCGGGACGGTTCCTGTGAATTGGCTGGAGTCGCCGGCATCCTTTGAATTCGCAGATGCTCCGCAGGATGCGCATCGGGAGGTTCTCCAGCAGATCCTCACGGACCTTCGGGAGGGACGCACCGCAGAGGCCGACCGGAAACTCGCTAGCCTGCTCGATGATGTGCCTGAGGCACTCTTTGCCTATGAAGCAGGGCGCCTAGCTCGGGAGTTGGGACAGTCTGAACGCGCAAAGAAATGGCTCGCGGAGGCCATTCGTCTGGATGAAAACCCCCACCGTGCCTTGCCGGAGATCAACAGGACGGTTCGAGAACTGGCGAGCAGGGCGGATGCCTTTCTCGACATCGAGTCTCTCCTGATGGCGACCTCCGATGACGGCATCCTCGACACGCATCAGGTCTACGACTACTGCCACTTGCGCCCAAGTTCCCACAGCCACGTGGCTGAAGCGTTGGCGCAGCTGTTCGTTGAGGAAATCTGGCCGTCGAGTGAGCCTCTGGAGCCGGCGCAGGCAGGTGATCATCCCTTGGACTCGTGGCTGGGGGAGGGGGTCCGAGGCGACGAGGGGGGGTACAGTCCGAATCCGGGAAGGGATCGCTTTGAGTGGTGGAAATCGGCCCAAGAAAAGACGCGAGAAACCCCCAAATCCGCACAGGCCTGGCTCGAGGTGGCGCGTGCGGTTTGGCACACCTTTCACGGCATCTGCGGCGAAAATCGAGGGCCTTGCCTCCCCGAGGCATGGGTATCTCTCGAGGTCGCACGGCGTGTGGACCCGGAAAACTGTGCTGTGCAAGCGGCTCAAGCCCGTTTGGCTTATTCGCTTCGACTCGAAGGAACAGGAGCGCTCTTGAATACGGCGAACGCCTGCAATCCGGATGACGAACGAACGGCATGGTATCGGCGGCGGTGGCTCACGGAGGAGGCTCCGGCGAACCTCACAGGACCCGATTTGAAAGAATGAAGTGGCTGGCGTAGGCTAAGGCGGCAGCGGGTTCGTTGTGTACCGGCTGGCAAGCGTTGTGGAGAAGACCAAGTCGTGACTGCAGAACGTCCACCTCGGGCTGCTTGGAAGAAGGTCCTTCTGGGCGCACTGGCTCCCTTGGTTTTCTTCTTGGTCGCGGAGCTTGGGCTGAGCCTTCTGGGACTCCCCGATTCCGGAATCTACGACGGCGATCGCTACACGAATTGGCGCCTCAAGCCCAACCTGGATCAAGAACTTCGGCACGAGGCGGAAAATCAGGTGTTTTCGATTCAGACCTCGAACAAAGGCTTTCGAGGGGACGATGACGACCTCGAGGGTTTGGATGTGGTCGCATTGGGATGCTCGACAACCTTCGGCTGGGGGGTGGAGGAAGAGGAGGCCTGGCCCCACCTTCTCGGACAGTCCACGGGACTGACGGTGGTGAATGCCGGAGTGCCGGGGCATTCCTCCCATCAGGGGATGGCTGTGGCGCTGGAGCTCCTTGAATACAACCCTCGGTTGTTGGTGTTGGGCTGGATGGTGAGGGATGCACAGCGTTCGAGCCGAGCAGACAAGTTCGCTCGCGCACCCAGCGGCCTGCGAAACACTCGAGTGGTGAAGTGGCTCTCGGGTCGCTCACAGGCAGAGTCGGCTTCCTCGAGCCGTGATGTACGGCGCGTGTCGCCCGAGGATTTTGAGGCCAATCTCGAGACCGTGGTTGAGGCGGCCAGAGAGAAAGGGGTACCTGTGCTGCTGCTGCAGTTTCCCATGCAGGTTCGTGAGCCGGAATACGAGAGTGTCCTTCAGAGATTGAACGAGCCGGTTGTAGCGCCACAGCTTGACGGTTCTTCCTTCTTTGCGGCCGACCCGATTCACCTCAATCCGAGTGGACACGAGCGCCTTGCAGAGGCGGTTGCGCCTGCGGTCTTGGGACTCTTAGAGCCCGCTTCTGTCAACGCAGGGGACGATTGAGCTCGCCGGGAAGAATTCCTCGCAGGGCCTTCACACGCTGCAGGTGCTGGGTGCGGAGTTGCTCGAGCTCCTCCTCGCTGTAGGGAATGTCCGGCAGCCTCCACACCGCAGAGCGGTCATCGCCTGTATTTGGGTTTCCAAGGAGGTCAGTCAGAACCCGATGGACGTCGGGATTGACAGGTTTTGAGCCGGCTCCCAAAAACAGGAGGCCCTCAAAGCCGCGATCGCGCAGCAGAGCAAAACCTTGACTCGCCTCGGGGTCACCGTCGAAAGGAATGCGGTTGCGACCGTCCACACTGACGAGCCACTGCACGAGAGGAAGGGCCTTCACCCAGACCTGACCGCTCTCCGCAAATTTTTCGATTCGTTCAATAGGAACACTTTGAATCGGTTGCCGATGGACGAGTTGAGCAGTCTGCGATGCGACCCGAGTCTCGGGATCGGAACGCATGGCCTGCGTGAGGTCCACCAGGGGGCCGAAATCGCTCTCGAGGCTCTGCAGGGCGGGGTAGCTTGGCGGGGTAAATCGGGGCATCGGCCGAGGAATCATCTGGCCCCACTGAACGGCAAGAGCGTTCAGCAAAGCGAGGCAGATGGCCGCAGTCCCCAAGGGAAATCCCCGGAGCCGGCAGGTGCTGGCCCAGGCCCCGGCGACGGCCAAGGCCGTTGCGGTGAGGGCGAGGAAGCGGACGGGAAAGTTGACGGGCTCCACCAAGTAGCCGAGGGCTCGGTTGAGAAACAAAAAGGGCATTTCATAGCGGGCTCCAGCAGCCGTAGTGGCGACCTCGCCACCGCTCACCAAATACGATCCAAGTCCGAAGACAACGCCGGTGATTCCCACCAGGAACCAAGGAAGCATTTTTTTGGGGACAAGGACGAGGGCAACCAAACCCAGAAGGAGAGCGGGTAGCCCCAGGTAACGTCCGCCACCGTAGGCGATTTTTTCGCGGCTTGCCGACGAGCGGTCAGCGGACTGGACGAGGTCGCTGAGCTGGAGGCGAGCGGATGGGGGATCGGTCACGGGCTGCCCGTGGCTGCCGTCGGTGACATAGGTCATGAGGCCCACCCGAGGTGGTTCTCCTTCACCGAAAGAGCTTGCGAATTGACTCGAGACCGGAAGCACAATCGCCAGACCCAAACCCGCCGATACCGCGTATTGCAGCAGCAGTTTTGGCGTCTTTCGTCCGGCCCAGATCGTCGAGAGTGAGAGAACCGCGACCCCAAACCCAGCGAACAGTCCGTAGTAGAAACAAGAAAGGGTTGCCCCCGCTAACGCGAGGCCCAGGCCAAAGCTGTAGCGCCACTGCAGTCGGGAGCGAAGGCTGTGCCAGAGGAGAAAACAGAGGGGAAGCCACCAGAGATGTTGGAGCTCCCCAACGCCCGCGTGGAGGGTGAACATGGAAAACGCCGAGCTCTGCAGCAAAATGCCGCAGACAAGGCCCGCCTCTTTCGAGCCGGTGAGGGCCTTGCCAAGAAGCCCTCCAAAGAGGCCTGTGAGGCTCATGTTGAGGAGTGCAAGCAGGTTGGTGGCCAGAACCAAGGGGAGGAAGAACAGCAGGCTTACCCCCAATCCATTGAGGGGTTCAATCGGGTAGAGCGCCATGCCCTCGGGAAAGTTGACCAGGGTGGTCTGGTGGGGGATGCTTCCGAGGACCACCACATTGTGTTTGATCCACCAGAGTGTCCAGAAGTGCTTGCCACCATCCGCATCCGGGGAGCCAATGACCTCCTCGTTGAGATGAAGAACGCCCGGCCAAGTGAGCAAAACGCTGAGCAGCACCGAGATGGCAGCCAGCTTGAGGAGCCAGCGCCGATCGTCATGGAGGTTTTCCAGCGGCTTCCTGAGCGTTGCCGCCCAGCGTTGGAACCGGGTCTTCATGGCCAACAGCATAGCAATGGATGGGCGTTTCGTCGGACAGGCGGTACACTGATCGGGTGAGGTACATGATGCGAACTGCCTTTCTCATGGGTGCGACTGCGTTGGTGACAAGCTGCGGGGGCGGCAGTGCGGCGGAGCAGGGTTGGGTTGCCGGGCTCACTGTTTCACCGACGGACGCCACGGGCTTGGACACCCTGACCTGCGCTTGGACCGGTCTGGATGGGGCGGAAAGCGCCAGCATCGTGTGGAAGGTCAACGGTGCAGCAGTCTACGAGCAGGATGAGGCCACATTGGATCCCGAGTGGTTCGAGAAAGGGGACAAAGTCGCATGCATCGTGACTCCGGATCGACCGGGGTCCCAAGGAGAACGCTCGAATGTGGTCACCATCCAGAATGCCCCGCCGGTTCTACTGAGTGCGGAGTTGTCTCCTGAGGAGCCGACTGAGCGGGATTTGCTCTACGCTTCTGGAACCGCGGAAGACCCGGACCGAGTGGATTCGGACAAGCTTTTCATGCACTACAAGTGGATGGTGAACGGAGAGGAGGTCGGGTACGACGAGTACGTGTTGGGATCGTCCTGGTGGCAGGAGGGCGACAAGGTCTCGGTTTATGTCTCCGTTGGCGACGGTATGGACAGGTCACCTGCTCAACTGATGGGACCGGTGACCATCCTCAACAGCCCTCCGGGTCCGCCGGAGATCGAGGTGCTCCACAACGAGGACGGTTCGCTGAGCTGCATCCTTGTGGAGGAGTCCGAGGAACTCGATCCCAGGGACTCCTTGACCTACGGAACACGCTGGCGCGAGTTCGGTCGAACGGTTCTGGAGGATTCCCTTGAACTGCCTGCATCGGAGGTGCGCGAGGGGGGAGAATATTCCTGCGAGATGTGGGCAAGCGATGAAGAAGGTCCGGGGGAGTCCACCACAGAAGCCATTCTGGTGGAAGGGGAAATCATCCGGTATCGCTGGGCTTTCAACGATGCAGGAGCCCTCGCTGGAAACTCGATTCACCGCTTCACAGACATTGACCTGGACGGACATGGAGACCTGGTGGTGGGGACTCCGGGAGTCACCGCCCAAAAAGTGGAGACGGGCGGAGCCGTTGTGTTGGGAAGCCAGGCCTTGGGAAGTCAAACGGCATTGGCAGACGAGCTCATCCTGCATCAAATCGTGGGCATGGAGGCGCATGCCTTCCTTGGAGCATCGGTCAGCACGACTCCTGACTTCGATGGAGATGGTGTGGCCGAAATCCTGTTGGCTACGCCGAACCACACCATCTGGGATCTCAAGGGTGGTCTCGGTGTGGCGGTTGGCTCCACCCGCTTCATGGAGGATGTCGAGTACACCTTCGATCCTGAGGGCGCCATCGATGCCGCTGTTGGAATCGCTTGGGGTGGATCGGAGGGAGAGGGTTTCGGTCAGTCGGTGCTCGGCATGGATCTCAACGAGGACGACTATGGAGACATGATCCTTGCGATTCATTCCGACGACGTGCAGCAGCCCGGTTCTGTACGTGTCGTCAGCGGTACGGCGTTGGCGGCAGGAGGCCCAACCTACATGGAGGCGACCATTGCCAATATCATGGGAATACCGGGAGGCTTTGGAAAGGCCATGGCTCTTCTTCCCGATGGGGATGGAGATGGTCTCAGTGAGCTTCTGATTTCTGCGCCTCTGCTGAACAACCAGAATGGAACGTTGATGGTGATGGGTTCGCAAGACATTGCCATCTATGACAGTGTCCACTCTCGCGAGGACACCTCAGCAAACGATTTGGCGATTCGCTTGGATGGGGATGACTCGGAGGAGTTCGGCTCATCGCTCGCGGGCGGAACGTGGGATGGGCAGGCCGCTGCAGCCATTGGAGCGCCCCGTGCAGAAGACGGCGCTGGTGCCGCATACTTGGTGCTCCCCTATGATCCCAGCAGCCGGCTCAACCCGGTGGAGCTGCGAGGAGCAGAGGGGGAAGGCTGGGGCGCCTCCGTGGCCTTTGTCGGCGATACGGACCGGGATGGTGCTGAGGAGCTCGCCGTTGGGGCTCCCGACTCCTCGGTTACGTTTACAGAGGCGGGAGCCGTGTATTTCTTCGCGCTCGATGATCTTTCCGCAGGCGGCGTCTTCGACGCGGAGGACGCGGTTCGTGTCCTGTACGGTGAGGAGCAACAAGAAAATACCGGGAGCGCGATTCTGAATGTGGGTGATGTGACCGGTGATGGAT
The DNA here is from genome assembly GCA_036021505.1 of Myxococcota bacterium. Taxonomy (GTDB): domain Bacteria; phylum Myxococcota_A; class UBA796; order UBA796; family CAJQPC01; genus JAYXVV01. The sequence continues at coordinate 1,718 of JAYXVV010000086.1, read as the reverse complement.
GGGATGACCTCGCCATCGGAGCGACCCGATTGGACGCTCCAGACGGGTGGAATGAGGGTGGGCTCAGCCTGTGGGTGAGGCCATAGCCTTTGCCGGAACTGCCCGAGGTACAGATGATGACCGACCTTGTAGCCGAGGTTGGGGCAGGACAGTGTTTGACCCGACTGGAGACGCTGGACCTGCGAATCTGGGCGGGGGCTGAGCCACTTCAGTCGATGGGGCGTCTGCAGGTACGCCGCCGTGGCAAGCTCTTGGTGCTGGTGGATGAGCAGTATGCCCTGCTGCTCCATCTGCGCATGACGGGGCAGATTTGTCGGGTGGAAGACCATCGCAAGGCGCGTTTGCGGTTTCATTTCGAGAACGGTCAGAGTCTGGTGCTTTTGGACCAGCGGTGCCTCGCTCGGCTGGAGAAAGTGCCTCGCCCGGACCTTGAGGCCCTCTTTGCACACAAGTCGCTCGGTGAGGAGTTCTGGCCTGTACCGCGCGACGGGGACTGGTGGTCGAATGCACTCGGCCAAAAGGCCGGTGCGATCAAGCCAGCGCTCCTGACCCAGGACAAGGTGGTTGGGGTCGGCAACATCGCTGCGAGTGAGCTGCTGTGGCGGGCGGCCACAAGTCCTTTTCGGGAGGTCTCAACTCTGAGCTTGGAGGAGTGGGATCGGATCGCTCAGGCTGCCCATGACCACGTGGACTACTGCCTCAGCAAGGAAACAGCAGACACCTTGACGTTTGTCACGGCGGGTGGCCCCAACTTTTTTCGCGTCTACGGTCGAGAGGGGGACCGGTGCATCCGCTGTGGTGATTCGGTTCGTCGCGACCGACAACGAGGTCGGGCTACCTTCTGGTGCGCAGGGTGTCAGTCTTGAGTGCTGGGGAGGTCTCTGTATTTTTCCAGGAGCTCGGTCTGACGGCTTCGGAGATCGATTTTCTGACCTTGAATCCACATGTGCAAAGGTCTGGAGGAGATCTCTAGAGGGTCTCCCGACCAGATCACGACGTTGGCGGAGTGTCCAGGGGCCAGTTGCCCGTGGTGGGGAAGGCCAAAAGCCCGAGCGACGTTGGTGGTGATGGCGTCCAAGGCACCTTGATGGGTCATGCCCTCCCGCACGGCGTTGCCAGCAACTTGCCGTAGCTTTCGAGCATTGTGGGTTCGGAAGTCCAGATTAACAATCACCACCAGGACTCCCGCGGCCTCCAGCAGTGCCGCATTGTCCTTTCGAGCATGAATGCTGTCGAATCCGCTGACACCGTACTGCAACGGGTTGATCAACACAGGAATCTCTGCAGCAGCGAGCGCATCGGCGTGCATCCAGGCTTCCGCACCTCCTTGGATGATCATGCGAACATCCTCTTCCTCAACAAAGCGGAGGAGGGCCTCGATGTCGGAGGCTCGATTGGCACTGACCAACAGGGGGGTTTCTTTGCGCAAAACCGGCTGCATCGCTTGCAAGTCGAGTCGACTCGCAGAGAGTTCGCGAAGCCTTCCTTGCTCGTAGGCTCGAGCCTGCCGCCGGTAGAAGCGGGCATCGTCCAAGAGTTCACGGAGGCGGTAGAGCCCGTCCGCTCGGGAAGAGCCTCCTCCAAACCCGAGGTTGGTCACCATGGCTGCAGACTGCTTGGCGACGGCTGCACTCTGAGTCGACCCCACGAGGTCAAAGGCCATCGCTTGACCCGCCACAAAGCCTGAGCCGGGGGCCACGACGACAGTGCCGACGCCC
>JAYXVV010000085.1:0-3096 GCA_036021505.1 Myxococcota bacterium | reverse complement strand
TTTCTGTGGTGGAGTCGCCACCGACCTCTCGGGGGAGTCCTCGATCCGAAACCTCTTCGTGGTTGGCGAGGCTTCTTGCACGGGTTTGCATGGAGCCAATCGTTTGGCATCCAACTCACTTTTGGAGGGTGTCGTTTTCGCGGAGGCGGCCGCCAAGGCCAGTCTTGAGCGACTGGAGACACTGAACTTTGCGGCCCTCCCCGTCTGGGATTCGGGCAGTGCCGTGGACTCTGATGAACTGGTGGTCATCAAGCAGACCTGGGAAGAAATCCGTCGCTTTATGTGGAACTACGTCGGAATTGTGCGCACGACTCGGCGCCTGAAGCGCGCACGGCACCGGGTCGAACTCGTCCAAGAGGAAATCCGGAACTATTATTGGGACTTCCGTCTGACGGGGCCGTTGGTGGAACTGAGAAATCTGGCGCAGGTTGCCGGGCTCATCGTAGAATCGGCTCTGGCTCGACGAGAAAGTCGGGGCCTCCACTTTAATTCGGATTTCCCCGAAACTGACTCGCGGTGTCTCCGCGATACCGAACTGAGGAAGAGACAATGAAAGCCAATGCACTGATTCTTTTTGCGGCTGGTTTGATGACGGCCTGCGGCCCAAAGCTTCATGACTTCGTGATGGACATTGAGCACATCAATGTCCGTGCAGAGCGGGAGCCACTGCCTCCGGTGGTGGAACTCGGCAGTGTGGAGGTGGATCGCAATGAGGATGGCAAAGTTACCGGTGTAGAGCACGCTGCTGCTGCGACGAATCAGGGTGTCGATGTCTTCGAAACGGCCTTTGCGCAGCGTCTGGATTCACAGGTTCGGCAGCAAGCGCTGATCACAGACGTGGCGCAGACCATTCGTCAGACCATCGAGAAGAAGGGCGGTCCTTTCCCCCTCAACCCCAGGTCTGGCTGGCGCATGATCACCACCATCAGTCACTGGGGAGTCACCACAGGGTTTTCAGGGGCTGCAGATTCCTACATCACCATTCGCACCGATTTGTGGTCACCCGATGGAGAACATGCCTGGTCCGACTACCAAAAGTGCTACCGGGATCTCGCTCCGGAGAGAGGATCCGATCGGGGACAGATTGCCAGCAATGTGGCCGCACTGGGTGCCATTGGAGATGGACAGATCAAGCGAATCTTCAATGAGCTGGCCATTGAATGCGGCCGAAGGATTTCGCGTGAATTCCAAGAGGACGTGGCCCGGGCCATGGCGAGGGCTCAGGGGCAGTAGGCTCTCTCGCGCGGACTAAATCTCAAGACGTTCAGCGGCGGAGCGGCTCGAGCCGACAGCGGACTCGATGGCATCGACCTCGCGAGGAATGTGACCGGTGAGGTTTTCCGGTGCATCCTCGGTGATGAGAATATCGTCCTCGATCCGAATGCCACCGAAGCCTCTCCATTGGTCAATCTTCGGGAGATTGAGTCGTCTGCGGTGGGTGTCCAAATTGGTGGAGTCATCGAGAATGGCGTCGATCACATAGAACCCCGGTTCGACGGTTACGAGGTTACCGGGCTCCAAGAGGCGATCCAGACGGAGGTAGGAGAGTCCAAACTGCTCGGAGCGTTTCTCACCGGGCTCGTAAGCGGACCGATCTCCAAACTGCTCAAGGTCGTGAACGTCCAGGCCCAAATAGTGTCCGATACCGTGGGGAAAGAACAGGGCGTGAGCCCCTGTCTCGACCGCTTCTTGCGGGCTGCACAGAAGCAGTTTCTCGTCACAAAGCCACTGGGCCAGGACCTCACAGGACCGCATGTGGACGTCCCGGTAGCGAGTGCCGGGTCGGCAGAGATCGATGGACTCTTTCTGAGCCTGCAGAACCGCTTCGTAGGCTGAGCGCTGCTGTGTGGTGAACTGGCCGTTGACGGGCCATGTTCGAGTCACGTCCGCTCCATAGCCAGAAGGAAGTTCAGCGCCCCCATCCAACAGCAGGAGATCGCCATCGCACAGTGGGTTGATGTAGCTCGGGTTGTGCAGAATCTCTCCTCGAACCGTGACAATGGAGCCGTAGCCATTGGTGCACCCGCTTGCTGCGATTACGGCGTCGAACAGGGCCGCGATTTCTCGCTCATGCCCACCCACCTGCGTCGCTCGCATGGCGGCCAGATGGGCTTTGGCGGTAATCGCGGCAGCCTTGCGATGAGCACCGGCCTCCTCGGTTTTCTTGACCCGGCGCATGTCGATTACAGCATCCACAAGGCTGTCACTTCCATGAAGGGATCCAAAGGCCAGGTGCTGCTTGCTCAGGCCTGCGGCCAGTTCACAGCGGATGGGGTCCGAGATTGCAAGGCTAAGCAGTTTCGTGTGTTGCTCGCACTGCGTCTTAAGCGCATCGCTGCTGAGCACTCGGTCGACTCCAAAGTGTTCTGCCAGTTGATCGGCGCTCGGGAGCACCCCGTGCCAAAGTGCATCGTCAGGGGCAGGAAGAGGAACAAACAGGGTGCACTCGAACGGTGTGATCAGCGCAGCCGCATTCGGCAGATCACAGCCGGTGAAGTACAGGAAATTGGAGTCCTGCCGAAACGGCTGTTGATTCATCGGCAGATTTCGAGGAAGGGTTCCATTTCCGACCAAGAGGACAGGCGCATCCACCCGCTGAAAAAGCTCCGCTCTTCTGGAGCGATGCACGGAAGCAGAGAGCAGTCCTTGAGGCAGCATTGGAATCAGCCCTCCAGGTCGCTGCGGGTCACCAAAGCTTCCAGGGAGTAGCCCGCTTCGGCCAAGCGTTCAGTGGCTCCTTCCTCGCGGTCCACCACGGTGAGGGTTTGGACAACCACAAGGCCCTCGTTTTCCGCTTTTTCAATGGCTTCCAACAGGGAACCGCCGGTGGTGGTGGTGTCTTCCACAATGCAGACCTTGGCCCCCTCTTCCAGACGGTCGCGCCCCTCGACACAGCGCTTGAGGCCGTGTCCTTTGGGCTGCTTGCGAATGAGAAAGGCAGGCATGGGGGTTCCCTTCTGCCAAGAAACGGCAGAGAGCGAGCAGGCGACGGGGTCGGCACCCATGGTGAGTCCGCCCACAGCCTCGACCTCGGGGTGGAGCCGCGCGAGAATGAGCTCGGAGATGAGCCAAGACCCCTCGGGATCCAGAGTAGTT
>JAYXVV010000084.1:0-60561 GCA_036021505.1 Myxococcota bacterium | reverse complement strand
TCTCCAAAGAGACCGGTTGAGATGAGATTGGGAATGCTGAGGTCGGTACGCTGCAGGGTCAGGCTGCAGAGCTCCACGGTGAGGAGCACTGCGAGCTTGTCGGGATGGCCAAGAAGCCAGTCGTTGCAGCGGGAGAGCCCAGCGGCGCCTCCCACACAGCCCAGACCGAAAAATGGCATCCGAACGGTGTCAGACCTCAGGGAAAGTCGGTTCATCAGACGCGCATCGATCGATGGGGTGGCCAAGCCGGTCACCGTGGTGAAGAGAACCGCATTCAGATCCTGTGGGGATGTTCCCGCCTGTTCACTGGCCTCCACAATGGCGGCTTCCCCGAGCTTCTGAGCCTCCTCAATGTAGTGGTCGTTGGCCTGACCGAATGTCTGGACGCTTCGGAGGTCTTCCAGCGGAATCGCCAAGTGCCGGCCACCAACAAGGACATTTTTGTGGAGCTTCTCGACGCGAGGGAAGTTGAAGTACTTGTCAGCGAGTTCCTCGCGAAGAGCCTCCAAGAGTTCGTCCTGGGAATAGTAGTGTTCAGGCAAAGCTTTGCCGATTCCAAGGATTCGCATGGGTAGACTCCGGAAGCAGGCTGCGATCGCGACAGTGGGATAGAAACAGGGAGGAGGAACAAGCGTGTCTCTTAACCTTAAAATAGTCGAAAAGATTGTTCAAATCGAGTTCGATCATGGCAAGGCCAATGAAATGGGCCTGCAGCAGTTGAAAGAATTCGAGGAACTTTGCGACAAAATTGAAAACGGGGACTTTCGCGCCCTCATTAGTTTTTCGAAGCGTCGCTCATCAAAAGGAACCCCCATCTTCGTCGCGGGAGCGAATGTCACGGAGCGAGTGGGCTGGACCCGCGACCAAGTTGCGGCGCATGTGCGCTACCAGCGATCGGTGCTGCGTCGAGTGCGAGCCCTGCCGCTTTTCCACGTGGCGGTCATCAATGGAGTCGCACTCGGCTGGGGAACGGAATTCGCCCTCACATCCGACTACCGGATTGGTTGTGAGGAGAGTCAGTACGGTCTTCCAGAGACCGGCCTCGGAATCCTGCCTGGAGCGGGAGGCACATCGGAGCTTTGGACACACATTGGTCTGCCTCAGGCCCTTCGACTGGGGATGACCGGAGAGCGGATCGGATCGGAAGAGGCGCAACGAATCGGCCTGATTCAGGAGCGTTGTGCATCGGTCGAGGCAGGCCTCCAGCGGGCGATGGCGCTCGCTCAGAGGGTGTCGAGAAATTCCCCGACTGCTGTGGCCGCATTCAAGTCGGGATTGCTGGCATCCGTGGGGATGTCGGAAGCCGACCGCGTGGAAGTCGAGGCGCGGGCTTATGAGCACTGCTTGGATTCGGGTGAGGCAGCGATTGGCCGCGAAAATTTCTCAAAAATCCGTGAGGGGGAAGCCCCTCCCTGGGGACCCATAGAGAGGTTCACACCATGATGTGGCTCATGTTCGCGTGTTTCTCGAGCGGCGGAAGCGGAGACTGCTTCTCGATCGATGATGGGGTTCAACGGGAGGAGTGTCTGTTTCAGGAGGCTGTCCTCTTGGAGGGCGACCGAGGAGCGCTTGCTGACTACATGCAGAGGATTGAAGATCCCTCCTCTCAAGACTTGCTGCGTCTTCGACTTGCCGTCCGAAATCCTGCAGAGAATCAGTGGCTCTGTGATGAAGTCTCGACGCGGTCTGCTCAAGACCGATGCAGGCAGGTGGTTGGGCGTCCACACCTGCGCCAAAATAAGCGGGAGGATCGACCATGATCGCGCTGCTTCTGGCTCTTGCCTGTGGGGCGGATGAGCCGTCTGTCAATGTGGCTCAAGAGGCATTGGCGGTGGATCCCGCCCAGCTTTCCGATTGCGAGGCCATCGAGTTTGCTGAACTCCGAACGACCTGCCAGGTCGCCTCTGCCGCTCATTCTGCGGCGATGGGGGATGATCAGGGCGCCTGGGATGCCTGCATGACCATCGAAGAAGGGCTTTGGCGGGAGGAGTGCCATTTTCGAGCAGGAGAGGAGCTTGGCCGAGCCGGTCGCGTCATTAAGGCGCTTTCTCACTGCGTTCGAGCGGGTCAGTTTTCGCGAAACTGCGTCACCCATGCGGGCTGGGGTCTTCCGCCCACACGGAGTTTGGATCCGCTCTCGGAAGATGCGCTGGAAGAGATGATGACCCTGCAGCAAAAAGTTGCCCAGGTGCTCAACGAGGGGCGTCCTGGGGTTGCTGGAGAGGGCATGGATGTGGTCCTTTCCCGCGCCTGGTTTAATTTGTACTACGGCACTGGAGTGACCGATCCCGGTGTGGCTCGAGAGGCACCTGGCGACCATGCTGCGCACGCCCGGACCGCGTTTGCCCTCGAGGCGGTTCGACAGGTGGCACCCTGGGAGTCGCCGGCACCCGCCAACACGGTTCAGCAGGTCGTCGACATCTGGAGGGGCAAGAAAAAGGCCCCAACATCGGCGCCTCTCGGAGAGCGTCGGCTGGGGCGCTATGTCACACCCATCGTGCCCGAGGATGTTCGAGACATCCCTCATGTCGCGACGTTCGGCGGCGGGTTCCGGATGGTGGGGGCATCCCCGGAGGAGGATGTTGTCATTGCGGCATTGGAGGCTCTCTTTTTTCGAGAGACGACCCAGGCAGAGGCCTTCGTACCGTTCCTCAAAGACCGTCGAGATCGGGTGAGATGGACTGCAGGGAAGCTGTTCGCCCTGGCCTCGGGTCAGGGGAACGATGATGTCAACGCACTCTTGGAGGGAAGTGACGAAATCCTGTCGACCTATGTGTGGCAGGCACTTGTCAAAAACCGTCCGGGAACCGTGGATCCGCGTTGAAACCCTCGGCGTAAAAACTCCTGCTCCTCGGGGACGATGTGAGATTTGTGGGGTGTATAGGCTGGGACCGTGTGACTGTGTCGTCAATCAAGGGATGGACAGGCCGTGAAGCCTCTCTGGACAGCTGCCAACTGGGTCTTGGACCCCAGCATCGTGTTCTCGTTTGACCGCACGGGTTTCCGGCGGCATGCCAAGGGGTTTGAGGAGGCTGACCTCGCGGTGGATCTCACAGGCAAACTTTGCCTGGTGACCGGAGCCAACTCGGGCATTGGCTATGAGACGGCACTCGCATTCGCCGAGAGAGGGGCAGCGGTCTGGCTCCTCTGCCGGAACCGGGAGCGTGGGGAGCAGGCATTGGCCCGGATCATCCAACAGACGGGGAACTCCAAAGTCTCTCTGCATCAGGTCGATGTTTCGGAGCTGGAGTCGGTAGCGGCCTTCTTGGAGAAAAGTCGACCGGAGAAGGTCGATGTTCTGGTCCACAACGCAGGGGTGTTGCTGCGCGAACCGGGGACCAACTCGTCTGGAGTAGAACTGACCCTGGCGACGAACCTCGTGGGACCGGTAGCGTTGACCTCCGGGCTCCTTCCAGCCTTGGAGCGGGGTGAGAGGCCCAGGATTGTGTGGGTCTCCTCCGGAGGAATGTATACCCAGCGGCTCTCGGTTGCGGACCTTGAAAATCCGCCAGGAAAGTTTGATGGAGTAAAGGCCTATGCGCGAACCAAGAGGGCCATGGTGGTGCTGAGTGAGCAGCTTGCAGAGCGGCTCTCATGTCGGGGCATAGCGGTTCACTGCATGCATCCCGGTTGGGCGGATACGCCCGGGGTTCAGCATTCGATACCGGGGTTCTGGCGGGTCACAAAAAGCATCTTGCGGACCCCTCGAGAGGGCGCGGATACGGTGGTTTGGCTGGGGGTCAGCGATGCGGCTCAGAATTCCTCCGGAAGGTTCTGGTTTGACCGTGAGCAGCGCTCCACGCATCTCCTGTGGGGAACGCGAGAAAAGACCTCCGAGCGGGAGGCCCTCTGGAATGCTGTTCGGTATTGGGCCAAGCTGCCGGAAGGTTGGTGGGAGGCCGATTTGGGAGCAGCAGATGCAGGAACTTAGCGACATCGAGGTGTACTCCCGCTCGGGAGAACCCGTAGGCCTGCGCTCGTTCTGGGACACACGCAGCGTGGTGTTCGTCTTTGTTCGGCACTTTGGCTGAATTTTCTGCCGGGAGCAGGTTGCTCTTGTGCTGGAGGCAGAGGCTGAAATCCGCGCCAAGGGGGCCCAACTGGTGGTGATCGGAAATGGACCGGTGGACTCCTTGGACGATTTCGCGAAATCCTACCCCGAGACTGTGGTGTTCCTGACAGACCCCCAGAAAAAAGCCTACCAAGCGTTGTCTCTTCTCCGTGGGATGGGGGGGATGCAGTCTCTATCGAGGATCGGATCGGGGTTCCGGGCCTTTCGAGCGGGGCACCGGCAGTCGAAGACAAAGGGCGATCCCTTGCAGCAGGGGGGTGTTTTTGTCGTGGGTCAAGGAGGGGCTGTTTTGTACGAGCAGCGGAGTAAGACGGCTGGGGATCATGCCAATGTTTCTGAGGTACTCGAGAGCCTTGAGACGCATTCATGGGGATGAAGCCTGGGATTTTGGTGTCATTTCCTGTCGGGAACCCGATGCGGCCTCTCGAGGCGATGGCGGACGTGGTAGAGGGTGTCATCGGCCGGAGCGTCCGGCGACAAAGGTAAAGCGATGCCAAAGCGCTCCGAACTTCTCCAGCGTTTAGAAAACGACCACTACGACATCGTGGTGGTGGGAGGCGGAATTACGGGGTGTGGTGTCGCTCGTGACGCGGCAAGAAGAGGCCTCCGAGTGGCTCTGATCGAGGCACGGGACGTGGCTTATGGCACTTCGTCTCGGTCTTCAAAGCTCATTCATGGGGGCCTGCGCTACCTCGAGCAGTTGGAGATTGGTCTGGTCTGGGAGGCCGTCAACGAACGCCGAAACCTCGAGCGATTGGCCCCCCACCTGGTCAGCGCACAGAGTTTCTTCTTTCCCGTTTACAAGCACAGTCCCGTGAAGTTTTTCACACTGAAGCTCGGCCTTTGGGTCTACGAGGCCTTGGTGCTTTTTCGAGTACCTCGTCTGCACCGTAGCTTTGGGCGTGCTCGAGCATCCAAGCAAGAACCGCTCCTGAAGACAGAGGCATTGAAGGGCGCAGCCCTGTACTGGGATTGCACCACCAACGACGCTCGCCTGACCTTGGAAACCGCGATCGATGCGCAGCAGCAGGGCGCCGACTTGGCCACCTACTGCAAGGTGTCCGAGTTCGTCCGAGACGAAACGGGCCGGCTGACTGGCGTAAAGGTCAAGGATGGACTCTCGGGCCGTTCGTTCTCCATCTCCTCCGACTGTGTGGTCAATGCCACGGGGCCATGGAGCGATCGGACCCGTGCTCTGATGGGGCATCAAGGCCAAATTCTACGACCGACCAAAGGCATTCACGTGGTTGTGGATTCTGGACGTCTGCCGCTCCAGCATGCCGTGGTTCTTCACCACCCCGATGATGGTCGGATCTTGTTCTGTGTACCGTGGGGGGATCGAACCTACATCGGCACGACGGACACCGATTACAAAGGCCGCGCGTCTCAGGTTGCAGCCAGTGGAGAGGACGTCGACTACTTGATCCGCTCTTGTGATTTTTTCTTCCCAGAGGCCAAACTCAGTCGAGCGGATGTGATTGCCACGTGGGCGGGGCTTCGTCCTCTGATTTCTGAGGGGGATGGGGATGCCTCGTCGGTCTCTCGAGAGCATCAGGTCATCGTAGAACCGGAAGGCCTCATTACCATTGCAGGCGGCAAACTCACCACCTACCGACGCATGTCCGCGGAGGTGGTGGACCATTGCGTTGATTTCCTCAAAAAACAGGGTTTCCAGCGCAGTCTGAAACGCTCGGGCACGGAAAAAGCTGTTTTTCCGGGTGCACAGGAGTGGACCAAGGAGACCACCGTGGAGTCGATGGCGACGCGGGCGGTGGAGTTGTCGGAGGGAAAGTTAGACGCCGAATGCGGGGAGCTCTTGGCCTCCGAATACGGGTCGAGCGCTCTCGACATTGCTCGCTCGATTGCAGCGGAGCCGGTCCTGGGTGAGCGGCTGTTACCCGACCGGGCCGAAGTTCTTGCAATGGTCGATTGGGCGGTCAAAACGGAGTTTGCGATGCGCCTCTCCGATGTCATGGTCCGCAGAACCCAGCTGTTCTTCAAGGATCAAGATCAGGGCTTGGGGGCACTCGATCGAATCGCTGATCGAATGGGGGCGCTCTTGGCGTGGTCACCTGAGACCGTGCAGGAGGAGAAGGAAGCGTACCGGCAAGAGGTGGCGCTGAGCCGACAGTGGCAGGCCGAGTGAAGCGGGAATTGCTGAGCCTCCGGCGGCTGCGGGGATGGAGAGACTTCCTGTCCGGAGAAGAAACCCGTTTCGCAGCGGCCTGCGGGCGGGCCCTTCGAGGATTGGAGGGAGGCGGCGGAGTCCCGATTGAGCTTCTCCCCATGGGCACTCGAATGGTGGCGCAGGGGGCTCTCACCACGCGGATCATTTCAACCGGTCGGAATCGCCCTTGGCCGATCGGATTCACCAAGCAGCTGGATCCTGGCGAGTCGGGTTTTCTTCCCCGAGCACTCCTTCCCATCCACGTGAATCTCTTCTACCGGGACTGGACAACCATTGGACTCCCAGGCTGGGAAAAGGAAGCCATCGTAGACCCGGGTGGATGGGTCACTCCGGAGAGAGATGGGCCCTCCGTTGCGGTTTGGGTTGGCGACTCCCGCAGGCTCTTCACCTTAGGCCCTCTTCCAGGGTCGGGCGTCGACTCAGACTGTGACCTGACCCAGGAGAGAATCGATGACTACCCCATGGTGAGAACCACCGGGGTCCGTGGAGACACGAAGGTTGAGGTGGAGGTCTTCCCAGCGGTTGTCAACGGCCAGTGGGTGGTTGGAATCACGACCCGGGTCCGAAACTTGGCCCCCGCATCTCGTCCGATTCGCGTTGGTTTTGCCTTGCGCCCCTTCAATCCAGAGGGGGCGTCCCCGATTTTTGAGCTGGGTCGAAAGGATTCTGGGATTTGGAAGGTCAATGGAAAACCGTTCCTCTACCTTCCACGTTCCGGGGACGAGGTCCACCTGCGTTCTGGGGATCAAGGAGACGTCTACAGCCTCGCTGGGGGGATGCTTCGCAAAGGAGCGCTCGGAATCGGGGAGGCGAATCCCGGTCGATACGTGGATTGCGAGTCAGGCCAGGCGACCGGTTGCGAACTCTACCGAATCAATCTGTCCCCAGGAGAGACGTTCAAGAGAACGGCCTACGCGATCACCGATTCCTCGGTCGCTGAAGTCCTTCGACGCTCTTCGGCGACCCGCCTTGTGTCGGGAATGAAGGCTGATTTTAGGGGCTTGGTACGCGCAGGAAGCTCCATCCAACTTCCGGTTCACGCCGATCTCTTCAACGCCACCCGAACCACACTGCTTGCTCTTTGTGACACCGACACCATCACCCCAGGACCGGCTACCTACCATCACTTCTTCTTCCGGGACGCCGCCTATCTTCTGGCAGCTCTCAATCGGCTCGGATTTGGTCGACGGGTGGCGACCATTCTCTCGGCTTATGCCGGTCGACAGGCGCGGGACGGAAGCTGGATTTCACAAGGGGGAGAGTGGGATGGCACAGGACAGGCAATCTGGTCGATCCTGGACCATGTTCGCCTCACGGGCAATCAGAAACTCCTGAAGCGGCTGTATCCCTGCATCGCCAAAGGAGCGCAGTGGATTGAGAAAACGCAGGACAGAGGTCTCATGCCCCCGGGATGGTCTGCGGAGCATCTGGGTCCCGCCGACCAGTATTACTGGGATTCAATCTGGAGCTGCGCTGGGCTTCGAGAAGCTGCTGCGGCAGCCGCACAGCTTGGAAAGCGAAAAGATGCTGAACAGTTCATGCGTTCCCATGGAGCCATGCTGGAGTTTCTCCGGCAGGAGTTCGGTAAGGGGCCGGTTCCTGCTGCCCCTGGAAGGGGTTTGAATTCGGCTGCCGTGTCGATTCTCTCCGCCAGCTGGCCCTTGGGGTTGTTTGCCGCACGAGAGCCTTGCTTGGTGCAGACCATCCAGTGGCTCCACGACAACTGTGTGAACGACGGCGGGTTTTTCCACGACGTGGTTCACTCGGGGATCAACCCCTACCTCACGTGCCACCTCGCCCAGGCAAAGCTTATGGCGGGAGTGGATGGAGCCTGTGAACATCTCGACGCATTGGCCCAGGGGGCGAGTGCCACGGGCTGCTGGCCCGAAGCCTACCTTCCAGGGCGGGGCGGCGTCATGGGAGATGGGGATCACGGGTGGGCTGCTGCGGAGTTCGCGATGTTGCAGCGAAACCTTCTGGTCTGGGAGGAAGGCGGGGTGCTTCATTTGTTCCGAGGCACGGATCGCCGATGGTGGGAGGGGCACACCTTGGTGGAGGACTTGCCAACGGCTTTTGGCAACCTGGATCTGGAGCTTTTGGAGGGGCATCTGCGGATTGAGGGACGCTGGCGAGAGGCACCCAACCGGGTGGTTTGGCACAAACCTGAAGGAGAAAAAGGTACGTTGGTCGTCAACTCTCGCAGCAAGTCGTCCAAGAAAAGTCGGATTGAAATCTGACTGGAGAGACGTGTGGGCGGTGTTGCGGGATTTTGAGAAGCTGAGGTTGACAGGTTATTCCCGCGCGGCGGCACCGCGAACGAAGGGGGAATGGATGCGATTCTTGGTACTTGGGCTTGGACTGCTGGGCTGTTCGGATCATGGAATCAATGAGATTGGACAGCCGAAACAGGGTGGCGGAGAGACGGGCTTGGACACAGGTTTTCGTCCGGTGGAAGCACTTTGCCCTGTGGATGAGAGCTGGGAACTTCCAGAGAGCCAGGCCACTGACTTGTTGTTCAGCCTGGATTCCTCTTGCTCGATGACCGAGGACATCTGGCAACTCTCCAACAATTTCGATGCCTTCGTCAATGAGCTGACGAACTTCTCAGAAGACTGGCAGATGATGGTGGTCAACAGCGACACTGGCTGCAGTCACTCCGGCATTTTGAAGCCCAGTTCAGGCAACTACAGCCAGCGATTCAAGGATGCTCTCTTTGCGTGGAACATGAACAACGACTTCACGGAAGCTCTGTTGACCGTCAATGCCCGTGCGGTGGAAGAGGCCGGGCCTGGAGGATGCAATCAAGGCTTTCTCCGAGAGGACGCCATGCTTCACATCATTGACATCAGCGATGAGCCGGAGCAGAGCGAGCAGATCACCGGAGAGACGTGGGACCAACTCGTGAATCGCATCGTGACTCAGAAAGGCGACCCGGCGCTCACCACGATTTCCGCTGTGGCCGGAGACGTACCCGATGGTTGCCAAGATGCTGCTGCTGGAACGGGCTACTCGGAGGCTGTCGATGCCACGGGTGGGGTCTTTCTTTCCATCTGTCAGAACTGGTCCAGCAAGTCCTCTCTTGGGCTGCTTGCCGCCGCGAGTGTGAACCAAGACACCTTTTACCTCACCCAGACACCGGGGAATTCCGACATCGAGGTGTGGGTGAACAGCGTGAAAAACCAAGACTGGGCCTACGACGCTGCACTGAACGCCATCGTCTTTCAGAGTGCTCCACTTCAGGCCAATGACAAGGTGCAGGTGCGTTACAAGGTGGTCTGTGCGGAATAGCCTCTTAGAGGGCCTCACTCCCCTTGCGGCCAGAACACGCCCTCCACACCAAAGACGGGGAGAAAGGGCAAGCCAAAACCGAAGACCGGGACTTCCTCAAAACCGGTGAGAATTGGCTCGGGGACACGCCGATTGGAGAGATTTTGGAGATCCAGGTAGGCGTCCAAGCGCCACCGCTTAAACGTGCTCTTTCGGGAGAGCTTGATGTCGAGAGCGTAGGGATCTGGCAGACGGTTTGTGTGGGGATTGACCGTAGGTTTTAGCAAGATTTCCTGTTGGCTGAGAAGGTCAAAGGCCGTGGGCCTTTCGTCCAAGAAGGGCACTCCGGAGGCGTATCGGAAGCGTCCCGAGACGCGCCAGCCGCGATCGTTGGACCAGCCTCCGAGAACGGAGAACTGAAGTCCCGGATCCAGAAGGTGAGGCGCCATGGGATGCTCAGGAGATTCCTGGCGCAGGCTCCTTGAGAAGCTGCCGCCAATTCGCAGAAGAAAAGGCGCTGGATTCCAGTGCATGAAGGACTCGAGGCCATAGGCGACTCCCGAGAAACGCCCCATCGTTCCGTCTTCTTCACGGACAGCCAGATGGCTCAGTGACTTGGCGAAGACCTCTACGGAGGCATGCAGGTTCTGGGAGAGCCAGAAAAGTCCTGTGGCCAGCTCATCTGCGCGTTCAAGAGGCAGGTAGGGTCCCTCCGGGTCGCCAATCAACTCCATCACGGCGGGGGCTTGATGACGCCTCGCCAAGTGAAGCTGAACCGCAAGATCGCGCCAAATCGGCTCGATGATTCGTAGAGCAGGGTCCAGGCCAATGCGAGGAGCATGCTCTTGGACCGCAAGATGCGTGTTGCGAAGGCCCAGCAGGAGCCGTCGTCTTTTGCCAAAGGATGCGGAGGAGAAGAACTCAGCTCGAGAGAGGCCTCGCTTCAGAGTCTGAGGGTAGTATTGAATGGCGTGGGACCCGGCACTCAGGTCGGTACCCAGCTGAAACTCGGAGCTCTCCCCTCGGTAGGTAGACTCGAAATGCAGGTGAGCGGCTGTGCTCTCCTGCAGGCTCAACGTCTCCTCGTCCTCGGAGAGCGAACGCTTTTCGCGGGAGACCAGGGCGCTCAAGAGCCGATCGTTTCCGTCGTTTCGCCAGCGTCGGTGGCCCATAAGCAGTTGCCCTGCGAGCCCGACCTGGAGGATTTGCTCTCCATCCGCGGTCGGTGAGTCGATGCCGTCCGCGAGCCCGATGAGCATCAGTGAAGAGTCCCTGCCCTGGAGTCCTACGCTCCAGTCGGTGAACTGGGGTGCGATGGCTGCGGCTTCGGTTCCCTGAGTCAAGGCAATGGCTTGCCTCAACCAAGAACGGCGGGCAGTCGCAGCAAGACTGTGAGTTGAACTCATCGGTCGACTGATGAACAAAGAGGAGTTGATCAGGTCGGTACCGATTTCGAGGCGCGCGTCCTGAGCGCGTTCCTCCGCCTTGACCGATACGCTTCCACCGAGACTGCTCCGACGATTGACCCACCCCGTTGGGCGGTAGTGAATTTCACCGATGCTCTGGGGATGAAAGATGGAAGCAATGCCTCCCAGATGAAAGAGTTGAGACAGCGGCAGTCCCTGCCAGTCAATTTGGCTGTCCTGGGGCTCTGTACCCCTCACGAGGAGCCACCCGGCATTCATCGGAGAGCGAGCGGTACCGGGCAGGTCCTGGAGGGCACGCAGTGGATCTTGGAGGCTCCCTGGAAGAGCCTCGACTTCCTCTCGCAGGATTCGGTGGGTCGTGACTTCGGTTTTCTTCTGGTAGAGCCCGAGGGCGTTGGTGCTGACGGGGGCCACCCAGATGGTCGTCGGCCTGTGAGAACGGATGGTTGTGGCGTCCTGTACGACGCGCCACTCGGGGGAGAGAAGAATGGGAGTGAGCTCATGTTGGCGATTGGAATCGAACACCAGCCGACCGTCTGCATCGCTCTCCACAACAGTATGGTGGATTCGAAAAGGAAGCCCACCTACGGGTTTCTGCGTTCCAACTTCTCGCACGACCGCCTCACAGGAATCTCCACAGGAAGGTCCGGTAGGGGCAGCGAACAGGACGGGGAACAGCCAGATGAGCATGCTGTTGAGAGCTTAGCTCAGGTAGCGTGACTTCGGATGGCCTCCAGAAAAGAGTCGCCGTAGCTCTGGATTCGCTGCGGTCCCATTCCATGGATGCTCATGAGCTGTGACGTTGAATCGGGCAGGGACTGAGCCATTTCTTCCAGGGTTCGGTTGGAGGCCACCACATAGGCGGGTACGGAGGCCTCCGCTGCCAAGCGTTTTCGAACCTCTCTCAGCAACTCCAAGAGATCCGACCTTCCGGGAGACGCCTTGGCTCCCGGTTTCCAGGCGATGCGTCTCGTGGAGCGTTTTGGTGCAGGAAAGACCATACGAACCTCGGAGAGGGCGCCGCTGGAAATGTCCCTGCCCATGGAAGTCAGGTGAAGCTCGCTGTAGGTCATTTCTCGGCCGCGGATGACGCGTGTGACTCGGCGTGACTCGAGGGCGCCCAAATCCACGAGGCGCTCGAGCAGCGTTTCGACGCGATCGCTGGTCCAGTGACTCAGGCTTCCGTAGCCCTTGAGTCGGTCGAACCGAAAGGCCATGACCGCTTTTTCCTGAGATCCTGTGAGCACGCGCTGCACCATCGAGGAAGAAAAGGCTTTTCGCATCTGCTTGATGCACAGCAGTGTCTCGCTCAGCACATGGAGTTCGGGTGCATCCAACAGCACGGGCTCGTCCAGCCCACCGGAGAGGCATCGATCGCAGTGCCCACAGGTTTCCGGAGGGGGTGTTTCTCCGAAATAGCGCATCAGCGTGTGCATTCGACACCCACCTTTGGGGAAGGCCAGCATCGCATCAAGCTTTGCATATTCACTGTCGCGGCGTCGAAGCAGCTTGGCCTCATCAAGTTCGAGCCGGAGACTTGGGTCTCGAAGCCGTATGGCGACAAGCCCAGGATCGGGATTGTGGGCTCGAGAAGCCCATCCCTCGCGGCGCAAAACGCTGAGACAAGAGTCCACGGTTCTCAGGGCATTGGGATCATCACCAAAGCAGTCCGCCAAGACTTCGGGCTGGGTCACGACGGGGTTGTGCTTCATTCCCTGGAGTCGCTCATAGAGGCGGTACACGTCCTCAAGTGGGGGATGGCCCATGCGGATGAAGAATTCCTGGGTGCGCTTGTCGGCGGCATTGAACAGCAGAGTTGCGGCAGCCGGAAGTCCGTCTCGTCCCGCTCGTCCGATTTCCTGGTAATAGGCTTCTAAGCTTCCAGGCAGGTCCCAGTGGACCACTCGGCGGACATCTGCGCGATCCACACCCATCCCAAAGGCATTGGTGGCGACGACCACTCTGAGCCGGCCCTCGAGAAAGGCCTCTTGTACAGAGGAGCGCGCCGAGTTGTCGAGTCCTCCATGGTAGACACCACACTCGATCCCGGCCTCCGTGAGGCATCGTGCCGCCTTTTCCACGCCCTTTCGTGTGGCGGCATAGACCAAGGTGGTCTCCTTTCCAACAAGGCCGGGCAGGCGCCGGCGTTTCTCGTGAAGTCCCGACACGCTCAGCACTTCGATGGCCAGGTTCTGACGCTCGAATCCTTGGACAAGAACATGGGCGTTGGGCATTCGAAGCGTCTTGAGAATGTCGGCTTGGACCTCTGGGGTCGCCGTGGCCGTGAGTGCAACCGTGGTGGGTTTGTTGAGGGCTTCTCGTACCGCACCCAAGCGCAGATAGTCGGGCCGAAAGTCATGCCCCCATTGGGAGACACAATGGGCCTCATCGATGGCGAGCAGCCGAATGTCGCAGAGGCCGAGAAACTCCACGAAGCGATCGCTAAAACGCTCAGGGGCCACATAAAGAAGCTCGAATCGTCCCTCCCGAAGCCCGACGAGTCGCTCCCGACGCTCCTGAGGAGGGATGGTGGAATTGATGAATGTGGCACGGATTCCCCGCCGCTGGAGCCCATCCACCTGGTCTTTCATCAGCGCAATAAGCGGTGACACCACCAAGGTGGTTCCGCCGAGGGCAACAGCAGGCAGTTGATAGCAGAGAGACTTTCCCGCCCCTGTCGGCATCACCACCAGAGAGTCTTGTCCCTCGAGGATTTTTTCGACGATTGGCTCTTGCCCCTCACGAAAGCGGTCGTGTCCAAATCGTTCTTTGAGAAGGCGTTGCAGCGGCATGAGCAAGAGGTAGTCACAAGTAGGTTCAGCGTCAGCACTCGTGGGATAGATTTATACCGAAACAGGGACTGAACTTGTCCGGGGCGAAGAATATGTCGAAAAAATCCGCGGTGGAGTGTCAGGTGCGTCGCTCCCCCTCAGGGCAAGTGGAGAGAGACTGGGTTGTGGTTGAGGAGCCCTTGGAAATTCGCGTGGAAGGTCGTCCGCTTGCGGTCACCATGCGAACTCCGGGTCACGATCGTGAGCTTGCGGCGGGCTTCTTGTACACAGAGGGTTGTGTGGACGGCGCGGACGATCTCCAGGCTCTCGCCTCAGTCAAAGACCCCCGCACCCAGGGAGACAACATTGTGGACGTGCGATTGGCCGCGGGAACCCCGATTCCCGAAGCAGCACTCGCCTCTGCTCAACGCAATCTCTACGCAACCTCCTCCTGTGGAATCTGTGGAAAGGCCAGCATTGACCGCGTCCTTCGAGGAGCTCCTCCTGTTTCGGGTCTGCCGGAGCTTCACGCCTCACTGTTGTTGGATTTGCCAGCGAAGATGCGTGAGGCGCAGAAAGCTTTTCAGGAAACAGGAGGCATTCATGCGGCTGCATTGTTCAGCTTAGACGGCGAGCTGGAAGTGCTGCGAGAGGATGTTGGGCGCCACAATGCGGTCGATAAGGTCCTTGGCTGGAGGCTTCTGCAGGACCGCGTGCCGGTGCAGGATTGCATCTTGATGGTCTCCGGCCGGGCGGGTTTCGAACTGGTCCAGAAGGCCGTGATGGCAGGTGTGCCAGCGATGGTGGCAGTGGGGGCTCCAAGCTCATTGGCAGTGGAGCTTGCGAACTCCAGTGGAATGCAGCTTGTGGGGTTCCTGAGAAGCGGTCGCTTCAATCGCTACACGGTCTCGTGAGCGGATTGTTCGGGGCGAAGATATAGCGGCTGGCATGCGCTCTCTCCCCCCTGCTCAGAACTCCGACTCTCGGGCCCCGATGACCCGTGAGTTTGTGTGGATTGTAGCGGGGCTTTGCGTCCTGGTGCTCTCGCATCTTCTCTTTAGCTTTTGGCACCGCTGGGACTATGCCTTTGACCTGGAGTGGATGGAGGGAGGCATGTTGGTGCATGTCGATCGCCTCCGCCAGTCTCAGGGGCTGTATGTAGAGCCCTCGGCGGATTTTGTGCCGTACATCTATCCGCCACTCTACCCCTGGGTCTTGTCGGTCTTCGGTGAGCCGAGCTATGCCGCGGGTCGGTCGTTGAGCATCTTGGGCACCTTCTCGGCGATGGCTGCGGCAGTCTATGCGCTGCGGCAGGAGCGGATGGCGTGGCCCTTTGCTTTGGCGCCAGTTGCGTTGTACGCCAGCTGCTACGAGGATTCAGGCGCCTTCTTTGATCTGGTTCGCAGTGATGCCTTTGCGCTGGGTCTCGCTTCATGGTCGATGGTGTTGGTTCGGGATGGGCGCTCTCGAAAGTTGATTCTCGGAGCACTGCTCTTGGTCTTGGCGTACATGGCCAAGCACAACTACGCCGCATTTGGGCTTCCGATGGCCCTGTGGCTTTGGCGTTTTCGGGGCAGGTCGACAGCGCTCCGGTTTGTCGGAATCTCAGCAGGGACTGCAGGAGCGTGGACAGCCTACATGGCCTGGTCCACAGAAGGCCTCTTTCTCACCTACCTGGTGGAGGTGCCGAGTGTGCACCCTCTTGTGGGTGAACGCTTTTTTCCGGGCTCGGAAAAGGAAATCTACGGTGCACTTCCCACCATGGTGTGGTGTGCGGTGGGTGCGGGTCTCGCCTTGATTCTCCGTCGTGAGGCGGGAGAGCGAGAGGGGCTTGTGTACTGGGGGGCGATCGGTGTTCTTGGGCTGTTGCTGTGCGCCTTGATGCGGGCGCATCACGGCGGGTTTTTGAATGTGTTGATGCCCGGCTACTGGCTCCTGGCCCTTCTGAGCACCATGGTGTTGGGCGCTTTGGCTCGAAGAGGACGCCCCCTCATTGCATGCCTCCTGCTCGTTTTTGGGATGGGGTGGGACATCAACAACGGACTTTGGCCCAAGGAGAAGTACATACCGACTGCGCAAGATGTCGACGCGGGAGAGCGATTGATTGATCGCATTGCTGAGTATCCGGGAGAGGTGTTGATGCCCCATGCTCCGTGGTACCCGGTCTTGGCCGGCAAGAAGCCGAGTCTTCCTCTGATTGCGTTGTGGGACATCGACCACAGGGATGGACCCCTCCGGGACGGGGTGAAGGCCTTTCGAGAGGCTGTAGCGGCCCAGAGGTGGGATGCCATCATCACGGCAGGCAGGAAGATGCGCTTCGGCATTTCAGAGCACTACCAGTTCGCCGGGGGGACGGGAGTGACGGGAAGCCGTCTGCGAACCAAGAGTGGTTGGCCGGTCAGTCCCACTCGAATTTTGGAGCCGAAACCTCCGGCTTCGACCGACTAAAGGGTCCAGCGCACCAGACCGCCGCGGCGGCCGACCCAGAGATGCCCGGGTGTGCAGCCGAGGTCCCAGGGCTGCACAAGGCGCTCAGGCAGGCGCTCGGGGGAACCCCCCTGAACAGAGACGCTCAGTCCTCGAGCATCCAGGGCCCAGAGCCTGCCGTGTTGGTCGGTTGAAAGACCAAAGGGTTCCGGGCTTCCATGACGATTCAGTGAGTCCGAGTAGGATTGAAGGGCTCCGTCTCCAGCAATCCAGAGCCGGTCATGGGCCCAGGCGAGATGCCGAACCGGTTCGCCGTCGAACTGGGCGAGGTCTTCACCTCCGAGGATGCCAACGCGCCCGGAACGCGTCCCAAAGAACACCTCCTTTCCGTTGCTCGCGAAGCAGAGAATGTCATCGGCTTGCTGGGTGGTCTGCTCGTAGACCAGACGTGTTCGCCACGCTTCAATCAGCCCCTCTGGGGCTGCAAAAACGCATCGAAGTTCCTCAAAACCACCGAGACCATCGAGTGGGAAAGAGCGCGAACGGACTGCGGATTGGGTATCCCAGCGGTAGGCATTCTTGGCGCTGACCACATGAAGTTCACCTCCACTGAAGGCCATGGACTGAATGTCTTTGCATTCGCGTCGTGCTCCAGCGGGAAACGGAAAGGGCGTTGCACGGTCCCCCTGCATGAGGATGAGGCCGTAGTCTGAGCCGATGGCGACCCGACCGTCTGGCAGCGCAACCGGACACCGAAAGACACTGTGTGCGGGGAGGCCCAGTTCCTCGGCGGTGAATTCTCGGCGTTCAGTTAGAAGTGGCACCAGTGTCCTCGCCAACCTCGCCTGTGTCTTCGTTGGCCGCTCCCGTGTCCTCGGGGGCTTCCCAGCCAAGTGGTGTGGCCGTCAGAGGAATGATCAGCTCAATGCTCGTGGAGTCGTTGGACTTGATTCGCATGGAACCTTCGCGCGGTTCGTCGTTCTCCAGCGATGCTGTGAGAGTCATCGTGACGCTGTCCCCGCGTGCAATGTTTTGATCGTTTTTCCAAACTTCGGGGAGGTAAAACACATCGCCCCCCACGAGGATTCGAGCTTCATAGAGCTGGAGGTCGACCTCGCCGGCAGACGCGATGGTGAACTCTTTGGAGTAGGTTTGGCCCACCTCCATGTCTGTCCAGGTCAACTCGTTGGCCGACACCTCCATGATGGATTCTCCATCCACCGGTTTGGGATCGTCCTCCGTGTTGGTGAAATTGGAGTCTCCCGAACCGCAGGCGGCCGTCAGGAGTGCAAAGCCGATCAGAAAAGGGTGGAAATGCATCAGTCCTCCATGCGCATCGCAGGCAATCATAGCCTTGCGCGGCAAGGTCTGCAGTCACGAGATAAAAAGCCGAATGGCTCTTGAACTGCCCGAAACGGTCCACGTGAAAATTGAGGTGTCCCGCGGCGGACTCATCAAGCGAGAACTCCACGGATCGGGGTCAGTCGACTACGTTTCCCCGATTCCCTCTCCCTTCAACTACGGATTTGTTCCAGGGAGCATGGCGGAAGACGGAGATCCGGTAGACGTTGTGGTGTTGGGCAAGCGACTCGCGGTTGGGGAAGAAGTGGAGCTTCCTGTGGTGGCCTATGTCCGTTTTCTGGATGCGGGTAAGCCCGACCACAAGCTTGTTGTCTCGGAGACTCCATTGACAAAGGCGCAGGTCTCGAGGATTCGAGCCTTCTTTCGCATGTACGCGCTGGCGAGACGGATGATCAACCACCTTCAGAAAAAGAAGGGGAGAACCAAGTTCTTTGGAGTCGAGCCGCTTTAAGAGCAACAGCCCCTCACAGACCGGGGTCCGCGGGGGGCTGATGGGCCGCCTCGACCGACAGCTGTCAGTCGCGACTCTGAAGCTGAATGAGCAGCATCAGCAGGTTGTAGAACAGCACGGCAATGCTCAGGGTCAGCATGACCGAAGCAAGCACCTTTCGGTCGGTATCCATGGTGTGGATGATGCTGTTGAGTTCGAAGAGCAGGGTTCCTGCACTGACCAACACGAAACCGCCAATGAGGATCAGCGTGAACGTACCCCCCATCGGAAGGAACCAAGAGAGCACCATCATGACGATGAGGGGCAGCATCACAGCAGCAATAGCAGCGCGCATCATCGAGAAGTCGCGTGGCTTCGACCAGACGTAGCCGGTCATGCCCACTGCGGTGAGGGCCGTGAGGCCCAGGGCTTGTCCAATGAGGGACATGCCCGGAACGTTGTTGGTGCCCAGGTGGTAGGCGAAGTAGAGCAGCGGCCCGAGGGTGACGCCCATGAGGGCTGAGCCCACCACAAGTCCGGCCTCCGGCGTATTGCCCATGGCCAACTTGGGCCCGAGGGCTTGGGCGGCGATCATCGCCCCAAGGATGGTGATCAAGTAAATCCACTGGTGCTGCATCAGCAGAACCGATTCACCGGTGAGGGGATTTTGAACGGACTCGAAAAAATACGGGCCCATCACATTGGCGGCGACAAAGCCGCTGATCGCTGTCAAAATCAAGCCGACAGAGGTAAGTGTGAGGACGCCTTTCAAGAACTCGACGCGCTCTGCAGCCGGCGCTGCAGCGATTGTGCGAGTGGCGATAGGATGTGCCATCGGGTGCTCCCTTTGTGAGTCAGTAGGCGATAATCATAGTCCTGAACCCTTGAGGTATCCAGCCCTTTCCCCACGAAACGGATCCAAATCTTGGCTTTATCTTTGGTTTTTTTCTTCCAGCAGTCGCTCCCAACGGACGAGTAGAATTTGAATCCCATCAACTTTGGTTTCGGGTGGCTGACGGCCACGAGGCGTGAAGCGATTGCTGCAGCAGTACTCGGACTGCTTTTGGCAGGGTTCATTCATGCACCGCTGCTTGGTGCCTTGGGGCAGGCCTTGCCCGGTGAGCCAGCTTCGGATGTGTTCCGCGCCCATTGGACGGTGTGGCTGGTTGCAGAGGAGCTCCCCGGTTGGCCTTTCTCAACCGACTGGGTGGGCTTCCCAGGAGGCGCGAACCTGCTTCCGTTCCCGGCAGTATCGCTGCTCGCAATCAGTCCGTTGACGGGAATTTTTGGGGCCGATGTGAGCCTCTCCCTTTTGGTGGTGATCTACACCGTCTTCGCATTTTGCGGTGCGTGGTTCTTGGTTCGAACCATGGGGGGGAGCCCGGGTGGAGGCGCTCTTGCTGGAAGCCTGTTCTGCAGCCAACCCATCCTGTCGGGCAACCTTTTTGATGGCACGGTTGAAATGCTGGCGGTCGGGTGGATGCCGTTCTTCATCGGCGCCATGCTCCGTGCAGTGGAGGGCTCTGTTCGCTGGGGGGTGACCGCGGGGGCCGTGTTTCTCCTGATCTGTCTTGAATCCGTGTACCTGGGAAGCTTTTGTGCACTTGCCGTCTTCGTGGTTTTGACCCGCCTCAGGAGCCTCGAGGGAATGCGTGCAGTCGGGGTATCAGGCGTGACGGTTGTGGTGGGGCTCGGGGTGCTGAGTGTCTTGTTCTGGCCGGTTTTTGCCAACATTGGCGATGCCATGGCGACCAGTGGAGACAATCTGGAGCAGATCCGCGCCGACAATGCAGTCAGTCTGGAGGGAATCTGGTTCCTCGCCAAAAACCCAGGAGCACGAGGTTGGATTGTTGGGGACATCTATTCCCCCCCCTTGGCTCACTGGGTTGCCTTCGGACTCCTGGGACTTGTCGCCCTCCGTCGAGCGCATTGGTTGATTGCCCTCGGTGGACTCTACCTGCTTCTCGCGGTGAACTCCGGGCTGATGGCGTGGTGGGTGCAGTCCCCCATTGGAGAAGTCGTCCGCTTTCCCAGGCGCTATCTGATCGGTGTGACCTTGTGTTTCTCGGTGGCCGCAGGACTCTCGACGATCCACCTGAAGCGCTGGGTCCGTCTGGAGTGGATCGTGGGCGTCCTGCTCGGGTTTTACCTCGGTTGGTGGGGCAAGGTAGCAGGCGGCCTCGGCGCTTCTTATCCGCTCGCTGAACTGCCGGAACAGCCAGCGTTCGCTGCTTGGATTGCCTCGGATGACGAGGATGCAAGCGTCCTTCTGATTCCGCAACAGCTTCCTCAAGAAGAGGGCGGGAATGCTGAAGGTGGGGCCGGTGGCGAGAACCTCCGAATCTGCATGCCGGTTTTTGCGCAGTTGGCGCCGATGGAGGAGACGTATCCATGCCGCTCCGAACGCTCCGCGATCGCCTCGTCGGATCACGTCTGGCTCCAGACCCAGTTCCAAAAGCCGTCTTGGTTCGCTCCCAGTCTTGTCACTCTGGCGCGGGAGGAAGCACCGAATGTTCTCGAGAAAAACCTCACGGACTTAGCGAGAGGGAAGCTGGGAATGTCCTTGCCGCAGTCGGCCAATGCCAAGCCTGAAAGCTACAGCAAGGAGATGAAATGGCTTCAGGGTCAGGGACTCAAGTACATTGTGGTGGATGTGGATCGCTTCCGAGCGGAAGAGATGGAGCAGGTGGACAAGGTGCTCGCTCATTATGCAGTCGAGACCCGATCTTTCGAAGACGGCACGGGAGTGAGGGTCTACCGGCTCTACGATGAGCGTCCCGAGCCTGCGAAGGCCCCGAGGAGCGATATGGCCGATCCCACCCAAGGTGGATTTTTCGGTCAGATCACCAATGTTCAGGGGATCGACGGCATTGTGAGCCTCGTGATCCAAAGTGATCAGGAACAAAAGACGTGTTTTACCCGTCCGGAAAACGGAGCATTTCATTGCGGGTTTATCGACCCGGTGGACGCGGTCTGGGTGCGCATCAATCAGACCTACTACAGTGTAGAGATGACCGAGGAGGACGATGGTTCCCGCTTGATAAAGGCGCTGGAGCCAGTGCAGTGAAGCAGGGTCTAAACGGTCTCATTCCACGAGTGGCTCGTCGGGTTCGTCAGCAGGAGCTGCCGGGACGTTCGGCTCAAATCGCCTACTACCTTCTCTTTGCCAGTTTTCCAGCGTTGATGGTTGTGGTCGTGCTTCTCGGAACGATCACAACGTGGGAGGTTGCGCAGCCTCTCGAGTCCTTGCTTGCGATGGGTCTTCCCATGGAGATCGCTGAACCGCTGACTCAGGAAATGGATCAAGTCGTCGATCCGGCGGCCACTCGATTGCTTTTCGGTCTGGGGCTCGGACTGTTTTTGGCAGCGCGCGCCGTGGATTCGATTTGCAAAGGAGTCAACGCCGCATGGGGGATTCGGGATGAGCGGCCATGGACTCAGCGAAAGGCTCGGGTCCTCGCGATCACGGCGGCGGGCGTCGCAGGGGTAGGCCTCTTGGTTGTACTTCTGAGCGTGGAACCGAGCCTCCGGGCGTGGCTGTCACATCGAGGGGATGAACTCGGTCATGCTCGGCTGAGCATGATGCGATGGCCCATTCTCTTTTTTGTGCTGCACTCGTTGGTGTGGCTGGTCTATCGCCTCGGTGCAGAGCGCCGTGAAGGGCATGGTTGGATTTCGTGGGGGTCTCTCTCGGCATCGCTCGGCGTGGTGTTGGTGACCGTGATGTTTCACTTCTACGTCCAAAATGTTGTCGATCTTGGGGCAACCTACGGCTCTTTCGGCTCAGCCATCGGTCTGGCTGCATACTGCTATTTCTGTGCCTACAGTGTGCTGGTCGGCGCTGCGATTGATTGTGAGTTGAAACGCCTTGGCTACTGAAGAGAAACAGCTTCTGATTGCGGCGGTGAGGAGGCACGCCGCCAGTCCGGTTGTCGATGAGCCGAGTCTTCTTCGAGCGGCGGTGGCTCTCATTTTCACCCCGGGCGACGACGGGTTCGAGCTCTGCATGATCCAGCGGAGCGAACATCCTCAAGATCCGTGGTCGGGCCACATGGCCTTTCCGGGAGGGCGACGTGAGCCTGTTGACTCCAGCAGTCTGGAGACCGCCATTCGGGAAACGGAGGAAGAAATCGGTGTGGTTCTTCCCATGGAGTCATTTCTCGGTCCACTGTCACCCCTTCGGGTGCCCTATCGCGTTTCAAACAAGGCCATGGTGATCGAGCCCTTCGTCTTTTGCCTGGAAAACGAGATGGAACCTGTCCCGAATGGTGAGGTGGCAGGCATCTACTTTTTTTCTCTCCGCAGCCTGCGCATGGGTGAGGGACGCGGTGAGTTTCAGCTGCCGCACCGTGGAGAGGACCTGAGCTTGGACTGCATCGACCAGAAAGGGGTTCGCATCTGGGGATTGAGCCTCAGGATGCTCGATGAGCTGCTTCAGCGCTTCTAAGGAATGGCTTGGCCGAAGCGACTGCCTCGGAAGGAGCCAAAGATTGGGAGGCTTCCCTCACATTGGTTGTAGGAGAGCCAGATCCATTTGGCTTTGCCTTTGATGTTCTCTCTCGGGACAAAGCCCCACCAGCGGGAATCCTCGCTGTTGTGCCGGTTGTCGCCCATCACAAAGTAGTGTCCCTCGGGGACTGTGGTTTCGGGAAAGGAGGTGTTGAGGTGGGTGTCGTCCGCCACGAGAATCTGGTGGCTGTGGTCACCGAATGCCTCCTCATACTTTCGAATGGTGCGGTTGTGGCATCGTTCATTCTGGAAGATGTGGCGTTCAATCTCATCTTTTCCAACACGAATGCCATTGCGGACCAGTCGGTTGTTTTCCAACTTGATGGTGTCCCCCGGTCCAGCCACGATGCGTTTGATGTAGTCCTTCCAGGGCTCGACGGGGTAGCGAAACACAATGGTGTCTCCAACCTCAGGCTCACCCATTGGCAGAATCTCGATGTTGGTGAAGGGAACTTTGACTCCGTAGCTGACCTTCGAGACCAGAATGTGATCCCCGACCTCAAGCGTGGGAACCATACTCCCGGAGGGAATGCGAAAGGGCTCAGCGATGGCGTTTCGGATGGTCAGCACAATCAAGATCGCTGGACCCCAGGCTCGAATCAGCTCCTTGAACCAAAGCGGAAACCCGCGAACTGCGCAGACGAAGAGGCTGGCACCGCTCAGAAACAGAAAGGGCCCCAGCTGCGCAGTGATCGTCGCGTACGGAGACACGTCCTCGATGCCGAGATTGCCCTGACTCCGAGGAAACCAGGCAAAAGCGTAGACGCCGAGGAAGAATCCAAGCCATCCTGCCAGGAGCAGGGGCGGCTGAAGCGAGGAGGTCTTGGCCTGGATTCGGGCCTGTTGGCGACCGGCAATGGCGAGCACAAGTGCTGCCAGCCCAACAAGACCTGCCAGCAGTCCGGGGGTCGTCTGGAAGCCGGAGACGACATGGGCGGCCTCGAAAGGTGTGGTTTCCCCAAGGAAGGGGCGCGAGGAGGGAATGGCATTGGTGTTTGAGGTCAGCAGATACCAAGGAAGCACGACGGGAAGCGTCATGAGCGCCCCACCAACGGCAGCCAAGTCCCACCGGGTGGCTCGATCCACGGAGCTCTTGGAGAGGCTCTCCGCAATTTCCTCGAGGTCTATCTCGTCTTGGTCTTGGCTCACTTTCTCTCCGACCCGGTCTTGGTCGGGGCTTTAACACCCTTTTCAATCGCGGGTACGTCAGCTTTGATCGGGCTCTGTGGCCATCCGGGTTGTGGCGCGCAGCATTCGCGCAAGGTCGGCAGACAGTCGCAGCATCACACGGGTGGCCAGCACGGCGTCTCGCCGGAGAAGTTCGCTGAATTCCCGCTGAGAAAGAACCAGGACTTTGGTTGCGGAAATTGCCCGGGCGCTGGCCGATCGGGCTGGGGTCTCAATGAGCGACATGGCCCCGAAGTGATCCCCGATTTCAAGAATCGCAAGGCGGCGACTGCCTTTGTGAATTTCCACCGTGCCCTCTTGGAGGATGAAGCATTCCCAGCCCGAATCCCCCTCTTTGAAGATGGTGGCTCCCGCTGGAAATTCGCGCATGCGGCAGGCAAAAGCGACCTTCTGCAGTTCCCGTGTTGTGCAGGTCGCAAAAAGTTCGCAGCGCCTCAGCGCAGCGAGGTGTTTGGTGTCCGAGAGGGGAGCCGTGATGTCTCCATCCGATTGAACACTGAGGAGCATCACTGTGATGTTGTCTCGTCCTCCACGCGAGTTGGCCAGGGAGACCAAGGAGTCCACCACAGCAGGACCACTAGCGGCCTTGAGCCAGGCGACAATCTCCGGCGGTTGGACGTAGCGATAGAGTCCATCTGAGGCCAAGAGAAGGCTGTCGCCGACGCGGAGGTCATGGCAGTGCAGATCCGGCTGGACATGCCTGACTACGCCGATGGCTCGAGTCACCAAATGGTGGGCGCGCTTCGGCGTCTGCTCCGGTGGGATGCCCAGGTCGGCTCGCTCCTGAGCCAACGTGTGGTCTTTGGTGAGTTGAGTGGCCTCCCCTGAGCGGACGAGCCAGATTCGTGAGTCTCCTACATGCGCACAGATGGCATGGTTTCCCACAATCAGAATCGCTTCTAAGGTGCTCCCCATACGACCCGACTGCCCGGCCAGGGAAGAGGAGGCCTCGAAGACCTCGTCGCTCGCGGAACGCACGGCTTCGGTAAGGAGTTGACCGACTTTGTTGAGGTTTTCTGCAGAGGGGTTGTGACGGTATTGGCTCAGAACAGCCTCTCCGTCGCTGATGTATTCCTGGACCACATTGCAGGTGAGGGCACTCGCAATGTCACCGCGCGGCCCTCCCCCCATGCCGTCTGCAACGACAAACAGTCCCAAGCGCCTGTCGAGCAGGTAGGAGTCTTGGTTTTCAGAACGGACTTTACCCACGTCTGTTCGGGCCCAAGCTTGGACGCGTATTCCTTGACTCATGGAACATCTCCCGCCACTGATGTTATCGAATTGCGCAGGTGGATTCACCTGGAGGATCCGTGATTCGACGAAAAGCCATCTTGTGGTTTCTCGAGGGGACCGTCGTGGTGCTCTTTGTGGTGTTTGCCGTGCTCTCTCGTACGCAAACCGGGGACAGTGCCGCGATCGCTCCGATTGATCCTGCGGCTCTGAAAATGGAAATCGGTGAGAAAGAGTGGTTTGGTGTCTACTTCTTGGATCAGAAGGTGGGCTATGCGGCAACGACCCGAAGCCCGCTCGAAGACGGTGGCGAGCTTGTGCACACCGAGGCGGCCTACACCATGGCTGCAGCAGGTCAGATTGCCCGCTCGGTTCTCGCCAGTTCGGCGGTTTTGGATGACCAGAAACGTTTGCGCCAATTCGATTTCTTTCTTTCCGCAAATCCCGTAAGGCTCGCGGCGCGCGGAGAGTTCCGTGGCGACCGGCTGGTCTTGGAGGTGTTTCAGGCAGGCGAGAAGCAGCAGCTGGAGCTGCCGATGTCGGAGGCTCCACAGGTGGGGGCATCGATGCCGGCCTGGGTGGACTCCTTGGAGACCATTCGAGAAGGCGAGGTCCATGAACTTCCCTACTTTGACCCCGTCAGCCTCACACAGCGCACCATCACTGTCCGGGTGGAGGGCACGGAACTGTTGCCAAATGGTGAAGAGGCCTACTGGTTTGAACGCGACTTTGGAGGCGTCTCGACACGCTCGTTGATGCTCTCCAACGGGGAGATGCTGCGCGAGGAGAGCGCGATGGGGCTGACGATGAGGCGCGAGACGGCAGACGATGCGCGGCTTCTGCCCACCAACGACAATGTCGTCGACGTCATTGCTCTCTCCGCGGTTCCGTTGGACAAAAACCTCGGGGATGCTCGAGAGCGGGACAAAATACGGCTTCGAGTCCTCGGGGTGGACGCCAGCGCTCTTCTCGATGATCCTCCACTTCAGAGCATTGTGGGTGACGAGGTTCGGGTCGAGATTCCGGCCGTAGACAGCCTTCCTCAACTGCCCGTCGCTTCGGAGGAAGAGTTTCTGGTCGAGTTCACCCAGACCGACGCATTTCTCATGACGGATCATGCTGAGATTCAGGCGAAATCGAGAGAAGTGCTTGAGGGAACCGTGAATCGTTCGGATGCCGCCGCTGTCCTGAGTTCCTGGGTGTACAACGCGCTGGACAAGGTTCCGACGCTCGGAATTCCCAATGCTCTGGAGGTTCTTCGGGTCGGGCAAGGTGACTGCAACGAGCACACTGCGCTTTATGTGTCCTTGGCGAGAGCCGCAGGAATGCCGGCGAGGATCGCTGCGGGTGTGGTGTACTCGGATCGCATCGCCGACGAGGGTGCGTTTTTCTACCATGCGTGGCCGGAGGTCCACTTTGGGGAAGCGGGCTGGGTACCTGTGGATCCGACTTTTGATCAGTTTCCGGCGGATGCAACCCACATCAAGGTTGTGGAGGGGGGGCTGGACAAGCAAATCGCGATTATGGGTGTGATGGGAAGGCTCGGGTTCGAGCTTCTCAAGCCCGAGTGAATGGAACCGTCAAATACGTGAGGTTGTGGTGATTCGAATCGAAGGCATCGAGAAACGCTACGGCGATTTTCAGGCGCTCAAGCCCCTCGATCTTCACGTGAAGAAGGGCGAAGTATTCGGGTTTTTAGGGCCCAACGGAGCGGGCAAGACCACCTTGATCCGCATGCTCTCAGGTGTGCTACCACCGACGAGCGGTCGCATCTGGATTGACGGGATTGATCTCGAAAAAGAGCCCCTCCGCGCCAAGTGGAGCACGGGCTACATCCCGGATCGCCCCTACCTCTACGAGAAGCTCACCGCGAAGGAACTCCTTGCTTTTGTGGGAGGGATTTATGGGCTCGATGAACGGGAGGCCGCTGTTCGTGGAGAGAAACTCCTCAAGCAATACGGTCTCTGGCATGTGTCGGACCAGCTTGTGGAGGGCTTCAGTCATGGCATGAAGCAGCGTCTTACCTTTTGCGCCTCTCTGCTCCATGAGCCGCCACTGGTGATTGTGGATGAGCCGATGGTGGGTCTGGACCCCCGTGGAGCTCGCCAGATCAAGGATGTGTTTCGACAGATCGCCGATTCAGGCCGAACGGTCTTTCTTTCCACCCACTCGCTCGATGTGGCTCAGGAGGTCTGCGATCGCTTGGCGATTTTGAACCACGGGGAAATTGTCGCTCAAGGCAGCTATTCGGAGATACGATCCGAGGCGCACCCCAATGCTCAAGGTTTGGAAGAAGTGTTCTTGCGCATTCTGGAGGAAGAATCCGACCTCATCATCCCCAAGGACGCCCCATGAGAGCGCCGATGCTGCTGGGAATTTTGGGGGCCACGCTGAGCGGTTGCTGGGCTTTTGGTTCGGACGGCTCTCGATTGGAGGGGCGTTATCGACTGGACACGCTGGAGCGCCCATGGACGACGGTGGATCCCGGAGGGGCGGACTTTGCCTGGTGGCACCGCGAGTCGGGAGCAACCATCTACGCGGATTCCAACTGTGAGAAAGGTTTCTCGGATTCGTCCTTGGAGCGTCTCGCTGCCGCTCAATCCGCGGCCATCGATG
This sequence comes from Myxococcota bacterium, assembly GCA_036021505.1. Taxonomy (GTDB): domain Bacteria; phylum Myxococcota_A; class UBA796; order UBA796; family CAJQPC01; genus JAYXVV01. Next base: position 33,074 of record JAYXVV010000084.1, on the reverse strand, counting down.
AGGCTCAACAGGTCGCGCTCAGAGAACACCGCTTGGCAGAGCGGGAGGCGCTGACGGCTGTCTATCAGGGGCAGGTTGATGGCGTGCCAGTCGTTGTGACCACCACCGTGCTCAAGAAAGATCGCTGCATCTACGATTTTGTCATGGTGGCCCCGACAAGTGCCGATGACTCACTGGCTGCAGACTACGACTCACTCGTCGCCAGCTTCCGAGAGAAGCGATGAAAATTGTTCTGAAGACGCTCGGTGAGATTGGCGCAGTCGCCCGGCTGACAGGCCAGAGTGCGGCCTGCTTGGTTCGGAGACGTCCGGATTGGCGAGCCACGCTGCACCACATGGACCATGCAGGAGTGGGCTCTTGGTCCATCACGGTGCTGACCGCCTTGTTCACGGGCGCTGTGATGGCGCTTCAGTTCGCAACCGGGTTGGAGCCTTATGGCGCTTCCTTGTACACGGGCAAGTTGGTGTCGCTGGGGATCATTCGCGAGATGGGTCCCACGCTTACAGCGGTCCTCGTCGGAGGTCGTGTTGGGGCAGGCTTTGCTGCAGAAATTGGGTCCATGAATGTCACCGAGCAAGTGGATGCCATGCGAGCCTTGGGAGCCGATCCAATTCACCGCTTGGTGGTGCCCCGCGTGGTCGCCTGCATGATCATGCTTCCTCTGCTGACCATACTTGCGGATTTTGTCGGGTGCTTTGGAGGGATGCTCGCGACCATGAGCGAGGTGGGCATCACCTGGCGCTGGTATGTCTCTCAGGTGACTGACACGGTTGGCGTGGTCTCCTTGATGCACGGTCTCTACAAGAGCATTTTCTTTGGTTTCTTCATTGCCATCATTGGCTGCTACATGGGTCTCAAGGCGCGGGGAGGCACAGAGGGCGTCGGCCGGACAACAACGGATACCGTGGTGGCCATCAGCATCACGATCCTCGTGGCCAACTTCGTGCTGACCAAGGTCTTCATGGTGATTTATGGGTGAGCCCATCATTCGATTCGTGGATGTGAAGAAGTCCTTTGGGTCCAAGGTGATTTACACGGGACTCGATCTGGAGGTCTATCGAGGGGAGACTCTGACAGTCATTGGGGGGTCGGGCGTCGGCAAAAGCGTCATGCTGAAGATTTTGATCGGTCTGCTTCAGCCCAATTCAGGCCAAGTGGAGGCCTTTGGCGATTCGGTCGTGGGCATGAAGCGGCGTGGGCTCCAGAACCTTCGGCGTCGGATTGGAATGCTGTTTCAGGGGGCGGCTCTTTTCGACTCGCTCAGCGTCGAGGAGAACATCTGCTATCCGCTGATTGAGCATGGGATGACCGACCGAAATCTCATGAAGCGTCGGGTCGAAGAGGTGCTGGAGATGGTGGGAATGCCAGGAATTCAGCGCTTGAAGCCCCCTGAACTTTCGGGCGGCATGAAAAAGCGAGTCGGGCTTGCGAGAGCGATAGCCATCGAGCCCGAGGTCATCCTCTACGATGAGCCGACAACCGGACTGGATCCCATCAATGTCCGGCGGATCAACGGTCTCATTTTGAGGCTCCAGGAGCATTTGAAGGTGACGTCCATTGTCGTCACCCACGACATGGATTCCTGTTTTACAGTCACGGACCGAATCGCGTTTCTCAATGACAAGCGAATCGCCTGGTCGGGCGGTCGGGAGGAGGCCAAGGCGGCTGAGATGCCCGCGTTGGCCAAGTTTGTGAAGGGAGGCAAGGGTGTGCTGGATGATGACGAGTTGGCTCGTCAGGAAGGCATCCTCTAAACCAGGCTCAGCCCCCCGTCGGCGACCAGGACCTGGCCCGTGATCCAGGCCCCTCGAGGATCGAGCAGGATCTCAACGGCACCTGCAATGTCGTCCGCAGTTCCCACTCGTCCGAAGGGCGTGATCTTCTCGGCCACTTCCATCATTTTTTCTTTGTCCTGGAAGTAGTTGAGGGCATCGGTATCCACCAGCCCGCCTCGCACGGTGTTGACCCGAATCTTTCGAGGAGCGAGTTCCACTGCGAGCTGTCGAGTCAGCGCCTCCATCACCGCTTTTGAGGCACCGACTGCCGCATAGCCAGGGACATGACCGACACTTCCTAAGCTTGAGATCCCAATAATGGAGCTGCCTGGACGCATGCGGTCCAAACAGTCCATGCTGAGCATCCAGAAGGGTCGCGCCGAGGATTCGAGCGTGAGGTCCCACTGATTGACTCGAATTTTCTCCGCTGGCTTGAGGACCCCCATGGCGGCGTTGTGAACCAAGACATCGTAGTGCTCCAACGTCGATGCGAGCCTTTTGCAGTCCTTGGGATCGCGAACGTTGGCCTGAACCACAAGGGGTGTCCCACCAGCGGCCTCAACCGCTGCGGCGGTTTCGTGTGCGGCCTCTTCGTTCATCAGGTAGTTGATGACGATCTGACCGCCGTGGGCAGCCAGTCGGAGAGCAATGGCCCGGCCGATGCCCCGGGAAGATCCTGTGATGAGAGCGTTCATGAGGCTTTCATAGCGCGTTGACCCAATTTGCGGCGCACGATGCCCACGATTTCAGACACTTCGTTCACGCGGAAGATCCTCGCGGAGACCAGGCAGACACCGCCTGCAGTCAGTCCGACCAAGGCGCCATGGATCACGACAGGCATGCTCGGCAGCACCTGCTCGAGGCCCTCGCCCGCAACAATGCCCAAGCCCACAGCCATGGCCATTGGAAGCACCAGGGTGACAATTCGGGGTGAGTCTGGCGATGCAATTCTTCGCCGCAGCAGGAATCCAAGCAGGATGACGTAGACACTGATGGCTCCCGAGGAGACAAGTGCAAGCCCAGCGCCACCGTGGTGCCGGCCGGCCCAAGCGTAGAGCGGGTAGGCCAGCAGCATGATCACCGTGCCCACGACTGTTGGCGTCCACGTGTTCTGCATCGCGTAGAAGCCCCGTGCGATGAGGGTCTGTGCAGACCAGGCACCGAGGGCCAAACACAGCAGACCGGTGTAGAGACCGATGGCTGACAGCGTCTCTGGGTCGAATCGCGCCGTTCCGTAGATGACGGTAGCCACCTGTTCACCGGCGCAGGTGAGTGCGGCCTGAGCGGTGAAGGCGAGAATGAGCATCAGGCGACAGGCACGAACCAAGGTATCGTGGGCTTCCACGGTCTTTCCTTGGGCCATCAATCGAGAGAGAGTGGGAAAGGCTGCCACTCCAGTGGCCAGTCCAAAGACACCCATCGGCACTTTCATCAACGTTTTGGCGTATTGGAGCTGGCTCACAACGCCCTCCTGAAGAGAACCGAAGCGTTTGAACATCCAGTCATCCACCACGACCACGGAGAAGCCCAGCATCACGGGAAGAGAAAGCCAGATGTAGGAGCGGAAGTCGGGATTTCGGAGATTGAGGCTCGGGCGCCACTGGATGCCGGCCCGCAAGTTGCCAATGAGGGGAAGTCCAAAGGGTCCAAGCACCGACCCCACCAAAACACCCCAGGCGAAGGCGTCCGCGCCCATGCTGGACCACCCCCAGAGTCCTACCGCGACAATGCTGCCCGTGTAGACGATTGGAGCAAGTGCTGGCAGCAGGTGGCGATCCTTCGCCTGCAGAGTCGCGGCGAGCAGGCCCCCTTGAAAATGAAAAATCTGCGCGGGCAAGACAATGCGTGTCAGACGGACCAGATCGGTCTTCTGCGATTCTGTGAATCCAGGGGCGATCCACTCCACGAGTTGGGGCGCATAGATCCAGCCGAGGGCGACAACCGCGCTCATCGCCAGAACCAAAAAGCTGGAGATCACGCCAAATGCACGCCAGCCTCCGTCTTCATCATCGTCGGCAAGGTAGCGGGTAAAAATCGGAATGAAGACGAGGCTGAGTGCCCCGCCAGCCAAGAGGTAGTTGAGGAAATCGGGAAGAACGAACGAGGCCCAGTAGACATCGGCATCCCCCTCGGAGCCGATGGTGCGTCCAATGACCGCCTCTCTCAGAATGCCCACGATGCGAGAGAGGAGGATGCTGACGCCCCAGATCAACGATGCAATTCCAATTTTTCGGCTCAAGGCGTCCTCAATGTGTCCGTTTCACCACCATTCGTGAAGATGAGATGGAATGGTGAAGGCAACGACGCTTTTTGTCCTGCGCCTGTTAGAATGCTTGCATAACGCCGTGGGGTTCATCAAACTGGGCCGGTTCGGCGAGGAAATCCATGGAACAGAACCAGGCTCGAAATCTCCGTGTCGGCATCTTTCTGACCCTCAGCATCTCGCTGGTCTGCCTCGCGATCATCATGCTCGGCGGCAAGTCGTCTTTCTTCGAGGATCGCTACAAGCTCCACACCTCATTTGAGGACGTTGCAGGATTGCGTGAGGGCGCCAACGTTCGACTTGGCGGAATCATCATTGGAGAGGTCACTTACATTGCGTTCTCCGAAAATCCGGAGGAGAAGAAAATTCTTGTGGATTTGTCCATCTATGAGTCCTTTTCTCCCAGGATTCGAGAGGACACGATGGCGCGCATTGAAACTGAGGGAATGCTGGGTGACAAGTACATCAGCGTTTCCGTGGGCTCTCCCAGTGAACGGGAACTGGAGTCAGGCGACTGGCTCACGACCGAGCAGTCGACCAGCATGCTGGAGTACCAAACTCGGGCGACGGAGCTGCTGAACAACGCAGAGCAGATGACCTACAAGCTCAACCAAATGCTCGGCGAGGATGGAGAGGCTGAAGAGGCGTCGATTGCTCGGATCATGAGCTCGGTCGAGCGGGTCCTGAATGCTGCAGAAAACGGGGAGGGCATGATCAACGCTCTGGTTTACGATCAAGGCGTTGCCAACCGCTTCCGCCGCTCTCTTGGAAACCTCGAGTCGGGAAGCGAGGGGCTGGCCTCCATCGCCCAAGAGGTCAAGACGGGAGATGGCTTCGCCAACCAGATGATCTACGGGCAAGACGGAGTGCGGTTGGCAGAAGAGCTCGCTGCGCTTTCGGAGGGCCTGGGTAAAATCGTTACGGATCTCGAGAGTGAGGAGAGCCTGCTGCATGCCCTCCTCTACGACCCGAACAATGCAGGTATGGTGGCTGAGCTTCAAGAGACCGTCACGGGGATCCGAGCCGTGATCGATGGGGTGAACGAGGGCCAAGGCACGGTGGGTCTGCTTGCGCAGGACCCCACCCTCTACGAGGACCTTCGGTCCCTGGTGGGAGGCGCCCAGCGCTCCAAGCTGCTGCGCAACTACATCCGACGCACGGTGGCTCGTGCCGAGGAAGACGATGCTGCGTCTTGGTCGCAGGCGGGTGAGGAAACAGCGGAGTGAGAAGCCGGGAACCTGTGAGGTTGCGGTGATCGCCGGGCAGTCGGGAGCCACGGTACGGCGGCTCATTCGAGTGCGTTGGTGGGGCGCAAGGAATCGATGGCGGAAGGCGTCTTCTGGACATCGGATGGCCTACGGTTTTTTTGCTGTCCTCACCGCCCTGTTCTGGGTGGGCTTGAGCTACGGCATGTTCAAGCTGATCGGGGCGTTCCACAGCGTCGAGGTCTTTGGCCCCATGTTGACGAGGAAGTTGCTGGAGATCCTGGTCATGGCCTTGTTCTTCATGCTGATTTTCTCGAACGTCATCACCGCTCTCTCGACGTTTTACTTGTCGGCTGACCTCGAGCTTCTCCACGGTCTTCCCATCTCCCGAAGCACCTTCCACTATGCGCGGTTGAGTGAGGCGGTCATCCAGTCCTCTTGGATGATGGCGATGTTTGGCCTCCCCGTCTTTCTGGCCTACGGTCGCGTCTACGATGCACCCCTTTGGTGGTACCCCCTTCTGTTCGCTTGTGTGCTGGCCTTCATTCTGATCCCGGGAGCGGTGGGTGTGTTGGTGGCCTCGGTGCTGGTCAATGTCTTCCCGGCGAGGAGAGCTCGGGAAATCATGGCCCTCTTTGGGCTCTTGGGACTCATCGGACTGTTCCTCTTTCTGCGGCTTCTCCGGCCCGAGCAGTTGGTCAATGCAGAAGGCTTCGAATCCTTGGCGGCCTATGTGGCGACGGTGCAGGCTCCCATGGGCGAGCTTCCTCCGCAGTGGATGTCGACGGTTCTCTTGGGGCCACTGCAGGGCAAGGCTTTGGACACGGTGGGCTTGGGTCTTCTTTTGAGTTGCGGAGCGGCCTGCATGGTTCTCTCGAGGTGGTTGACCTACCCCCTCTACCGGGAGGGGTGGAGCAAGACCCAGGAGGCCAGTTCCGCGCGCTTTGCGAAAGAAGGCTTCTTCTCCAATCTGCTGAGAAAAGCCTGTGGTCTGCTGCCTCGTGACATCGGAGCGATCTTCGAGAAGGAGGCAAGAACCTTTGTTCGGGACCCGGCGCAGTGGAGCCAACTCCTCATTCTCTGCAGTCTCATTGTCATCTACCTCTTTTCGGTAAAGTCGCTTCCTGTGGATGTGGTTCAAGGGGCCTACATGCAGACGTTCAAGAACGCCCTGGCCTTCTTGAACCTTGGGATGGCGGGGTTTGTGATGGCGGGCATCGCCATCCGCTTTCAGTTCACCTCCGTGAGCACGGAGGGGCGGGCTTTCTGGATGTTGCAGAGCGGTCCGGTATCTCCACGTCGTTTTCTGTGGACCAAGGCACTTCCTGGCTTCTTCCCGATGCTCACGGTGGGGCTGATTCTCGTCTTGGCGTCCAATGCGATCTTGGACTCCCCCGTAGAGTTGATGGTGATTGAAGGCGCGACGACTGTGATTCTGGCGATCGGACTCTCAGGATTGGCTGTAGGGATGGGCGCTCTTTTTCCCAATTTCAAGGCGGATTCGGCTGCGAAAGCAGCTGCTGGCCCTGCGGGGATCTTGTTTATGGTGGCAGCCCTCAGCCTTATTGCGGGGGTGATGCTCTTGGAGGCGCTACCCATGTGGTTCATTCTCCGTGCTCAGTTTATGGGCGGAGGGTTGACGGGCTTTGAGCTGGGGGTGTCGATGGCGCTGTTTGTGGCGGCGGCCTGTCTCTGTATCTTCGTGGGAAGCTACACCATCAATCGTGCATCGCGAGGCCTGTGGGAGAGAGGGTGAGGCGGATGGTGTTTCTCTTTGCTGGGGCTTGTTCCACGGGGGCCGTTCTGCCACCTGTGGCCCGCTCTCCGGGCGGCTCTCAAGTCCCTGCCATTCATCTCAGTCGAGCAGCGGTGCTCGAGGCATGGGTGGAAGGACTTCGCGGCAATTGCGAGCAAGCTCAGAACCAGTTGAATCGTGCGCTCTTGGTGGGATCTTACGATGAAGAAATCCATGCCCTTTTCAGTCGGATAGAGCACGAATGCCAGTCGGCTTTGTCTGAAGTCGGAGAGGGTCTCGGAGGAGGGCAACCATGAAGCTTTGGGCTTCCTTTCTGTTCGTCTTTGGGTTGAGCGGGTGCCCCAAGGGTCCTGAGCTCACCGGTGGGACTCCTGCGGAGGACTCTCTCAGGGCCCCGGATTTTGCGTCACCGGTTTCGATTCCTGCCTCCAGTCGGGTGAAGTTCAGCGCAAAACTGCGTGTCCCGGGGCGAGCCATTCCGAGTCTACCAGGGGTGTTGCTAGTGGACAGCCCCAGGTTTCGTATGATTCTGAATGGGCCAATCGGGGGTGCGGTGTTCACTGCGATCGCCAATGAGGGGGGGATGCTCGTCCTCGATCATCGTGAGGGACGGGCGCTTACGGTGGGGACCGATGAGGAGACAGGCTTGGGGTCGTTCGGGGTCCAGGATGTTGATGCGCTCACCACCACCCTCCTCGGGCGTCTGCCCGCCACCCATCTCCCCGAACTCACACTGATGTCGCATGAGGGTGAAGAATGGAGGTATCGCTCTCAACGGGAGGATGGCTCTTGGGTCGAGTTGGGGCTCAACGCATTGGGCCACTTGGCCTGGCTCGAAAGCTACCAACCTGATGGGAGCAGCCTTCTCCGTCTGGAGCATGAGGAGTGGCAGGAGTTTTCCAGCGAAATCCCCATGGAGGCCGAGAGGCTAAAGGAGCACGGCCCGATACGGCTTCCCAAGCGAAGCCGACTGGTCCACAAGGGGTCCTCTGTGGAGTTGGTCCTCAAATTTTCGCTGTGGCAGGACTTGATGGAAGTGGGTCCCAGCGCATTCGAAACGGACGTTCCAGAGGGCATCGAGGTGCTCACTCTCCAAGAGGCGATGCAGGTGGCGGAAGAGCAGGCAGGCTCCGATGACTAGGCAGGCCGGAGGGCCTCAACCTGCACCTGGAGGGTTTCACGACCCCTCCATCGATTGAGCCCGATACGGCCCAAGACGTCGACCTTCTCGCAGCCGCAGACTTCCGCGAAGAGGTGACCTGCATTCCACCAGATCATCTCCGCATGGCCCTCCTGGGTGGGAAATTCGGCCTTCAGGTGCTTGTCTTTGAGGGTTCGATGACCCTCGAGCACGATCCCTTGGATCCACACAAGGGGGGATTCGTTTCCTTTCCCGGTTGGCTCCAAAACGGCGAGCTGGCTCACCAAATCTCGAGAGACATTGGCGGCCTGGATTTGGAGGTCTGCCAAGCGGGAGGGGGGGGTGACGCTGACTTCTCCGCTCTCAATTGCCTCCATGAGCCGGGTACGAAACGCGGGAATGGACCCCGCACTCAAGGAGAATCCAGCGGCTGCAGGGTGGCCTCCAAATCGAGTCAGGGTCTCGGAAACCTCTTCCAGAAGCTCCACAGCATGCACCTGAGGGGTGGACCGCATCGAACCCACTGCATCCGTGTCTGTTTGACTGATCACAAGAGCCGGACACCCGAAGTGATCGCGAAGTCGGCCCGCGACGATGCCCGTGACGCCGCGATGCCATCCGTCTGATTCCGTGCCTGAAACCACCACGAGCCGAGGAGCCTCCTCGACAACCTGTTCGATGGCCTCCTCTAAAATTTTGTCTTGGATGGCCCTTCTTTCCGTATTCATTCGATCCAGTGCGAGGGCCTTCTGCTTTGCCTCTTGCGGATTGCGGCACTGCAGGAGGTCGACCACGGTGGTGGCGGAGGCCAATCGCCCAGCTGCATTGATGCGTGGGCCGACGCGAAACCCAAGATCGGAGGAGGTAATGGTCCCCGGTTGGAGTCCTGAAACCTCCAGCAGGGCCTGTAGCCCTGGGGTGTGTCGGCCAGCATTCAGCTGCTCCAAGCCTCGCTTCACAATGGCTCGGTTCTCGCGAGTCGAGAGGTCCACCACGTCAGCGACCGTACCGATGGCGACGAGTTTGAGAAGGCTCAGGAGGATGGCCTCACGCTTGGGGTGGTCCGCGAGCAGAGCTTCGGAAAGCTTCCAGCTGACGCCGCAGGCTGCGAGCGCCTTGTTGCTGTAGAGGCACCCCGCTTGAGGGGGGCAGAGGACAATGGCGTGCTCGGGGACCTCTGCTCCAGAGGGAAGATGATGATCGCAAATGAGAACATCGACTCCGAGCGCGTGGGCCCTCGCTACGGCCGCGTGATCCTTCACTCCGATGTCGGCGGTTACGATGAGATCGATCCCGTCTGCGTGTGCTTTTTCCGCTGCAACAACGGAGAAACCGTAGCCCTCAATCATGCGATCGGGAATGTGGTAGCTGATGGCATTGACACCCAAGAACCTCAGGGTGCTCTGCAGCACCAAGGAGGAGGTGGTCCCGTCGACATCGTAGTCGGTGACCACACGAATGCGCTCCTTGTGTTGGGCCGCTTGGCGGAGGCGATCGACCGCCTTCTGCATGTTCAGGATGCCATAGGGGTCCAGGAAGTCTTGTGAGCTGGGCTGCAGAAACCGCTGAGCGCTCTCGCCTCCACGCAGTCCTCGGCTGGCCAGGCACTGGGCCAGTTCTTCCGAACAGCCATTTTGGTCGATCAGTCCGCGAAGGACTTCACGATCACTGCTTTTGAGCGCCCAATGTTCGTCTTGGCCGGAGAGTCTTTCAGACATTTTCTCAAGTCCGGCGTTGTGCGGCCGAAAGGGGTTGCGAGGTTTTTGGTCAATGGCCCTTACTAGTAGCGCATTCAGTTCCCCCGCCCAGGACGAATTTCGTCCGGATCCCAAGCTTGAAATCCGCATCGCGGTCCGGCATGCACTGGAGTCTGTCCGCTCCGGTGGGCGTCAGATGGCTCCACTGGAAAAGGTGATGCGAGAGCATCCAAGCATGGTTGAAGCCACGCTCGAGCGCGAGCGAGTCTGGGATGCGCAGGCCGTTGGGATCCTGCGTATGGCCCTGGGGTTGGAGATCAACCCGTGGGCGAAACGAGCCGCTGAGGCCATCCGCATCTACGAGAGCACCTGTTCTGCAGCCGATAAAATGCGTTTCGCAGCGGGGCTCCTTCAAGGTGAAACGTCGTGCCTGCCTGCGCTCGCGATGGCCGTGTGCCGAAACCCAGATGGCCTCAGTCTGCTCGTGGCCATGCATGCAGTAGCTCCCCATGGAGAGCCACGGCGTGAGCTCTCTCGAGCAATTTCCCAGCGCCATACGGGTGTCATTCCGACCCCGCCGATGGTGCTCAATCGAGACTCTCCGGCGTTCTACCGGTCTTTTCTGGACCAGGATCGGCTGGTCATGGTCTTTCGCGAGCTGCCTGGACATTACTCGGTGTTCACAGTCCAGCTCTTCGAGTCCATGCTCTCGGCAGAGCTCACCTCTCTCCACGGTGAAGAGTCCCTCCATGAGTTTTTCGCTGTGCCTCGGAGCGTTGACTCCCAGGTTCTTGGCCTGGATGGTTGTCGAGCGCACATCGGAGCGGCTTTGGCCCGCTTGGGCGATCGCGAAGCCTGTGAGGCCTGGCGCTCTCTCGGGCATCTTCTCGAGGAACGCGTCTTCCCGACGGAGGAAGATGGCCCCGGTTTTGTGGTCGGGGAGCAGTCCGCACGGTTGTTGCTGGACCGTTTGGCGCAAGTCATTGCCGACGAGGACCTCGAAGCCGTTGAGGGGCTCGTGGAGGAGGGCTCGCATGCCGGGGTTTTCCTGGAGCTCTTTGGTCCAGGCATCTTGAGTCAGTTGATCGGAGTGGGTCATGGCGTCACTCGCATTGATGCGGGAGTGGAGAAACAGACCGATTCGACGGCAACTGCCTTGGTGGTCGGTCGAACCGAGTGGGGAACCGTGCTGACCCGTACGGAGATGTCACTCCGGCAACGGGGTGCGGAGTGGCGAATCACGAAGGTCGAGGTCCAAGGTGTCGGGGAACAGCAGGGGATGTTCCGTCCGGTCTGGGAGATTCTTTCAGGAGAAGTGGCTCAACCCATTCAGGGATACGGAAAGCTCGTCGAGGCCGAACAAGAACTCATTGTGGGTCTTATCGATACGGGCTTTCGAATCGACGAGGTGGCTGCAGCGGTGGCGATGCGCCGGCAACTTGGCGTACATGGTGCACCAGGAAGCGTCGCAGCAGCCTGTCACGCGACCTATGAACAACTCGTGGATACGCGTCCTGTCGGCTACTCCGAGCGCCGGTACGGTGCTCGCATGATCGAGCTTTGCGATCGCTACGAAGCGGAGCTCAAGGAGGCCACGGCACTGGCGGGAACGATCGAGCATGCCCTTGCCAAGGGGGAGCGCTTCCGCGCCTACATGCTGCCGAGTTAGCCCATCCCAATCAGGAAGCCGATGCAGGCTCCGGCAGCGAGTCCCAGAATGCCAAAGATCCATGCACTCATTGCGGTGCTGGGGCGCGGCTGCGGCAGAGATCGATGGGGTCTCGCTGGGGCGGGGGCGGCGGGAGCTCGGGGTGGAGGCTGCGAGAGCTCAGAGCGGAGATTCACTGTGAGACGGCTTCTCTCTCCACTCTCGCCATGGACGCACAGCACATCGAGTCGGAGACGGCCATCGGGCAGCGTGTTCGTCTCCAAAATTCGGACCGCAGAGTAGCCTTTGAGGCTGACGTGGAGCATGGGGAGATCCACACGAGGTCCCATTGGGAGAATGTGATCGGTGTTGTCCTCGTCTTCCTCGGCCTCTCCGAGCAGGCCATCCTGGGTGCTTCGATCCACGAATTCGCTGAAGAAGGCCACAAACTCAGACTCATCGATAAGACCCTGAGCAGCCATGTCTTTGGCCGTGGCTTCCTCGCTTCCTCGTACCTTCTGAATTTCTGTCAGATGGCGGAGGATGACCGCTTGATCGTCCTCTGCCTCGTCTTTGTCGATGGCTTGCAAAGTGATGGAGCTTTCTTGGCCGATCAGCTTCTCACGAACGCGGCTCGCCGCCTTTTCCGTGATGGCGTTCAGTGTCTCGAGGACCCCCTCCCCCGAGATCGCGGTCGCCAAGTGGTAAGTGAAGCCGTGGGTGTTGAGATCCGCGAGAATGTCTTCGACGGGGCGAGCGTTGGAGAGGTCCCGCTTGTTGATTTGGAGCACCACCGGAAAGTCCGTGATGTCAAAGCCATGATGCTTGAGGTTTTCAGCCAAGTCCGCGAGTGCCTCGATGTTGGCCTTGGCTCGTTCTGGATGAGAATCGGCCACAAAAACCACGGCATCGGCCCCCCCCAAAACCACCTGGCGTGTTTCCTTGTAGAAGGCCTGTCCTGGGACGGAGAACAGCTTGAACTTCGCTGTAAAGCCCGCAATCTCACCGTGGGTGATGGGCGTGTAGTCGAAAAAGAGGGTCCGATCGTCTTCGGTCGAAAGGATGTGAAGCTTACCGATGTCGGCTCGATTGAGCTGTCCATGGGTGGCTTTGACGTTGGTCGTTTTGCCGGAGAGTGCAGGACCGTAGTACACGATCTTTGCCTCAATCTCGCGCCTGGCGAAGTTAATGACAGCCAAGGGTCCTCCAGCTTGAACCGACTGAGAGTCCCTAATTTGAATTGATGCAGGCTGCGATGGCTTTACGAACAGAGGCGCAATGAATCTTCCCTTGGAAGCTTGGTTTGGACCCTTTGAGACCCCGTCCCTGCGTCTTTGGGGTCCGTTTGTTCTGGGCCCCTTTGGACTCCTGATCGCCTTGGGCTTCTGGGTTGGTTTTCGGGTCTCGGTGAACCGTGCTCGGACGGTTTTTCTGGATCCAAGACCCATCCCTCAAGCGGTTCAGTGGATGGTGGCAGGAGCCTTGGTGGGTGGGCACCTGGGGCACGCCTTTTTCTACGAGCCGGGACACTATCTCGAGAATCCGGAGGAGATCCTTTGGTTTTGGGATGGGTTGTCCTCCATCGGCGGGTTCATTGCGTGCACAGCACTCATGATTGTGTACTTTCGCCGCACCGTGGGGCGCTTCATTCCTCATGGGGACGTGCTGGCCTATGCTTTTCCCTCGGGGTTCTTCTTTGGCCGACTCGGCTGTTTCGCTGTCAGCGATCATCCGGGGCTCGTCTCGGATTTTCCGTTGGCCGTCAAGGGGATCCATCCCATGCCAAAGGTGCTCTGCTTTGAGCGGGGTGTGGACTATGGAGGAACAGAGCTCAGTCCAGAGTGCGCCGAACTCGTAGCGGAGGTTTCACTGCATGATTTGGGTCTCTATGAGGCGCTTTTTGTGGGCACGCTCTTCCTGGTGTTTCGTCGACTTGGTCGTCGATCTCGCCCACCGGGGTTTTTTCTGGGCTGGTTGGCCGTTTCCTATGGGTCGTGTCGCTTTTTCCTCGACTTTCTCCGTTCGGAGTTTGGACCCGATGTGCGGTATGAGCTTTGGGGTACGCCGGCCCTCACACCGGCCCAGTACTTCTGTCTCGGGCTCGTGGCGCTCGGAATCTATGTTCTTCGAAAAGATTGGGGCTTGAACATGGACGCTGAGTGTGTTCCCAAGGGTTGAGCCCCGGCGGAGTTGTCGTGAAACCAAGCCTTGTCATCGTAGCGCTGAGTACCTTTGCAGCGGGAGAGTTGTATGCGGAGCCTACGGCCCTCACTCTGAAATACCCAGAGGGGCGTTCGCTGGTCATGACCTCGGAGTCCAGCAACGTCACCGATGCGGCGGGAATGCAGATCGTTCAGGTCCACACCCAGGTGGTGGAGGAGACAGTGCTCCAAACCAACCGGGCAGGGACTCTTCTGCGCGTCACCTACCTGCGCCAAGCCATGAAAACAGAGAGTCCGATGGGAAGTATGGTGTACGACTCTTCCGAGCAGACGCCTGCGTCAGCCTCCCCCTTTCCCGCCTTGGCGGCGGTTGTGGGCAAGGGCTTTGAGGTCTTCCTGTCCTCAGGCGGAGACGCGGTGGAGGTTCGGGGTGTGGAGGCGCTTTTGGAGGGCCTGAGAGAAGCCATGCCTGAGGACCTTCCACCGGAGGCTGTGGAGGGTGTGATTGCGTCCTTCAGCGCAGACTCTCTGACCAATGAATTTCTCGAATCCGCAGGCATGCTCCCGAGTGGACCCGTGGACGTCGGAGACACGTGGTCCAACTCGGTGGAAACCGAACTGCCGGGGGTGGGTCAAATGACAACACTGACGGACTTCACGGTGAAGAGTTTGAGGGAGGGAAACTCACCGTATGCTGTGGTGGACTACAGGGTGCGAAGCGAACTCGAGGAGGGAAACACGCTCCTCGATGGCTTTGACGTCACCGGAACCGGGCGGTTTCGCCTCCACATCGAGGAGGGCTACCTGACGGAAAACCTCACGGAGGTCCGCATGACAGGGGAAGTCCAGGGAATGCCAATGACCGTGACGAGCCGCACGACGATGGAGCAGGTGGTCCGCTGAGGTCCCAAAAGCAGAGCAGCGCTCACCGAGGTGAACGCTGCAGTGGAGAGGGTTGGAGGCGCGGCTCAGAACCTCAAGCCAACCCCTGCCCGTAAGTGGATTCCGTGCATCGCGAGCTCACCCAAGTCTTCGAACTTGAGTGACGTAGAGAGGGCGTATCCTCCCTCAATTTCTCCATGGAGAGCAAAGGGTCCGGCGCTCGAGCGGGGACGTTCGACCGCGATGCCGACGGCAGCCATGCCGCCGAAGCTGCTCCCCGTTCGAGAAATCTGGTTGATGTTGCTGCTGTCGCTCGGGTCGTCATCGAGTTGCAGGATGCCGAGTGTTCCGGTCAAGCGTGAAACCAAGTAGGGACGAATCCAGTTGTTGGGATCGAGTTGATCGGAGCGAACTCCCGCCTGAACCTGGACCACACTCAGCGCGGCGACGAAGCCTTCTGAGCCGGGGCCTTGGCTGTCGAGGGGCTCCTCATACCAGGAAGAATAGCCGTGGGAGCTTCCGGACTGACCCCAGTGGACTCCGATGACCGCGGTGAGACCTGACCCCAGGTCCAGTCCACCGCTCAACCCCACCGTGCTCAGCGGAGACCCGTTCACAAGCTCCCAGGAGGCGGTGTTGATGGACGTCGAGTTGGTTTCTACCAGGATCTCTTTGTCGGCAGCAGTCGCGGAGAAGGCAAAGAAAAGCGAGGACAATGTCGTGCTAAAGATGCGCATGGTTTACTCCTCCTCTTGGCGAGGGAGTGGGGTGTCGGTACTGAGCAGGCCACCAATCGCGAATTGGCCCACTGCGGAGATTTCTTCTGTCTCTGGATCCAGGAAGCTCACAAGTCCAAGAGCCGCATCGTGAGTGATGTAGAATCCGTCGGAACCGAAGGACCCGATCCCCAAGGGGCTGTCTTCAAGGGGCAGCTGAGTGTATGTCCCGGCATAGAGGTCCAGCTTGAGGAGTTCGTTGACCCCTTTCAAGAGCACCAAGGCATAGGCGCTGTCTGCTGAGAAGGCCACGCCGACGGGCTCGGACTCCGAGATCAGGTTGATGCTGAAACCGTTGTTCGAGCTGAGCGACAGGATTTCCACACCCCAGTTGCTGTCCGTCAGAGCATCCAGGCCCGTACCGCTCGCGGGTTCAGGTCGGGTCACGGCTACGGCATGTCCCTCATCGGGTGAAATCTGGAGTTCAACCACGGGGTTCTTGGCGCGGTACTCCACCAGGTTCAGATCTTCCGTATCGAGGCGGTAGATGTCGTGGTAGTTCGACGAGCTGGTGTTGTAGAGCATCGTGAACCCTGTACCGACTTGGATGTCGGTGGCAGGTTCATCGAGGTCGAGGGTCTCGACATCGAAATACTCGTGATCGATGAGGTCCACCTGGGTTCGGGTCGAGTAAACGAGAGCGGTCATATCCGCGACTTTTTCGACACCCATCCCTGAGGGCGAGGCATCGAGATCGACGATGTTGATGGACTCGGCTTCGAGGTCCAAGGTGTAGAGATCCCCACTACCCTGCACGGTGACCAGCGCATAGCGTCCGTCAGGAGTCAGTGCGGCGTCCTGAGGACGAACTTCGATGTCGACGTCGAGTGAGAGCGAGTAGGTCACCAAGCGCTCGTAGTTGCCGGATTCCAACTCGATGACCACCACTTGAGACTCGGAGAACACGACGGCTTTCGTGTCGTCCTTGTCGAACAGGATTCGGTCGGCGGCAAAGCCTACGGGAACCGGAGTTGTTGCTCCAGACTCCAGGTCCATGAAGACCACCTCGGTCGCATTCAGAAGGCCTCCAAAGTCCAGGTCGCTGGCAGATTCATAGTCGAGGTAGGCCACGGCTTGGTTGCCATCGCTTGTGAAGGCGAGGGCATTGAAGTGGGAGCCCATCGGGGAGGGTGCTCCTACCAGCTGTCCGTCGCGGACCAGGTCAACTTCCGTTTCCCACCGAAGGTCGCCACCATTGCCATGGTTGAGACAGTCCTCAACCGTCACGATCCCTTTTTCCTCGGAATCGCACACCGGGACCTCAGCAAATACCAGGAGGCTCTTGCCGTCAGGAGCACCCACAAGCCGTGTGGGTTGACCGCCGAGAAGGTCGACGATTGCCCATTCTCCGTCAGGCTTGACGTGCGCGATTTGTTTGGAGGATGGGAGATGGACGTAGATTCCGTTGTCCACGGCGACCACGTCGGAGTCCCAGAGGGCGGAGTCAAGGTATTGGTACCCGAGATCGGGCAGGTTGTCCCAGTCCAGGCAGCCTGCGGTGCTCAAGAGCATGATGGGCAGAATCGTTTTTCGAAACATGAGAATCTCCTAGTGCTCGATGGCTGAGTTGAGCTCGAAGCCGGTGATGGTCTGGATGACGTCATCGGTTCCGTTGAGGGGGTTGACCGGGTCAAAGAACGTCAGGCGTCCGAGGTCATGCTCTTGGTTGATGTAGGCGTAGTTGGTGTCTGGAAGGACCCCGACATGGACGGGCATGGACTTCAACTCGATGTCCCAGTGGAGGAGCTGGTCGTAGGCCAGCACAGTGAGCTGTGGTTCCCCCTCCATGATGACGTAGCCCACTTCACCGGAGTTGCTGTTGGCGAACGTGGTTGGCTCTGCAGGGAGAATCAGTGGATTGTCCAGGAAGTCCTGCAGGTCGATGAGTGAAATGGTGTGCTTGCCCTCATAGCCCGGGTCGGAGTCCACTCCACTCTCCGTCTTGTGCATGACGAGGAGGCTGTTTCCTGTCGGGGTGATCGCCACATCTCGAATCGGTGCCACGAGAGGACGTGTCTTCAACGCCTCCGCAGGATCGGCCTCAGTCAGATCCCAGGTGGTGTAGTGGGAGATGTTGGCAGCGGTTGTGAACAGAACAGCCTTTTGCGAGTCTGGAGCAAAGGTCACCGAACCGAGGAGTTCGGTTTCTGGCAGATCGATGACCTCCGCATGCGAGCCCTCAGGGTTCAACGTCGGGTAGATGAACAGCTTCTGTGCATCTCGGTCGACGATCACTGCCTGGTTTCCGTCAGGGGTAATGTCCAGGTCGGTGGGGTTGGACTGAACAGGCAGTGAATCCACCCACTCGCTGGTCGCAAGATCCACGAGGACGATTTCGGGTTGACCGTATTGACGAATGAAGGCGTATGCACCGTCGGGGGTCACCTCGACTTCCTCCGCTCTCGGTGGATTGAGAAGGTCATCCGCAATCTCGACAATGCTGCGGGTTGGAACCTCGGCGAAGAGATCGATGAGGGCCAGTCGGTCATTCGACACCACGATGGCGAGGCTGGAGTCATCGGTGAACTTCACCTGGTGGGGGTTGCGTCCGACCACCATGGGATGGTGATCGCCGGTTTCGAGGTTCACCACCGAGATTTCATTGTAGGAGATGGTGCCACTGGAGGTTCCGTCGTCGGCGATGTCTGCATCCCGGTAGACCACTGCCCACATGCCGTCTGGAGAGACCACCATGTGATTGAGGTTGGCGAGCACGGGGATGTCGAAGTCCACCTCGGGCTTGCCCTCACCGTTGTTGGTGGTGATGACACTGACGTCGTCCGAGCCCTTGTTGAAGGTGACAGCACGGCTGTAGTCCGACGTGGTCACGACGACCTCGGGGTCCACACCCACGTCCACGGTGATCACTTCGAGTGAAGGGACGGAGACCCGCGTCACCGTGTTTCGGGCCGGGTTCGCAACGAAGACGTATTTGTCGGTCGTGGCGGGAACGAGTCGGAGGAAGTCGTTCTCGGTTTCGCTGCCCAAGTCATCATCGGTGGATGGCTCAGA
Organism: Myxococcota bacterium; assembly: GCA_036021505.1. GTDB lineage: Bacteria > Myxococcota_A > UBA796 > UBA796 > CAJQPC01 > JAYXVV01. The sequence goes on along the minus strand of JAYXVV010000084.1, from coordinate 14,757 downwards.
GGATTCATCGCCCCAGTTGCCAAAGCCGGTATCGGCGTCCTCAGGACTGTGGTCGGCGTAGCCTTCTTGGCTACTGTAGCCCATGTCGTTGCATCCAGTGGTGACCAGCGCAAGCAGGGGGATGAGGGGTCGCATGCCCATGGTTTCTCCTCGGTAAATAGAGTTGTTTGAAGTCCAGCCCAGAAAGACCTGCTGGCTTTGAAGCCTGGACAGCGTAGTCCACAGCAGAACCCGTGCCAAGTTTGTAAGAGCCTGAAATCTCTGGTTCTTGATGCCATCTCGGGCAGGGAGCGTGACGTCGCTCGAACGAAAACCTGACTTCGGTGTCGTGATGAGGTTCCGGTCGCTGGTTTCCCAAGAAAAGAGGTGCATAAAAAAACGCTGCCCCGATTGAGGCAGCGTCTTTTGAATGGTGCGGAAGGGGGGAGTCGAACCCCCACGGGCATAATGCCCACTAGGACCTGAACCTAGCGCGTCTGCCATTCCGCCACTTCCGCAGAAGGCCCTCGGCATTTATGGCGGCAAATCCAAGCCGTCAAGACTGCGGCAGAAGCGGGTCGTGTTAGGAATTGGTTCTCGCTGCGGGTGGCCGTCGGGTCGGCCTGAGATGAAACCGCAGAACCTGATCCGGATAAAGCCGGCGGAGGAAAGCGAGCATGTCCGAATACACTGATTTTAACGGTGGTAAGTCCAAGAAAATCGAGGTGGGTGATCTCAAGGTTCCGTTCCGAGAGGTCCCGCTGACCACGGGGGAAACCTTTCGCCTCTATGACACGTCAGGGCCGCAAGACCACAACATTGAACGGGGACTGCCGAAGAGGCGGGAGGCGTGGGTTCGCGAGCGCAAAGCAAACGGGGACACCAATTTCTCTCAGATGCACTACGCGCGAAAAGGGGTGATCACCCCGGAGATGGAATTCATTGCCATTCGTGAAAATGTCGCCGCAGATTTTGTGCGCGACGAGGTCGCTCGCGGACGGGCGGTGATTCCGGCCAACATCAACCACCCGGAACTGGAACCGATGATCATCGGGCGCAACTTTTTGTGCAAGGTGAACTCCAACATCGGAAACAGTGCTGTAAGCTCCTCGATCGCGGAAGAAGTGGAGAAGCTGCAGTGGTCTGTCCAGTGGGGAGCGGACACGGTGATGGACCTGTCTACGGGTGCAGACATACACGACACCCGCGAATGGATTCTCAGGAACTCACCGGTACCGATTGGAACGGTTCCGATCTACCAGGCTCTGGAGCGGGTCAATGGCCAGGTGGAGAAGCTCAACATTGATCTCTTCATGGAGGTCCTCGAGGAACAGGCCAAACAGGGCGTAGACTACTTCACCATTCACGCCGGAGTGCTCTTGGAGCATGTTCCAATGACCGCTAAGCGTGTCACAGGAATTGTCTCCCGCGGCGGTTCGATCATGGCCAAGTGGTGTCTGGCGCACCACAAACAGAACTTCCTCTACACGCATTTCGAGCGGATCTGCGAGCTGATGGCGCGTTACGACATCACCTTCTCTCTCGGAGATGGGCTGAGGCCCGGCTGTTTGGCGGATGCCAACGACGAAGCGCAGTTTGGCGAGCTCGAGGCACTCGGACGGTTGACCAAAATTGCGTGGAAACACGACGTCCAAGTGATGATTGAGGGGCCAGGTCATGTTCCCCTGCACAAGATCCAAGAAAACATGGATCGCCAACTTGCAGCCTGTTTTGAGGCTCCCTTCTACACCTTGGGGCCGCTCGTGATTGACATCTCCCCAGGCTACGATCACATGGCGAGTGCCATTGGCGCCGCTGTCATTGGCTCCCAGGGATGCGCCATGCTCTGCTACGTCACCCCCAAAGAGCACCTGGGTTTGCCCAACAAGGAAGATGTGAAGCAGGGTCTCATTGCGTACAAGATCGCTGCCCATGCCGCCGACGTTGCCAAAGGACACCCTGGAGCGCAGGACCGTGATGATGCCTTGTCAAAGGCGCGTTTCGAGTTTCGCTGGGAGGATCAGTTCAACCTGGCCATTGACCCCGGGACCGCTCGCGATTTTCACGATGCCACGCTGCCCGCTCCTGCTGCGAAGAATGCCCACTTCTGCTCGATGTGTGGTCCGCGGTTCTGTTCCATGAAAATTACTCAAGATGTGCGTGACTACGCGGCCTCTCTGGAGATGGATGAAAAGGAAGCGTTGGCGGCAGGCCTGGAGGAAAAGGCCAAGGAATTCGCTGAGAGCGGCCAAGAGATTTATGTTTCTTCAAGCTCATCGTGAGCGGGAGACCCCATGAACCCAACCCTCAGCGGTCGCGAAGCACTGGCGGGGTGGCTCCGCAAACAGCCATCTTCCTTCTACGAATCCGCTCCACTTCTTCGGCGCCTTCAGGAGTCGGCTTGGGAGGGTGAGGATTGGAGTGAAACCCGTGCCCGTCTTGAGGCATTCGGTCGTGTGGCGGCTCAGGAATTGGACGCATGGGTCATCGAGAACAATGAGGGCGGACACCTGCCGCAGTTGAAAGGCTGGGACCCGATTGGGCGACGAGAGACTCCTGTCCAGCACCACCCCAGCTGGAGAGAAGCGGGTCGACTCATCTACGGCTCAGGAATTATGAGCGCTTACGGCACGCAGCCTCAGCCGCATCGGTTCATTTTGTCGTTGTTCTATCTCTCGTGTCATGTCGGTGAAGGTGGACACAACTGCCCCTTGGCGTGCACGGCAGGTGCCATCCGAGGCTTGCAGTTTCTCGGTTCGGACCTGCAGAAAGAACGCTATTTGGAGCGTCTCTTGGATGCCGATTTCGACAGCAACTTCACCGGGGCCCAGTTTCTTACGGAGCTTCAAGGGGGGTCGGACGTGGGGGCCAATGCGACCCGAGCCGTCCCGCTCTCCGACGGAACCTGGCGGTTGCACGGCGAGAAGTGGTTTTGCTCCAACGTGGATGCCGATGTGGCACTCGTCACCGCTCGCTACGATGCGGAGTTATCGGGCACTCGGGGACTTGGGCTCTTTTTGGTGCCCGCGCGAAAACCGGATGGTCGCTGGAATGACTACCGAGTTCGTCGCTTGAAGGACAAGTTGGGGACTCGGTCGATGGCCTCTGGGGAGGTTGACTTTGTAGGGACCTATGCGGAGGCTCTGGGGCCAGTCGAGCAAGGCTTCCTGAACATGATGAAGCTGGTGATCAACACCAGCCGCCTCTACAACGCCTTTGGCTGCTCGGCCCACATTCAGCGGGCTTACCTTGTCGCTCGGGGCTACGCAGAGGCCCGGCATGCTTTTGGACAGCCCATCGTGAACTATCCGATGGTCCAAGAAAGTCTCGCGTTTCTCAAAAGCGACGCGGATGCTTGTCTTGCAGGAAGCTTTGGCCTCGCAGGGCTTCAGGAACAGATCGAAACGGGGGCGGCGTCCGCTGAGGAGCAGGCCTTCTATCGCGTCGCTTTGAACATCAACAAAGTCCAGACCGCGAAGGTCGCCCATGCGTCCATCAACCGTGCGATTCAGGTGCTTGGTGGCAATGGGGCCATCGAGACCTTCTCGGTCCTCCCTCGACTCCTCCGGGACAATGTGGTGTACGAAAATTGGGAAGGCACGCACAATGTCTTGCTGCTTCAAGTGCTCAAGGACTGCCAGAAAATGGCTCTGCATGAGGGCTTTTTTCGGCATCTGGAATCGCGTATTGGGTCGAAGATGGTGGCCCCGGTTCGACAGAACTTTGAAGGCCTCCTCCAGCAGCCACCCCCGATCGCCACCCTCAATCTCCACCCGATTTGTGCTCAAATGGCTGCCCTGGTTCAACTCTCTGGACTTCGAGCAGCGGGCGATTCCCGGTCGGCAACGATGCGGCTCGTGGGAAGACGTCACCTTGCGGGCCACTTGGTTCGCGACGAGAGCTATTTGAAGCTGCTCACCAGCGTACTTGAGGAGAACTAAGCCGCCATGCCTGGCGACTCCGAGACCCCTTTTGACCCGCAGACTGCCCTGCTTTTGAGGGCTGTTGCACACGACCTCAACAACCTGATGTCGTCCATTTTGGGACACGCTGAGCTTCTTGAGGCGCAGGCGGGGGACGACGCGAATTCGCTCAAGCGTGGTCGGGCCATTCAGCGTGCGGGCCTGAAGGCTGTGGAGATCACTCGGAAGCTGTCTGCTTCGGGCCGTGATCTCGATTTGCATCTTGAGACGCTCGATGTCCGCGAGCTCTTGGAGGAGGAATGCCGTCGGTTTGAGGTCACCCTCCGGGGTGGGGTTGCGTTCAAGGCGGATCTCCCCAAGGCCCTTGAGGTGGAAGCGGACGGTCGTGCCCTCCAACAAATTGCAAGCGCACTGCTTTCCAATGCTCGAACATGGTGTCCACCATCGGGCTGGATTGAGCTGGCCGTTCGAGAGGGCGAAGAGGGGGTCTGTCTCGTGGTCTCAGACTCCGGGCCTGGCTTCCCTGCAGAGCTTTCCGATGAGACGCTGTTTGCCCCCTACGTGGGAAAGGGCCGAGAAGGAAGCGGTCTTGGCCTCTGGATTGTGCAGCGCCTGATGGCAGCACACGGGGGCAGTGTTCGCCTTCGGCGGGGGCCGGGGGCCCAGGTGGTCTGCCGCTTCCCGCCTCGCTGAGTCGTCTTAGTCGTCGGCTCCGACCCAACACGTCCGCTTCTCGGCCTCATACAGCGGGGTAGACTCCTCGATCACCACCCCATCCGGCCACTTCACAATCCCCGCGTCCCAGACTTGATTGCGGGTCAGAATCTTTGAAAACTCATCGAAGAGCAGGCCGTCGATGTAGAAGCGAACGGTTGCCGTACTGGCACCCGAGTTGTTGTCCTCAAAGTAGTGGACACGCACTGGATAGTTGCCGTTGGCAGGCTCGTTGATGTTGATGTTCTCGGGGCCGTAGCCCATTTGATCATCCAAATCGAGGCTTGGGTCATCGCTGCTGCCATTGCTGCCCCAATTGGGGTTGGGGTTGCAGAAGTTGCAGTCGCCTACCAGTTCAAAAAACTCCACGGACTCGTTTTCATACAGGTGAAGATCCATGTCGGAGTTGGGCGTGTCCCAGATCAGTTCAATGTGGACGCGGTCGTCTGGAATGGCATTCACCTGGTATTTGGCCGGGGCAGATGCCAAGCCGATTTCATTGAAGACCTGAAGCTGGACCTCGTAGCCGCCAGCAATGTCCAAAAACAACTCCGTCCCCGGAGGGATCTCGTTGCTCAAGCCGGTTGTTGAACCCGAGGGCAGCGCCGTAACCGTCCAGACATAGTCGGTGAGTTGAAACCCTTCGGGGTCATAGGATCCAGAGCCGTCGAGCTCAAGGGTGTCGAGAGGGGCTGCATTGACGGGTCCGTCGATGACGGCCACGGGGTAGTCGAAGTCCCCTCCGCCGTTGCCGAGAAAGTGAACGGTGATGCTGGGTTCGTCGGGGTCATCGCTGCGGATCTCAAAGCTTCCGGAGTCTCCCTCCAGGCTTTGGGGTTCGTAGAGAACCACCACGGTGGCGGTGTCGATACCCGGTTCCAAGACGGAGTTCTCGGGATCGGTCACCACGGTGAAGTTCCCCGAACCGGTCTGCGTTGTCGAGAGAATGGTCAGGGCATCGTCTCCGACGTTCTCGATCGTGAACCAGAGCGAGCTGGTGCTGAGCGGCGCCACTTCTCCAAAATCGAGGGTGAGGGGGGTCACCTGGATGTCCGGAGTGGGGGCTTCAACTCCCTCGCCAGTGATTGGGATTCGAATTTCGGTGTTCTCGGGGTCGTCGGATTTGATGACGAGATCATCGCCGTACAGCAGGTAGGTGTTTGGCGTAAAGGAGATGACGACCTCTTGGCGCTCGTCCATGGCGAGCTGGAACTCCGTGGGCTCCACCGCAAAAATACCGGGGTTTCCCCCTCCGAAGTGGATGGCGTTGACATCCAATCCTGCGCGGCCCGCGTTGATCACCTCCACCGAAAACGTAGCGGTGTAGTCCACCGCGACCTCACCGAACTCGATGGCCCCAGGGCTGTAGGCAAGCTTGGGTTCAAGCTTGTTGATGGCTTGGTCTTGCCCGCAGCCGGCAAGAAGCACGGGCAGAAGCAGGAATCGGTACATGCGCATGGCCTCCTCCCCCCAGCCTATACGAGGTCCGTCAGGATTGCTGAGCAATGGCCGTAAAAACCAAGGGCCAACAGTGGCTTAAACGGCGCCTTCAGGGCATGATTGAGAGGATGAAGACGCGGTTTTGGATGTTGGCGGTCTTGCCGGGCTTGGGGCTCACCCACGCCGGCTGTCGCGCATGCACCCCAAACATTGCCCCTCCGGACGAGGACTCCTCTCGAGTGGACACCTCGGTGATGGACACGCAGGAGACCGGTCTGGACTCCGGAGAAACGGCAGAGACGGGCGAGCCGCCGCCGTGCTCACAGCCGGAGGTGGAGCCCAATGGGACCGAATCGGATGCCCAGTTGATCCAGTTGGAGAAGTGGGCCTGTGGGTCGTTCCTCGATGGCATTGACTTGGAGCACCTGCGGGTTGAATTTGACCAGGAGAGTTGGATCAAGGTGGACGTACGGGCGGCGGCCTTCGGCTCTTCAGCGGATCCCAGTCTCGAGATGCGCTCCGAGGAGGGCGACATCATCCGCGCCTTTGGGCGACCTGGCAGCACCGATCCCTATGTGTTGTTTCCTCTTTGGGAGGCGGACGACTGGGTCATCAAACTGTGGGAGTCATTCGGGGACTCCGGAGAAGAGCACCTCTGGGAAATGATGGTCTCGACCAGCAAGCAGCCTACTTCCTGGACTCGCCTGGAGTCGGAAGAGCCCTTGAATGAAGGGCCCAGCAACGACACCCTTTCGACGGCTGAGGAGATCGTTGAGGGGGACGTGGTCTTCGGGCGCCTGGGCTCAAGCAACGACATCGACTGGTTTCGCTTCACAACACCGAGCGAAAAGACCGACGTGTCCATCCACGTGGCGGCCTACGCTCTCGGATCGCCCCTGGATACCCGTTTGGTGCGCTACGATTCGGAAGGAACACAACTGCAGGTCATGACTCATGGCGACATGGCGGGGGACCCGGATCCTGTGATGCGGTTTTCTTCGGATCAGGCCCAGGAGCATTACGTTGTCGTACGCTCGGATTCCTACGAGGGACTGGCGTACTGGTACACCGCTTGGATAGAGATCGGTTCAGAGAACTGAGCCCAGGAGACCCTATGTTTCGCACCTCACTATTTCTGCTGCCGCTCGTTGCTGTTGCTTGCAACAAGGACGATGACGCCACGGAGACAGGCCTGATCGATACGGAAGACACCCAAGGGAATTCCGACAGCGGCACAGAGGAAACAGGAGACACCGACACCGACACGGAGGAGCCCTGTTTGGCGGAGGTGCTTGAAATCACGCCTGAGGATGGAGAGGACGATGTCTTTTACCGGGACACCCTCACTGTGGCCTTCAGCGAGGATGCCAGTTCGGCCGAATTCACCCTCACCAACGACGCCACAGGCGTGGAACTCGGCGCCACAACGTCGTGGGGCGACGGCAATTTGATGGCGACAATCACGCCCTCATCGCCCTTGCAGGGCGCAACGCTCTACACCCTCACCGCAACGATCTGTGAGGTGACCAGCCACGCCACCTTCGAGACCTCGGACTACGGCCAGCCCATTGAAGGGGGCAACGAGACCCTGATTGGAATGACTTCCGTGCTTCTTTTCGAGAACGTCAAGTTCACCCAGCCCGAGAACATCGGAAGCATTCTCTCGCTGTATTTCGATGTACCCCTGCTCGTGGGCGTTCTTGGCGCGGCGTCATCTGAGATTGATGTGGTCGCAGCCCTCGGCTATTTCGACAACGTGGCCGGCTACAAGCAGCGCATGAATGAGCCGACTTGGACCTTCGGGCAGGTCAGCCTTGATGGCAGTGCCTACTTCGAGGGTTCGGTACCGGAGATCGACCTCGGGTACAGCAATGTATCGATACCTGTGTACAACTTTGGCCTCAGCGGTACCTTTGCTCCCGACGGCAGTCACTTTGCCGGTGGAACCCTGTCAGGTCAGGTCGACTCGCGCCACATGGCGCCGCTCTTCGGACAAACCTCAGAGACCTATGTCTGCGAACTCATTGGCAGCATGGGGGTCTCCTGTGAGGCGTGTCCGGACGGCGAGGAGTTCTGCGTCACAATTTTAGGGGAAGACATTGTGTCAGAAGGGGTTCCGGGAGTGTCTTTGGCTGAGGTGGAAGAGTAAGAACGATGACTTGGACTCCGTTTCTACAAGCAGGCGCGATGGCGTTTTTTCTGGGAGTCGGCTTTCTCATTCCGAGAAAGACCCAGGGCCTGTGGATCCAGGAAACAGTGGTCAACGTGATGACGGGAGGACTCCTTTTCTTGGTCCGGCTCCTGCTGTTAGCGCTCACCGCAAAGGTGTCTTTTGAGACAAGCGGACTCATTGATGGCGCATGGTTGGCCCATCCTGCACTCCAGTTCCTCGTGGCGTTTGTCTTCTTGGACTTCGCTCGGTATGCGGTCCACTACGCGGATCATCGGGTTCCCTTTCTCTGGCAGTTTCACCGGGTGCACCACAGTTCCGAGAGGCTCAACGCCACATCGGGTCTCCGCATGCACGTGGTGGACTTGCTTCAACTGACAGCGATTCCCCTGGTCGTCTACGGGGTGGTTCTCGACACGTCGAGTTTTGCACTCTGGGTGGTTCCAGCAGCACTGAGCCTGGGAATCCTTTTTGACTGCTTCCAGCATGCCAACATCGCCATGGACATGTCGAAGCGACGGAACCGGCTCTTCAATCTCGTCTTCAACAACCCGCATTTCCACAGCTGGCATCACACCCAAGACGGTCATCTCCGCGATGGGAACTATGGAAATGTCTTGGTGGTCTGGGACCGTTTGTTCAAGACGGACGTCACGCAGGAAGAACTGCCAGAGGCTTTCGGGCTGCCAAAGGATCAGCAGCTCGCGCAAGGCGTGGTGGGCCTGCAGCGGCTCCAGTTGCAGTCGGACGTGTAGGCTCCACTTTTGAGACTGCGTATCGCCGTTGTGCTGGTGCTGACAGCACTTTTCCTGGGTGCCGTGGTCGCTCAAATGGACTTTCAGGCTGTTGGTGCCTCCTTGGGAGGTGTGGACTGGGTGAGGATGGCTCCCGTTGTGCTGCTCTATTTGGCCACGCACATTGCGCGAAGCATCCGTCTCCAGGCCCTGCTTTCCGAGCCGATTCGACTGTCCTCGGTCTTCTCCATCAACGGAGTGGGCTTTCTGGCCATCAACACGATTCCCGCACGAATGGGCGAGTTGGTGCGCCCCTATGTTCTGAAAGAGAAGTACGACGTTCCTTGGGGCGCCTCTGTGGCAGCCATTCTGGTGGAGAGAATTCTGGACTTCAGCATGCTCTTGGCCATGCTGCTCGGGGTAAGCTTCTTGGTGGATCTCCCTTCACATTCGGTGAATGTGGGAGGTCAAGACGTGGATCTCATTGCGCTCGGACAGCAGCTCACAGGATTCTTCTTGATCCTGGGTGTCGTTGGAGGTGGGCTTGCCCTCGCAGCAAGCAAACGGGTCTCGGCATGGCTCAGGAGGGCGCGATGGCTGGGATCCTTGTCCCTCTTTGCCGCCAATGTCGTGGAGCGGTTCGATGAGGCTCTTCGTTGGCTTTGGCGCAATCCTCAAAAGGCGCTCATCGCGTTTCTGGGAACCCTCTTTGTGTGGGGAACAACCTTGCTTGCTGTCGCCTTGGTGATGTCCAGCTTTCCGGATTTGGAGGTCAGCTGGCAGGTGGTCTTGGCCACGTGGACCTTCACTCTGACCGGGATGACCTTCATTCCTACCGCCGGATTTTTTGGAGCCTATGAGGCGTGCTGTGCGGGGGCGCTGATGTTGCAGGGAGCAGCCGAAGGGCCAGCAATGGCCTTCGCCATTGTCCTCCATCTCGGGCAGTTCACCTACCTCGCGGTGGTCGGAGTTGCCTGTTTGGTTTCCGAGGGTCTTTCGCTGAGGTCTGCGGTCGCTGGTTCGCTCTCGGAACCTGCTGTCGGCACCTAACGGTAGGTGTCTCCGGCCTGACGCATCAGCCGGTCGAAAAGCCACACAGGCAGGAACCGCATCAGACGCATCACCCAACGCATCCTTCCAGGGAAGGTGATGACCTTCCGTCGGGCGAGGATTCCGTTCGCCATGATTTTGGCGGCTTTTTCCGCCGTGATGATGAAGGGCATGGGGTGATTGTTCTTGTCGGTCAGTGGGGTCTTGATGTACCCGGGGTTGATCGTCGTTGCGGCGATACCGTGGGGTTGAAGCTCGACGCGAAGGCTCTCCCAGTAAGTGCTGATGGCGGCTTTGGAGGCCGAATAAGCCGAGGATTTGGGCAGGCCACGGAAACCGGCCACCGAGGAGACCACCACCAGGTGTCCGCTCTTACGAGCCATCATGTGGGGGAGGACCGCCATGGTGGCGTGAATCGCGCCGGTAAAATTCACGTCCATGACCTTCTTGATTCTCGAGAGGTCCGGATCGGATGCTGGGCTTCGTCCAGATATTCCCGCATTCGCCACAAGTATGGACGCAGGTCCCAGCTGGGCCTCGATGGATTGAACAGCGCTGAGAAGGTTGTCGAGATTCGTCACATCGGCGGTTGCCCACGCCGAGGTTCCGCCTTGAGACTCAATCCGCTCGCAAAGTGAGGCCAGCTCACGCTCCCTTCTTGCGATGAGTCCGACGGCCAAGCCCCGAGAAGCCATCTCAAGAGCAAGGGCTTCGCCGATCCCAGAAGAGGCACCTGTGATAAGGATGTGTGGTTTCATGGTGTGTCTGGGTATCGGTCCGACAACAAGGGAGCAAGAATTGCCGCTAAAGAAGCCTTTGTGGACCCTTTTCGCGGCGTGCACTCCCGGAATGGAGCCGGCTGTTCTCCACGAGCTGACGAACCTCACGGACGCTCGATTGCGTCAGGAGGAGGGGGGAGTCGAGTTGGAGGGCGAGCTTCTGGATGCCGCTGGATTGTGTCTCTGGGCGAGGACTCCCTCTGGAATCTTGGTTCGCGCCGGTCGATTTCGTGCGAAGTCCCTGCAGCAGCTCTATCAGGAGACGAAGAAGGTGTCTTGGATGGACCTGATTGCACCGGGGCAGCCCATCGAGGTTCGGGCGACGGTAAAGGGCTCTCGGATCCAGCGCTCGGACAATGCGGCTCGAAAGATTAAATTGGCGGTTTCAGATGCCATGAAAGGCGCACGTCGCCTCCATTCCAAGAGAGTGCATTACCCGGTGACCATTGTCGCTCGGATTCGGGGTGCAGAAGTCACCTTGTCGCTCGATGCGGTAGGGCAGCCTCTCCATCGGCGTGGCTATCGGCAGGCCACCGCCAAGGCGCCTCTTCGAGAGAATCTTGCCGCCGCCATTCTCGTTGCTGTGGATTGGGATCCGGAGCGTGAGGCGCTGGCAGACCCGATGTGTGGCTCAGGAACCTTCGCCATTGAAGCGGCACTCCTGGCTCAAGATCGGGCTCCAGGCAAGCGTCTTCGTCCGGCTGTCGTGGACTGGCCAAGTTTCCCCAAAAAAGGCTGGGAGCAACTGAAACAGCAGGTGGAGGCACCGGTCCTGGAGTCGGGCGCCCCTATCTTTGCGAGTGATCGCAACCCGGGTGCTGTTCGCGCAGCCACAGAGAATGCTCAACGAGCCGGGGTTGGACGCAGCATCCGCTTTCGGTGCAGTTCCTTGGAGGAGGCTTGGGACGGGCTTCCGCAGTCCGGGCTCGTGGTGGTCAATCCGCCCTACGGGAAGCGAATTGGCGATCCCGGAAAGCTTCATGCGCTCTACAAGCAGTTTGGCAGGTCCTTGTCCGAACGCTATCCGGGCTGGAGAATTGCTGTTGTCTGTCCGGACAAAGCACTTGCCGGTCGGCTTGCTCCTGGGATTGAGGAGCGAATTCGCTTCAGGAATGGGGGCCTTGCTGTGGGGCTCTATCAGGGGACGATTCCTCCACATCGGAAATGAGTGACTTCAGACTTCCAAAGTGCTTGAGCCGTTTCCAGAGGGGCACAAAGCCAAGAAGCACCACAGGGGCGGTGTTGGCAATCCAGGACATCGCAGCAAATGCGAGCGCTTGATTCTCACTCACCCCGAACATCCCAAACACGAAAACAGCAGCCACTGCGGGTCCTGCTCCAAGAGATGGAGGAAGGACGATGGCGGAGAGGGCTCCAAAGGCAATCACACCGCTGACGGCCATCAACGGCATGTCGGGTTCGAGTTGCAACCCGACAGTGGGCAGAAGTGCAGCGAAACACCCCACCACCAGAACCACCTGAACCGCCGCAAGAATGAGATTGAGGACCACGTACCGGCCTGCGCCGAGGCTGGACCCCGTGGCTTCCATGATGCCGGTGATGAGGGCTCGTAGCCCCTTCCTGGGCTTCGTGTCGTTGCGTTTTCGCCGAGCCATGGCGATGGAGACTCCAGCGACCACGAGGGCAAAGATGCAGCATCCGATCAACAGAAGCTTCGCTTGATGGGCCTTCTCGGGGCCGATGAGCTGCTCCCACTGGGTGGCACCGATGATCATGACGCCCAGCAGAAACAGGGCGAAGACCAAAGCCTCGAGAAGCGCGGTTACACCGACTGCAGCAAGGGCAGCAGGAACGGGAACATCGACCTCCTTCTTCAGCAGCGCTGCGGCCACGATGTCTCCGCCTCGAGCAGGGAGAACCGCATTGGCCAGACCCGAGGTGTAGCCGATCGCAATCACGGGCCAGCCCGGCCTCCGATAGTCGGGCCAGAGTGAAATCCAGAGTCGAACCTCATGCAGCGTCAAGCTGGCTGCTTTGATGAGGGTTGCAATCAACAGCCATCCGATGGAAGCACCGGCGAGTTCCTCTCGAATACGAGTGACATCCGCCTGACCCACGAGCAGAGCGATCACCCCCAATGAGGCAACAATCTGAAAGGGAAAGACCCAGGGCTTGGGGGACTTCTGCACGGGTATACTCTCTCTCGCAATCCGAGGTACCCGGTTAGCCTATCACTAAACCCGCTGGACGATGGTGGAGGAGGAACACATGAATTGGAAGCTTGTGGTGTTGGGCTTTGGAACCCTTTCTGCCTGCACGGTTGCTCCGGTGGAAGACAGCGCCGATCAGTGCCTGGCCTTGTGCGGTTCGGAACTTGAACTCAGTTTGCCATCGGTGGAAGAGAGCTTTCAGATTCAGCTCTTTGGAGAGGAGTTCAACACCCTGAATCTCGCCTGTCCCGATGGCATCCGGGCTGGAGGCCCTGCTCAAGTGGAGGCGGAATGCACGGAGAGCGGTGTCGTCCTCACGGCGGTGAACTACCGATTTCCGGAGTCACTGACCCTTTCAGTGGATAGTGGCCCGGAGCAGCTCCTAACGCCTGCATGGTTGGACGTGGAGCTGTGCGGAACACTCTGCAATCAGGCCTCTGTGGAGGTCGCCCCATGAGAACCATACCGGTTCATGTGATTTCCGGTTTTTTGGGCGCTGGCAAGACAACGCTTCTGATTCGTGAGCTGGCCCGACGAGCCGACAGGGAGCGTTGCGCGATTGTGGTGAACGATTTCGGGGAAGCCGAGCTTGATGGAAGTCTGATGGCGGAGCACGCTCCTGTCCGAGCCATCCCGGGTGGGTGCATCTGCTGCACGGCCCCGGAGGGTTTGGTGCCCGCGCTTGAAGAATTGATTCGGGAAGAGAAACCCGATCGGATCTTCATCGAGACCACCGGCTTGGCCCGTCCGGCAGACGTCGTGGATACTGTCGCGCGCAGCGGCATCGCGGTCTTGGAGCTTCAGGCGACCGTCGTGGTGCTTGACCCTGGGCGTTTCGTTGAGGACACCTCCGAGGTGTTTTTGAGTCAGCTGGCTGCGGCGGATGTACTCGTCGCCAATCGATCGGATACTGCTCGGCCCGAGGCGCTTTCCGCCGTCCAGCAGTGGGCTCGAGATCGGTATCCGCCTTTGGAGGCCGTGCACATCTGTGAGCGAGGGGTGCTCCCCGAAGGCGCACTGGAAAAAAAACGACCCAAGGGCTTTCGCGTCGTAGCCCCCGTGCTGAAGGCGTCCACAGACGGGTGGTTTGTGGAGAGTCGGTCTTGGGACCGGGAACGTGTCTTCGACATGGGACGAATCAAGAGCATCGCAAGAGAGGCAAGAATTGAGCGCTTCAAGGGCCTTTTTCGGACGGACATCGGTTGGTACTGCATTCAGGTCGCAGGGGGTCAGTTGGAAGCGGTACCGACAGGCATTCGAAGCGGATCGCGTGTGGATGCAATTGCAGACGACCGGATGCTCCTGCAGAAGGTGGTCCAGGAGCTGGATGAGGCGGTCGCTCCAGACGTCGATCCCAAGGCTCTGAGCACACTTCTCATTGGGTTGGCGGAGGAGGAGGGTGTTCGCCTGAGTCGAGCCGACCTCCTCGGTCTCGACGGTCAAGTTCCGGATGTCTCGGTGATCGTACCGGGTCGTGAAGGGTCAGGTGTCTGGCTGTCCTCTGTGCTTCGAGGCAGTGGTGCAGCCATGGAACAGCGCTTTGTGGTGGTCGCTGGAGACGGAATGACCAGCGCCCCAGCGGCAGTCGGAGAAGCTGGCGAGGCCGTGTTGGTTCACAGCCTCGACGGAGGAGCGTATCCCCGCGAAAAAGGTGGTCCTTTCCGCATCTTTGTTCCCCCGGGCGAGGGCCGCTCGGCCTGCTCCAATGTGAAGCAGGTCGTTCGAATCTCGATCGACAAGTGAAGCCGATTTAGGGGTGCCCAGAAGGCATTCCTTGGCGCTGTGGCATCTCTTCGG
>JAYXVV010000083.1:0-18995 GCA_036021505.1 Myxococcota bacterium | reverse complement strand
ACGTGAAGGAACACGTCCAATAAGAAGCCCCCGGCGCTGCGTGAGCTTGAAACGGCATGAGAGGTAACGCTCAAATGTCCAGAGTTTTCTGTGGGGCCCATGGCAGCGATGTCGTCCGTGATCTCGCTGTCCGTGGGCATGATCGCCACCTCCAAAAGAAAAGGAGCTTCTCCGTGCATCGGAGAGGTTCTTTTCGGAGGCGGGCAGGAAGCCATGTGTGTTTCAAGAGCATCGAACCAATGATGGACTCAAGGAGCTTGGGAAACCGGGATTCTTGGGAACGGAGAGAGGGGCTGACACCCATCGATCCACCACCGCTCGCCTCTGAGCGGACCGTACCTACCACCCCCAATCCGACTTAAAATCTTGCGAGGTTGCGCTAATCCCTTGAAATGATCCGCAGAAATGCGAATTCAATGCTGGTAAAGCATTGAAGCAACGGTTAACAGGGGCGGCGGCCAACATCAGGAGACCGAAAATGAAGGTCAGAGCATCAGTAAAGGTCATCTGCGACAAATGTCGCGTCATCAAGCGACGCGGTGTTGTGCGCGTGATCTGTGAGAATCCCCGACACAAGCAACGTCAGGGTTAGGAGCAACACAATGGCACGTATTGAAGGTGTTGACCTTCCGAGAAACAAGCGCATCGAAATTGCGCTGACGTACATCTTTGGCATCGGCCGAAGCACCGCCACCAAGGTGCTCACCGAGGCAGAAATTGACGGCGCAACCCGCACCCAGGACCTCACGGAAAGCGAGATCGCTCGCCTCCGCGAAGTTCTGCAGCGCGGCTACACGGTGGAAGGAGAGCTCCGCAAGGAGGTCGCCATGAACATCAAGCGTCTCATCGATCTGAACACCTACCGCGGCATTCGCCACAAGCGTGGCCTCCCTGTACGCGGTCAGCGGACCAGCACCAATGCTCGTACCCGTAAGGGACCACGTCGCATGGCTGTCAAACGCAAGAAGTAGGAAGGCAACATGGCTGCTCCACGTAAAAAGTCCGGAAAGCGCGTCAAAAAGAACATCCCCGCTGGGATCGCTCACATCCGCGCCACCTTTAACAACACCATCGTGACCATTACGGACCCCACGGGTGCCGTGGTGTCGTGGTCATCTGCTGGAGTAAAGGGCTTCAAGGGCTCCAGAAAATCGACTCCGTTTGCCGCCCAGCTGGTTGCAGCTGACGCAGCGAAAAAGGCGATGGACCACGGAATGAAGCAAGTTGGTGTGTTCGTGAACGGACCCGGGTCTGGACGTGAGTCTGCACTCCGCGCACTTTCGGGTGCAGGCCTCCGCATCACGATGATCAAGGACGTCACCCCCATTCCGCACAATGGCTGCCGTCCTCCGAAACGCCGCCGCGTCTAAATTTCAATCCACTTGCAGGGGCGATTCATCGCCTGGCGTTGACCTGCCGCCGACTCCGTCGGTCTGCTCTTTTTCTCGGGTGTAGAAGTCGGTCTTGGTCGGATCGAACAGAAACCCGCGGAGAACATCATGCTCGAAGATCACCAATACGCCAACTGGCGCACCCTCATCAAGCCCTCCCGTCTGGAGCGCGACAACCGGTCTACGGACACCTACGGAAAGTTTGTCGCTCGCCCCTTGGAGCGTGGCTTTGGCATCACCCTGGGCAACAGCCTCCGCCGAGTGCTGCTGTCCTCCCTGCAGGGTGCGGCCATCACAACCGTCACCATTGACAACGTGCTGCACGAGTTTTCCTCCGTGCCAGGTGTGGTGGAGGACTCCACCAACATCGTGCTCAACCTCAAGCAGGTCGTTGTGAAGACCTCCTCGATGGAGAGCATCACGGGTCGTCTCGAGGCCGTTGGTGAGCCCGGCAAGGCAGTGGTGGTTCGTGCGAGCCAGATCGTCTTCGAGGAAGGGGTGGATGCCACTGTGTTGAACCCCGACCATGCCATTTGCACCATCACGGACGGAGGGTCTTTTGCTTGCTCCGTGACGGTAAAGATGGGCAAGGGCTACGTCCCAGCCGCTGGAAACAAGAACGAGGACACCCCTCTTGGTGTGATTCCTGTTGATTCCATCCACACCCCCATCAAGAAGGTGAAGTACACCGTCACGAACGCCCGTGTGGGTCAGCGTACGGACTACGATCGCCTCACCCTCGAGCTCTGGACCAACGGCTCCGTTCAGCCTGAGGACGCTGTGGCGTATGCCGCAAAGATCCTCCGCGAGCAGCTCAAGGTATTCGTGCACTTTGACGAGGATGTGGAGCCCGATGTGGTAGAGGACACCAGCCCGCAGGAGGAGGTCAATGAAAACCTCTTCAAGCGTGTCGACGAGCTGGAACTCTCCGTACGTTCGGCAAACTGCCTCCAGAATGCTGGCATCGAGTACATCTACCAGCTGGTGGAGCGCACCGAGGCTGAGATGCTGAAGACAAAGAACTTCGGCCGCAAGTCTCTCAACGAGATCAAGGATCTGCTCGGCGAGCTGGGACTTGGTCTTGGAACCAAGCTCCCCATGAACTTTCCCCGGAACAACTAAGGCATTGAGTCCTCGGCCTCTGGGCCGGACTCCTTGAGAGTGCGTCATGCGACATCGTAAGGCAGGCCGAAAACTCGGCCGCAACAGCTCCCACCGCAAGGCCATGTACCGCAACATGGTGACTTCATTGATTCTCCTTGAGGAGATCAAGACCACTGAAGCGAAAGCCAAAGAGGTTCGTCGGATCGCGGACAAGATCATCACCCTTGGAAAGCGTGTTCCCCCCTCAAGTCTCAATGGCTTGAAGGGCGAGGCGCTCGAGACCGCCAAAGCGCAGCGCGTCCATGCGATTCGTCAGGCTCGCAAGTGGGTTGTGAACCGTGAGGCCCTGGACAAGGTCTTCAATGAGTACTCGGAGCGCTATCTCGAGCGACCGGGTGGCTACACCCGGCTCTACAAGCTTGGTTTCCGTGCGGGTGACAACGCCCCATTGAACCTGGTCCAGCTCATTCCGGCAGACGAGGAACTCGTTCTCAAGAAAGCCAAGAAGCCTGCAGCAAAGAAGGCCAAGGCCGCTCCTGCTGAGGAGGCAGCCCCCGCTGAGGAGGCAGCCCCCGCTGAGGAGGCAGCAGCCCCCGCTGAGGAGGAGGCAGCTCCCGCTGAGGAGGCGGTCAAAGAGGATTCGTAAATCAATCTGTCGAATCAAGAAAGGCGGCACCTTCAACGGTGCCGCTTTTTTTTTGTCGTCAGGGGGATCAGTTCTGGAGTGCTTGGGGGCCTTGGATGCAATAGGGGAGTTGGAGAGGTGAACGTTGTCTCAAAATAACGATATTGATTGGGCGAGGGCAACTCTCGCCGAGTTCATGGCCAGTCAGGGCAAGAAACAAACTCGGCAGAGGCAGGCCATTGTGGAGGCGTTCTTTTCTGCAGACGGCCATTTGTCACTGCAGGACCTCCTGAATGTCGTCCAAGAGTCGGATCCAGGGGTTGGGTTTGCTACGGTCTACCGAACGATGAAGATGTTGGTTGAGGCTGGGGTAGCCAAGGAACGTGACTTTGGCGCTGACCAAGCCCTCTACGAGTTGGTCCATCCAAACGAGCACCACGACCACCTGATCTGCAGTGTTTGCGGGCTAATCTTTGAGTTTGAGGACGAGATCATTGAGTCTCGACAGGAAGAAATCGCCCAAGGCTTGGGACTTACCATCACAGGGCATCGCCATGTCTTGTACGGCGAACCGCTCGGCAGCGGTTCCGGGGCTTGCGAGGTGTCCGGCTGCTTAAACAGAAAAGAGGGGACCTGATTCGATCCCCTCTTTCTTTGAGGTGGTGCGCGGAGTGGGAATCGAACCCACACAGACACAATGTCCACAAGGCCCTCAACCTTGCGCGTCTACCAATTCCGCCACCCGCGCATGGGCCCCACCGTATTATGGCCTGAGATGGGTCGTGTCAAGCCACAGATGGGCTATTGAGAATCTTCACCATCCACTGGCTCTTCAGCAGGGGTTGAAGGGGCTTCAGTTTCTTCTGCCTCGGGCTCGCTTTGAGTCTCCGCGTCGATGGCGGCACCCTCAGGAGCGCCCTCAGCAGCAGGTGCTTCCCCATCGACAGGGAGGAGCTCCTCTCCCTCGGACGCCTCAGCAGGCTCCTCGGTCGCCGTGAAGTCAAGACCCAGGTCGAGGTCGTCCAAGCCGAGATCGATGTCTTCAAGTCCCTCCAGGGTCCCCTCATCACTCAGTGAGGTTCCGGCGCCACCTTGAGGAACCGAACGCATCGCAAGAGAGATGGAGGTCACCATGAACAGAACAGCGATGACCGTCGTGGCCTTGGAGAGCACGCTGCCGGCACCGCGAGGTCCAAACATCGTGCTGCTGCCACCCCCACCACCGAATGCGGCACCAATATCCGAACCCTTGGAAGGCTGCAGGATGATGACAAGAATCAGGAGGATGCAGAGCACCACGTGAAAGATGTTGATGAATAGATCCATGAGATTTCCTAAACGGCCTGTGCGATGCCTTTGAAGCTCTCCGCCTTGAGAGAAGCGCCACCAACGAGTGCCCCGTCGATGTCCTTTTGACCCAAAAGGTCAGCGGCGTTGGCAGGTTTAACCGAACCGCCGTACAAAATGCGAGTTTGAGCGGAGACAAAGCTCGGATAGGTGTCGCTCAACCAGCCGCGAATGAATGCATGGACGCCTTGAGCAGTCTCCGGGGTTGCCGTTCGCCCTGTACCAATCGCCCACACGGGCTCATAGGCAATCACTGCGCTGGCCACTTGGTCGGGCTGCAGGCCAGCAAGTCCAAGGGTGAGTTGGCGCTCAATGACGGCCTCCACCTGCCCCGACTCCCGCTCCTCGAGGGTCTCCCCAATGCACAGGATCGGCTGGAGCCCTGAACGGAGAGCAGCATGCACCTTTGCATTGACGAGCTCGTCGGTGTCTCCAAAGATTTGTCGCCGTTCAGAATGTCCCACCAGAACAAAAGTGCACCCAGCAGCCCGAAGCATTTCTCCGGGAATCGCGCTGGTGAAAGCGCCCGAGGTCTCCGTGTGGAGGTCTTGTCCTCCAACCTGAATTCCGGTGTGCTTGAGTCGAGCACTCACCTCGGGAATGCTGAGGTAGGTCGGAGCGACGGCCAAGTCAACGTGAGTGCATTCACTCAGCGCGTTCTTCAGTTCTCTCGCGAGAGCATCGGCCTCGCCGGGACCTTTGTTCATCTTCCAGTTTCCCGCGATCAGCAGACGACGTCCCATCTCAGGCCCCCTTGACTCGAATGGCTTTGATTCCAGGCAGCTCTCGGCCCTCGATGAACTCGAGGGAAGCCCCACCTCCGGTGGACAGGTGAGAGAAGGCGTCTTCCAAGTTGAGACTCTTCACGGCAGCTGCGGAATCACCGCCACCGATCACAGAGTACGAATCCGACTCGGCAATCGCTTGGGCGACACCCATTGTGCCTTTGTTGAAGGCCTCGCGCTCAAAGAAGCCCATAGGTCCGTTCCAGAACACCGTGGAAGCCCGAGAAAGAACCTTTGCAAAGCGTGTGACGGTCTCCGGTCCGATGTCGAAAGCGGCCATGTCGGAAGGGATCTCTTTCACGTAGTCGACCTCCTCAGAATCGGGGCCCAAGGCAACGGCGTGGTCGACCGGAAGGAACACACTCACGCCCTTCTGCTGACAGCGCTCCAACAGGCGCTTGGCCAGACGCACCTTGTCGTCTTGCACCAAGGATTTGCCGACCGGCACTCCCTGGGCCTTCAGAAAGGTGTAGGCCATCCCTCCACCAATCAGCAAGGTATCGACCTTGTTCATGAGGCTCTCCAATACCGTGATTTTGGAGGAGATCTTTGCCCCGCCAAGCACGCCAACATAGGGCTTGGAGGGACCCTTGAGAAGCTGGTCGAGAGCGGCGACCTCACGAGCAACCAGCGGTCCACTGGCCACTTCGTCGACATGGTCGACGACCCCTGTGACCGATGCATGTTCCCTGTGAAGTGCTCCAAAGGCGTCGTTGATGTACACGTCGCAGAGACGAGACAGCGCCGCAGCAAATTCACCGCTGTTGGCTTCTTCCCCTTCGTGAAAACGAAGATTCTCGACCACCAGGATCCCACCGTCGCTCAGCTGTTTGCTGGCGTACTCGACGTCGTCTCCAACGGTTTCGTGGGAGAAAAGCACCTCAGCATCCAACACCTCCGCGAGTCGCGCAGCGACGGGCAGAAGGGAAAGTGCAGGCACCCGCTGACCCTTTGGGCGACCCAAGTGGGAGCATATGACGGTTTTGGCGCCAGCTTCTCGGAGGGCTTCGATTGTGGGGAGAGCCGCTTGGAGACGGGTGTCGTCGCTGATCTTCCCCTGGTCCAACGGAAGGTTGAGGTCCAGGCGAAGAAGCACGCGTTTTCCCGAGAGTTCGAGCTGGTCGAGAGTGGGAAGGCTCATCGGCGCTCCAGTCCAAAGAGGAGTCGAGAAAGATCCACCATGCGGTTGGAAAAGCCCCACTCGTTGTCGTACCAGGAAAGAAGCTTGAAGAAGTTCTTGCCCATGCCAACGGTGAGGGGAAGGTCGACAATGGAGGAGTGGGGGTTGCCAATGCAGTCCCCGGACACAAGATGGGCATCTGCAGCCTCAAGAACGCCCTTCATGTCTCCGTCAGCAGCAGCTTGGATCGCAGCGTTGATCTCCTCGGCAGTGGTGGGCTTTTCCAGCTCAACCACGAGGTCAACCAGCGACACGTTGGGGGTAGGGACACGAATCGCCATGCCACCGAGCTTGCCGTCGAGTTCAGGAAGCACCAGGCCAACGGCTTTGGCGGCACCTGTGGAGGTTGGAATCATGTTGATGGCTGCTGCTCGGGCCCTGCGGAAGTCCTTGTGAGGGGCATCAAGCATGTTCTGGTCCATGGTGTAGCTGTGCACCGTGGTCATCAGACCGTGGACGATTCCGAAGTTGTCGTTGAGCACCTTTGCCAGCGGAGAGAGGCAGTTGGTGGTGCACGAGGCATTGGAGACAACGCGATGGGTCGTCGGATCGAGTTCCTCGTGATTGACGCCGACGCAGATGGTGGCGTCAGCACCCGGTGCAGGTGCTGAGATGATCACATGGCTGGCGCCTGCATCCAGGTGCATTTGGGCTTGAGCGCGCTCTCGGAAGCGTCCTGTGCACTCCAGAACGAGGTCAATGCTGGAGGCCTTCCAGGGCAGGTTGGCTGGATTGGGCTCAGCCGAGGTGGTGATGACTTTGTCGCCGACCTTCAGGCCGCCCTCGACTGCGCTAACGGGCACCCCAAAGGCACCGTGCACGGAGTCCGTGGCGAGCAAGTGCGCAAGCAGTTCGTCACTTGTGAGGTCGTTGATGTGGACGATTTCCAAGTCGGGGTCAGACCATGCGGCTCGAAAGACACAGCGACCGATTCGGCCGAAGCCGTTGATAGCAACGCGGATAGGCATTTGCACTCCCATGGGAATAGTTGAGGTGTTGGCGGCGGCTTGTAACCGTGCGCTGCTACCCGTTCAAGGCCCATCCATGGACGCCTTGCAACGGATACGCAACGCTTTCTACCGAAATTGAAACTGGTACTGACCACCATTCTTGAGGGTGATTTGTGCGCGGGTTTCGGATCCCGGCTTTCGGCTTGCACAATCTGTGGATGACACAGTCCAGGTGATCACGGCTACGGTCTCACTGGAAGCGGCATCCATGGTCCATGAACCGCTCTCGGTGCACTCCATCTTGTCCTCCATGATGGAAACGCCGCCATCGGCCGACCAAGAGCCATCGGGTCGGAATCCCATCGTGTCGTAGTTCAGGATGGCACCTCCCCCCTCGACGGGCCGAAAATCTCTGAACTGGGTGTCGACGAGCTGACCAATGTAGGCCTTAGAGGTGGCGTCCTGTGGGAGATGCGCACCAATCTGTGGGGTGCGAGAAACAGGGGCGGTGGCCTCTTCAGTTTTGGGGCATCCAGTAAGTGCGAGCATTAGAATGACGTAGCGCATGGGCTCCTCCGTGGGATGTGTGTATAACCGATGCAAGAGGCTTCACAGCAAGGAGGTGCACCCTGGAGAAAAAACTCCCCATTCGTCGACTGATTTTGGTCTACGCCATGGTGGGGAGTCTTGTCTGCTGGCCAACCTTGGTCACGCTCTCAGACACCGTTCCAGGAAGCACCCGAACCGATCTTTGGAACTCTCTCTGGTCCCTCTGGTGGTTTCAGGATCAGATTTGGTCAGGAAGTTTTCCGCTCCACCTCGACCTCCTCGATTTTCCGAGAGCGAGCGGGTTTTTTATCGCAGACCCCCTCAATGCCCTCCTTCTCACACCGCTCATTCCGTTGCTGGGGATCCCGGTGAGCTACAGCCTCCTTGTCTGGGGTCACTTGATCTTCTCGGGTGTTGCGGCCCATCTTCTGGCTCGACGTCTGCATGGGAGCGAGGTTGCTGGAGCCTTTGCGGGCACTGCGTATTGTCTGGCTCCCGTGCTGGTGTCTGGAATTCAGAGTGGCACTTCGGAGTCGATGGCCGGAGGGTGGCTGGCCCTTTCGGTGATGGCCTTGCTGAAGGCTGTGGAGAGGGGTGGGAGGCGGCCCGTGCTATTTGCGGCTGGCGGTCTCGTTCTGACCTGTCTTGGGGGCTGGTATGCAGGCCTGTGTGCATGGATCGTTTGGGGGGCTCTTCTGCTCTTTGGATGGCCTGGAGTTCAACGTGCTCGCAGCACGCGGCGCCTCCTGGCGGCAGGAGTTGTGGCAGCTGTGGTGTGTGTTCCCCTTGCAGCCTCAATGACACGAAGCATCGAACAAGGTCAACAGATTGGAATCAAGAGTGAGCGGGAGCTGAACACCGTCAGAAGAACGACCGGTGCAGCGGACCCTCGAGGTTGGTTTGTACCGGGAGACTGGCGTTCTCCAGACTTCCGGGAGATTTCAAGGGACAACGAGGAATTTGTACACAGCCACTACCTGGGTTGGACACTGATTTTTGGTTCCCTCATGGCCGTGCTCCGTCGAGGCAGACGTTTGGGAGCTCTCGGGTTCGCGGGCGGGGTAGGTGCCCTTTTGGCCATGGGGCCTGTCGTTGTTTTGGATGGTCGATCCTGGGTTTTTGGGGAGCAATTGGCGATGCCGCTACCGTATTTTTTGGTGGAGGATTTTCCGGGGTTTTCGTCACTCTCTCTTCTTTTTCGCTTGGGGGTCCTTCCCGCTTTAGTTCTCGCCGTAGCAGCAGCGGGGTGGGTGGGGACGCTCCCCAGAAAGCGGGCGCTTTTCTTTTGTCTCCTCAAGATAATCGAGTTTCGATTTCTGTCGCCTGTCGCGGGCTTAACCGGGGCCCAGCATGCCCGAGTAGGGTCGGCCATAGAGGCCCTCAAAACAGCGCCTCCCGGGGCGGTGATGAACTACCCAATCGTTGGCGGTCGTCCTTATCTATTCGAACAAATTCACCATCAGAAGCCGATTGCGGGTCGCCTGAACTTTCCGAACAACCACGCCTCGAAAAAGATCTGGACGGTTCTTGCGGAAGCCTCCGAGCTTTCGGGTGACGACGCGAGACGGAGGATTCGCTCCATTGCTCAGAAAACTCAGACGGGAGCCTGTGAGGAGGTTCGTGCAGAATGCGATTATGGAGAACTCCGTGCCTCGGGGCAGGGTGACTCCTGCCGCTGTGTGACAGGGGTTCGTTACCTTGTGATCCATCAGGACGCATATGCTCGTCCCGACATGCACCAAGATGTGGTGAAATGGGCGTCAGAAACCCTTCCGGTCCTCGCCGAGGATGCTCAGACAAAGGTCATACAGCTTTGGTAGCCGTCTATCGAGTCCCCGCTGAGATCCCCTTTGAGGGGTTGATGAATCCGGCAACGGCGCCACTCTGGGATTCCACGGTGGACGGCAGCGCACAGTGGGCCATCGACAAAGCAGGTTTTCAACTCGTCGAGACACTGCCCAATGGTCCTTGTCTTCTCCTGCGGGAAAGAGTGGCTGTACGCCCTGAGGCTCTGCGGGCGGCATGGGAGATCGGTAAAGCCAGAGGGGAGAGTTGCAGTTTTGCGCTCGACGGGCGTGCAGGAGAGTTTCTCAAGAATCTTCCCGGAAACGAGGCAGGTCCTGTGTTGGCATACTCCTCAGGAGATCCCGTGCCGGAGCACCTCGGTACATGGCCCCAAGTACTCCTTCCGTCGGAAGAGAAGCCCTTCGAGATGGCCCTTCATCAATCGTCAGCGGAGATCTTCTTGAGCGATCGACTGGTGGTGCCTCTCGACCATTGGGTGGATCTTCTGTGGGCCAATCTGCTTGGCCTTGGCCCTCGGATTTGGGGCAGGGCGGTGGGGCGACCCGCTCTGTGGGCTGTTTTTCGGCTGGCCTGGGCAGCCTGTCGGGCCTTCAGTACCCGTCCCGAAAAACTCGCCGCTCGACTCACCGTGTCCGGAGAGGGGACTCGAATTCATCCGACGGCCGTTGTGGAAGCTTGCGTGCTCGGACGTGGGGTACGTGTTGGCGCAGGGGCCGTGCTCAGAGGGTGCGTTCTGGGCGATGACACCCGCGTAGAGGAGTTGGCGGTGTGTGAGGGAGTGGTCGCGGGAAAAGGGAGTCTCATCCAGCGCCAGGCGCTTCTGAAGTTCTCCGTCATCGGTGAGGAGGCCGCTATTGGTGGAGCAACTCAGCTTTCGGTGATGGGCACCCAGTCCAGTCTGAAGAGAGGGGCTTATGGAATGGACCAGTCCTTTGACGGGGATGTTCGCTACCGTAGCCGAGGACTGCTTCACAAGGCGCCCTTTGGGCTCTTGGGCATCTGTTTGGGTGAGGACAGCAAGCTCGGTGCAGGGGTATCGGTGGCCCCGGGACGAAGCATTGCAGCCGGTTGTCGGCTCATTGCCGATGCTGTGGTCGACCCCAGCACAGAGGAGCCCGGGCTTTATCAGATTCGAAACGGCGGCCTGGAGCGTCTGAAATGAGCTGGGGAGAGGAAGGATTCAGCGCACTGCTCGCGGGTGGCTATTTGGCGGTAATGACCTTGGGGTGGCTGGGCTTGATCTGGGGCGCTGGTACGTGGGGAAGAGGGTGGCGCCTGGAACGACGCGAGGTGTCGTCGCGACCCTTGCCGCGACTCAGTATTTGCATTCCAGCGCGGAATGAGTCGGAGAGCATTGGGGGCTGTGTTCGTGCGGCGCTCGCTCAGGATTACCCCAATCTCGAGGTTCTCGTCTGTGATGATCGGTCGGACGACGACACCGCTGACCAGGCTCTTTCCGCCGCGGGTGGCGACCCACGATTCCGATTGATTGCAGGCGAGGAGCCTGCCGCAGGATGGGCTGGAAAGCCCTGGGCTTGCCACCGACTTTCTCGTGAGGCGGAAGGAGAGATTCTCGTCTTTGTGGATGCGGACGTTCAACTCGCCACTTGGACGATTTCGGCTGCGGTCGAGGAAAAGCAAGAGCGGGGAGCTGCGCTACTCAGTCTCTTCGGCGACTGGGATCTCCGGAGCTTCTGGGAGACGACCGTCATTCCGGTAGTGGGCTGGCTGATTCGGGGCACAGTCAACCTCGATGAGGTGAACAATGCAACATCGGCGACAGCCTTTGCCAATGGGCAATTCATTCTCGTGGACCGGAAGTCCTATGAACGGGTGGGTGGACACGGCGTTGTTCGAGCAGAGGTCTTGGAGGATGTGCGCCTGGCCAAGGCATTCAAAACGCGCGCCATGAGGACCGTACTTCTGCATGCACCGGGAGCGTTTCGAGTTCGGCTTTACAGCAGTCTCTCGGAAATTGTGTCGGGGTACCAAAAGAACCTCTACGAGGGATTGGACAGGCGGCTGAGCCTCGGACTTGGTGCGATACTGTTTGTCTTCGTTGGAACTCTCCTGCCTTTCCTGTTGCTGATTGGGCTGCTGATGGGCAAGCTTCAGCTGGGCTGGGCTTTTTCGGAGGTTTGGCTCGTTTGGTTGGGCGTTCTCTGTGCTCTGGTTCCTATTTTTCGCTGGCGCATTGAGCGTGCAGACGGCCGCTCGGGGTGGTTCGCTCTGACGCATTTGTTGGGGAATGTGGTGCTTGTTTGGATCCTGCTGCGCGCGATTTTTTCTTTAGAGAGCGAGTGGAAAGGACGGAAGTTTGTCGACGGGAAAGCGGAAGCCTCGTCCCAAAAGTAAATCACGCCGCCCGGGGGCGACGTGAAAGATGGAGCGGGAGACGGGATTTGAACCCGCGACAGCCACGTTGGCAACGTGGGGCTCTACCGCTGAGCTACTCCCGCTCAACAGCACACGACTTCTATCCAACCCGTTGGTGCTGTCAAGCAACATCGTCCGCTGAGAGGATGGCTCCTTCCCAGAAGCGAGTCATGTCGGACTTGTGCTCCCTGTGCCAATCCTGGAATGCCGCAGCATTCGATTGTCCGAGGCCAACCGCCCAGAGGTAGGGAACCAGAAGCTTGCTCTCCGACCATCGCTCCAGCAGGTTGAGCTGCATGTCTCCCTCGATTCCTGGGGCGACGTAGTCTTCGTCAGTGTCGGCAGGACGATGCTTTTTCCAGGACTCCGTAAGGGCTCGGAAGGCGGAGTACCGAGGTGGAGATTCGGTAAGCCCCAGTTGCTCATCCACCTCTGACCACGAGCGCCAGGCTTGGCGCGCGGCCTGAGAAAGGGGCTCCATGTAGAGGCGCTCACCGCTTGCACCAAAAATCACACGCGTGGGAAGCGGAAGAAAGATGGCCTGGCGTCCAAGGGCTCTTTGGGCCTCCCAAAAAAGATAGCGCCCTGAACCGTAGAGGGGGTTGTCGGACAGGGCTGCAATGGCCTGTCGGAGAGCAGCCTTCCAGTTGCCTTTGGCGGCCTCTATTCGTCCCAATCGAACTCGTATCGGTGGAAGCAGCCCAAGCATTGCCTCAGCATTTCTGTAGCTTGTCAGGGCTTCCTCGGTTCCTCCGTGCAGCAGCTGCAAGTCGCCAGTGTTCGCCCAAGAGCGACCACTTGGGTTTGTGTTGCAGTGTTCGATGGCCAGCCGCAGGGCGTGTTCGCTCTGGCCTTGAGCAAACTTCTGGGCGATTGGCTGGAACTCGGGAGAAGGCTCGGGCAGGGCCGTTTCTGGAAGAGCACGAAATGCCCGATGATTGAGCGCGAGGAGATGGTTTTCCGCCTGGCCGATGAGGCGATCGATTTTCTGCTCGGAGTGGGATGCAGCACCCCGAAGATTGAATTCACTCGCGAAACGCAGCCGGTCGATCAGGCGTGCGAGTTGTCCAGGCTGGAGCGCAAAATTCATGCACTTCCAGTAACACCGGCAGCATAAAGAGCGATGGACAGGTTAGGCTCAGGCACGATGAGCGCTTTAAGGCAAATGAGGGCTGTGGCTGTAGAGGGGAGAGGTGAGAGCAAGCCGCCTCCGATTCTGTTGCTCCACGGCATCGGCAATGGTTCTTGGGTTTGGGAAAGAGACCAGCAGAGGATGGCGGAAGCCGGTTTTTCGAGCTGGGCTGTGGATCTCCCAGGGCACGGTGCAGATGCGAGCTCGAATCCGAGTATGGCGGACCTCCGTGACTCTGTGCTCGATGCGCTCACTGAGTTTGATGAACCGGTGTGCTTGGTGGGCCACTCTATGGGGGGGCTTGTCGCGCAGATGGTGGCATCGGCGGCTGAGGTTCACTCGGTAGTTTTGATCTGTTCAGCGCCGCCAAGGGAGGTTCGAAACCTTCCCCAGCGCCACCACATTGCGCCAGGTCTGCCCCGGGTATTGCCCACACTCTTGGGACGACCCGTCGATTTTAGGGGTCAGGCCTATCGAGAAATCGGATTCAACTGCATCCCAGAATCGGAGCACGATCGAATCGAGGCCCAGTTGACCAAGTGGCCCAATCGATTGTCGAAACAACTCCTCCTCCGGCGCCCAAGCGTACCTCCGCTAACGTGTCCGCTGCTCGTGACCTGTGGGCTTCAAGATCGCCTGATTCCCACCCGTGTGGCTCGACTGATTGGGGACTACCACAACAATGCAGTGACCTGGAGGTTCGACGACGTCGGCCACTTTCCTCAGTTTGAGCCCGGCGGCGTGCGGCTGATGGATGCGGTCCTTGACTGGATTCAAGCGCCCCAGCGTCGAAAAGTCCTCGAGATAGAGGCCTTCTCACCGACCGAGGGCGTCGGCTCCAAGAAGCGTCATGAGAGGACGCCTCATCCGGAACGGTCCGACTCCCGTTGGAAAGGGCGATTCAAAGGCCGCGGTTGATCTTTTGAATCAGACCGGGTCCTTTGAAGATGAGGCCGGAATAGAGTTGGACGGCTGAACACCCCAGCTCAAGGAGTCCACGGGTCTTGTCAGCACTGTCGACTCCACCGACACCGATCACTTCAATGCGTCCTGCGCTGTGCTGCACAACGGCTTCGATGACGCCTCGAGAAATGCTGTGGAGTGGAGCCCCAGAGAATCCACCCCGATCATAGGCCTCGGCCGCTTCCACGGGGCGTTGTGTGGTTGTGTTGGTTGCGATGATGCCGGCCAGTCCTGCGTCTACAGCAAGGTCTACAGCCTCTTTGAGCAACTCGCTGTCCAGGTCAGGAGAGATCTTCAGGACAACGGGCTTCCCATTGGCCTCCCCGATGGTGGATTCCACGATGGGACGCAGACTTTCTACGACCTGCAGGGCGCGAAGACCTGGGGTGTTGGGGCTGGAGACATTGACCGTGAAATAGTCGGCGAGATGAACAAGTTTTGAGGCGGCGAGAGCGTAGTCCTCCGCCGCAGCCTCCGCGGGAGTCTCTTTGTTCTTACCAAGATTGAAGCCGACTGGAATGGAGGGCCAGTCGCCTCTCTCCTTTTGGAGACTCAGCCGTTCTGCGACCGCGTCTGCACCGCTGGAAGGAAACCCCATCCAGTTGATGAGCGCTTCGTCCTTTTTCAATCGAAAGACCCGTGGCTTCTCATTTCCTGGCTGCGGACGAGGTGTGACCGTTCCGACCTCAATGTGACCAAAGCCCAAACGCTCCCAAACCAACAGGGCCTCGCCGTCTTTGTCGAGACCGGCTGCGAGTCCAACCGGAGAGGGCACGTCGCGACCCAGAAAACTGCACTTTGCGGACTCGGGAGGGCGCCCTCCGAAGAAGAGCGCAGAGGTCGTCTTGGGCCAGTGTCCGGCCCAGCCGAGAACAGTGGCGTGCGCCTTCTCCGCGTCCATCGCAAAGAGGAAAGGTTTCGAGAGTTGGTATCCAAGGCGAATCACGGGCCGTGTGTACTGTGCCAACCCCTCCGGCGCAAGCGGAGTGTGTTAGATGGATGCGAGGAGTTGCAATGCGAATCGCTCTGGTGTGGATGGCTTTGTTTTCCGCCTGCAGTTCTCCCCAGGTTGAGCGTGGCGTGCTGGAGGGGGCGCTTGCCCAAGAACTTCGCGGGGTGACGCCAGCGGGAACAGATTGGCAACTTGAAGATCAACTGGGGCGTCCCGCTGTGCTGGTGTTCTGGGCCAGTTGGTGCGGGCCTTGCATCGAGGAGGTTCCTCACTTCAATGCAATCGTTGAGGCGTATGGGGATCGTGTGGAGGTCATGGGAATCAACATGGGAGAGGAGCGTTCCATCATTGTGGACACCCAAAGTCGAACATCCATGCGCTACGCCACCTTGCTGGACGAGGACAAAGCCTTGGCAAATGCCTGGAGGGTTCGTCGGCTCCCGCTGCTGATCGTGGTGGATTCTGAGGGGCGTATACGGCTCCGTGGCAGCGCTTCAGAACAAGAACTGAAGGTCTTGCTCGACAGCCTGGTGCAGGTCTGATGCGCGTTCTTGTCACAGGGGGGGCAGGGTTCATTGGATCGCACCTCTGTGAGGCGCTCTTGCAGCGTGGGAGAGAGGTCACTCTTCTGGACAATTTCGACTCCTACTATGAGCCTCAGCGAAAACGGGACAACATCTCAGGATTTGTGGACCGTGTTCGTCTTGTTGAAGGCGACATCCGCGATTTTTCGTTGCTCATGGAGGCATTGGACGGCGTGGACGTGGTGATCCACATGGCTGCGCGGCCAGGGGTGAGAGCCTCTCTGGAGACACCCAGTCTCTATGTGGACAACAATGTTGGGGGAACCCAGGTCGTCTTGGATGCGATGCGAGAGCGGGGACTCGACCAGTTGGTCTTTGCCTCTTCGTCCTCGGTGTATGGCTCGCGGGCGACGGGTCCTTTTTCCGAGGCGGACCTGACCCTTCAGCCGGTCTCACCGTATGCGGCAACCAAGCTTGCAGGAGAGCACCTCTGTCATGCTGCTTGCACCACTTGGGGAATGTCGATCAGCTGCATGCGGCTCTTCACGGTCTACGGACCCCGACAGCGTCCGGAGATGGCGATTCACCTGTTCTCCAGACTGGCAATGGAGGACCAGCCTATTCCTCGATTCGGCAGCGGGAGGAGTCTTCGAGACTACACGTACGTCAGTGATGTCGTGGAGGGTCTGATGGCGGCCTCTGAGCGGCCTCAGGGCTTTCAAATCTACAACTTGGGCAACGACAGTCCCATTGAACTCGATGCCCTCATCCAGAAGTTGGAGAGGGCCCTGGGTCGGACATTGCGAATCCAGCCTCTTCCCGATCAGGCGGGTGACGTGCCCAGAACCTGGGCGGACATTGACCGCGCCAGAAAGGAACTGGGATACGCTCCCAAGGTTGGCTTGGACGAGGGGTTGGAGCGCTTCGTGGCGTGGTTGAGAGCCCAAGCCTCCTGATTTCAGTCCAGCTTTTCTGTCAATGAGGCGTGGCGAAAGAACTGATTGAGGTAGGAACCGGCACTCCAGAGGGAGAACACGGTGGCCAGGTACATCAGCATGACACCGCACGCATGGGCATCGACCTCGACGAGCCAGAAGAGATTGGTTTCGTGATGCCAGAGGAGAAACCCAAGCGCAGTGGCCTGCGTTGCTGTCTTGAATTTACCGAGCACACTGGCTGACAGGACAAGACCCTCAGACACTGCAATGGTTCGGACGCCCGTGATGGTGAGCTCCCGACAGATCAGCAGAACCACCAACCACGCCGGCAGCCAGTCATGGGGGATGCACATCACAAGGACGGCGACCACCATGAGTTTATCGGCCAGGGGATCCAAAAACGCCCCAGCGACGGAGACCAGGTTCCACTTTCTGGCCAAGTAGCCATCGATGATGTCCGTGATCATGGCCCCAACAAAGATGGACATGGTCAGGATGCAGACCCATCGTTCTGGAACTTGGTAGGGCTGGCTGGGATCCACCCAGAGCAAGACCACCATGACAGGAACCAGTGCGATTCTAAGCACGGTCAGAGTGTTCGGGAGGTTCCAGAAAGTGTCTTTCTTCATTGGGGTCCAGGAGGTGGAGACACCCCTTGGTAACGGAAGTGCTCCCACAGGTCCATCACCTTTGGTACATAGGCCTGCGTTTCCTCAAAGGGAGGGATCCCGTTGTGCTTTTGGACAGCACCGGGTCCTGCGTTGTAGGCGGCCAAGGCGAGGCGGTAGGATCCAAAGCGTCGGTACTGAGTAGCAAGGTAGCGAGCACCACCATCCACGTTCTGCTCCGGATTGAAGGAATCGGTGACACCCAGGTCCCGCGCTGTCGGTGGCATGAGTTGCATCAATCCCTGTGCGCCCGCTCGAGACACGGCATTGGGGTTCATACCGGACTCTGCGACGCAAACGGCCTTTAGGAGAGCGAAAGGGACACCGTGGAGCTGGGATTTTTCATGCAGGAGAGCGTCATAGCGATTGAGCAGTGGAAATCGCTCCAAACTGACAGCAGCCGGCTCAGGAAGCGGCTTTTCCCTGAGGAAGACGGTGAATGTGGAATCTCGAGGAGAGTCGGTGAAGGAAATGGTTCCGTCCGGTGCCTCATGAATGTAGATGTCTCCAGCCAATCCAAGGGTTAGAAGCGCTAGGGTGGTTGTCGGCATGCCGTCATCGTAGCCGACTGCCGTGGTATGGTCCGCTTTTCTGGAGATCACTTTGCAGACAAGGTCTGATTTCTTGGTCATTGGTTCCGGTGTGGCGGGTCTCTCTTTCGCACTTCGGGTAGCCTCCGAGGGGTCGGTCATCTTGCTTACGAAGCGAGAACTCGAAGAGTCCAACACCCGCTATGCCCAGGGGGGCATTGCTGCTGTTTGGAGCCCTCAAGACAGCCCTGAGTCTCATGTTCAGGACACCTTGGAGGCCGGAGGCGGCCTCTGCAGGCGAGAAACCGTGGAGAAAGTGGTTCGAGAGGGGCCTGGCCGGGTGCAGGATCTGATTGACCTCGGTGTGGAGTTCTCACGAGATCCAAGGGAAGATGGCTACGATTTAGGCCGAGAGGGCGGGCACACCGAGCGGCGCATTCTTCATGCGATGGACAAAACCGGCGCGGAGATTGTTCGAGGCTTGGTTGAGCGGGTCCGGGCCCACCCCAACATTGAGGTTCGAGAGCACTGCATGGCGATTGATCTGATCACCGGTGCTTGGATGGCGCGCAGGACTCAGGCTCTTCCACCGAATCCTGATGTCGTACGTGGAGCCTATGTTCTGGATTTGGAGACTCACAATGTCGAGGTGTATGGGGCCAAGGTTGTGGCGTTGTGTACGGGAGGTGCGGGTAAAGTTTACCGGTACACGTCCAATCCGGATGTCGCGAGCGGCGACGGGATTGCGATGGCCTACCGGGCTGGGGCTCGCATTCTCAACATGGAGTTCGTCCAGTTTCACCCCACTTGCTTGTTCCACCCCAAAGCGCCCCGATTCTTGATCTCTGAGGCGCTGAGAGGGGAGGGGGGAGTCTTGCGTCTCGCCTCGGGACAGAGATTCATGGACGCCTACCATCCTCGGGGAGAGCTCGCTCCGAGAGATGTGGTGGCGCGAGCCATTGATGCGGAGTTGAAGAAATCGGGGGATGACTGCGTCTACCTCGACATGACCCACCACGATGCGGACTTTTTGGAGAACCGGTTTCCATCGATTTTTCAGCGCTGCATCGGGCTTGGAATCGACATCTCCAAAAAGCCCATTCCTGTGGTGCCAGCAGCCCACTATTTCTGTGGTGGAGTCGCCACCGACCTCACGGGGGAGTCCTCGATCCGAA
>JAYXVV010000082.1:0-15263 GCA_036021505.1 Myxococcota bacterium | reverse complement strand
CAGGGCGGTAACCTGTACCGAAACACCCGAAACTCCGGACCTCCCGCCATGGGTACACCGGACACGGCAGGACGAGGATCCATCTCGTCCTACGCCCTCGAGAAGTCCAACGTCGAACTCGAGGACCAGTTCGTCCTCATGATTGAGGCCCAGAGGGCCTACCAGGGCAACGCGCGAATCGTGAACAGCGCCAACGAAACTCTGCAAGAACTGGTAAATCTGATCTAAGCTTTCCTTGAGGCGGGGAGAAACTTTTTCCCCGAGTTCAAACCCGCCTCAAGGCAGTGCCCCAAATGTCCGATAGATCGACTGTACTGCGTGTGAGTGCTTCATGGATCTGACTACCATCATCGGCTTGGTCCTTGCGTTTGGCATGGTCCTTACAGGGATCCTGATGGGTTCCTCACTGATGACCTTCGTCGATCCGCCCTCCGTCATGATCGTCGTTGGCGCCACCACCGGCGTGATCTCGGTGGCCTTCCCAGGCAACCAGATCAAAGCCGGACTCGGTGCCGTCAAGAATGCCTTCAAGACCCGCGAGTCCGACCCCGAGGAGACCATCAAGCTGCTGGCTGAGCTCTCCCGTCGGGCACGCCGAGAGGGACTGCTCTCCCTCGAATCGGCCGCTGATGAGGCTGAGGACGATTTTTTCAAGCGAGGCCTGAGGCTTGTCGTCGACGGCCCTGAGGCCTCTGTTGTGGAAGAAGTGCTCTACGGAGAGCTCGACAAAATTGAGGAACGCCACGGACAGTCGATCAAGTTCTGGGATGACCTCGGTGTCTACGGTCCTGCTATGGGCCTGATCGGCACACTGATTGGTCTGGTGCAGATGCTCCAGCAGATGGATGACCCTACTGCCATCGGACCCGCAATGGCTGTTGCTCTTCTGACCACGTTTTACGGCTCCATCATTGCCAACATGATTGGTATTCCCCTCGCCAACAAACTGAAGATGAAGTCCCAACAGGAAATCGCTGACAAGACGCTTGTTGCACAGGGTCTGCTCTCCATTCTCGCTGGAGAAAACCCGCGGTTCATGGTCGAGCGTTTGAATGCCACACTCGCCCCTGACCAACGCTGGGAAGAGGCGGCCTAAGCCATGGGGCGCCGGAAGAAGAAAAAAGACGAGAAGATGGAGGGCCTCCCCGCGTGGATGGCCACCTATTCCGACATGGTGACCCTGCTGCTCACCTTCTTCGTGCTTCTCCTGGCCATGGCCACCTTTGACGACACAAAACGAGTCGAGGCGGTGTTTGAATCCATCAAGTCTGCATTGGGCGTGGGCGGTTTTGAGTCCAACTTGGTGGGTGTGATGAAGGAGCCCAACTACACCCAAGAATCAACGGTTCGAGACGATGTGACCCGACCTGTCGTTGCGCGGCTCCGACAGGCCATGTCCAAGCACATCTCGGATGACCTGATTCGAATGGTGCAGAATGAGCAAGAAGTGCGTCTTCGTCTCGATGACCGCGTGTTCTTCCGACCCGGCTCCACCCAGCTCCATCCCACGGCCTACTCTCTCCTCGCGGATCTCGCGGACATCTTGAGCGAGGTCGACGGAGAAATTCGTGTTGAAGGCCACACAGACGCTACGGGCAACGAACAGCAGAACTGGATACTCGCTGCCCAGCGCGCAATTTCAGTCGTTGAGACACTTCGGGCTAAAGGTCCGATAGCTGGCGAACGATTGGAGGCATCAGCATTTGCTCAATTTCATCCTGCTTCCACCTTTGGAGAGGATGCCACCTGGAATAGACGTGTAGAAATTGTGATTCGATCCGATGATGTAGGTACAAGCCGTGCAGCTGAGTCGCTCATGAATCCCGGAGGACCCTAAATGGCCGAGGGACAAGAAGAAAACGAAGAAATTACCGAAGGCTCCAAGCTCCCCATGATTTTGGGGTTTGTGGCCACGCTCGTCTTGGGAGCAGGTGTTGGATTTGGCGCCTCTTCCATCTTTGGCGGAGGCGGCTCAGACTCCGCCGAAACTGAGAGCGCTGACGATGACGACGAAGACGACATGGATGACGTTGCCGATGAGGATCCCGACCGTGGGATCTATCCTCTCGGCTTGTTCACCGTGAACCTTCGCGGCGTCGGTGGCGGACGCGTACTGCGAATGGAGGTTGACCTCGAGTTGAAACTCAGTGCTGTCGACATCATGGAGGAGAAAAAAGCCGGACTGCGAGATGCAGTCATCAAGCTCGTCTCCGACTACTCCTACACGGACGTGGAAGGCCTCGACGGAAAACTTCGTCTCCAGGACGACCTCCTCCGCGACCTCAACAAATACATGGGCAAGAAGGCACGCATTGAGCGGGTCTACTTCTCCCAATTCGTGGTTCAGTAGGAGCCCCATGAGCGACCGCCAAGCCCCTCCAAATCTTCTCAGTCACCCGGATCGGGAGGCCGCTGCAGCTCTGCCTGCATTGGAGGACTTGTTCCGCTCCGTCGCGCGTCGCGTTCGCACAAGGCTGGTGAACCGCGCGGGTTCCGATGTTCCTGTTCGGCTCGGTGTCGCACAGGTCACCACCGTTGGGCACATCCTCGATGACTCGGAAACCCGTGCCGGTGGAATTTTCGCCGTCTTTCGATTCGAGCCGCTCGGACTGCCTGGATTGGTGGTGGTGCAAGGGCGGCTGCTCTCTCGCATTGTGGGCGTCATGCTCGG
Source organism: Myxococcota bacterium (assembly GCA_036021505.1). Taxonomy (GTDB): domain Bacteria; phylum Myxococcota_A; class UBA796; order UBA796; family CAJQPC01; genus JAYXVV01. Next base: position 12,592 of record JAYXVV010000082.1, on the reverse strand, counting down.
CGAAAACATCGACGACGAGCCGCCCCCTTACCGATCCCGTCAGGTAACGGAAGTTGAGCTTCGAATCGCGAAGCGGGCCTGTGAAGATGTGATGAACGGCCTCATGGAATCCTGGCCTTCCCAAAAGCCTATCCGCATCGCCGTCGACTCCATCGGAACCAACCCGCGTGCAGCGTCCGGTCTGGCTCAGACGACGCCTGTCGTGGCCGCATCGCTCGACTTCGGACGGCCTGATGACCCCTTCGGTCTCATGATTGTGGCGATTCCAGCCCAGACCACCCGAGACCTGCGCGTCCCCAAGGTCAAAGCTCTCTCCCGCTCGTCACGCAGCGGATCCCTCGACCTCGAGCGCGTCCGACCCGTGTCTCTTGAACTTGTTGCCGAACTCGCCCAGGTTCAGGTGCCCATCAGCACTCTGGACAATCTTGAAATCGGCAGCATGATTGACCTTGGCCCAGCTCGCTACGTGGATGTCAAGGTCAATGGGCACACCACAATCGTTGGGGAGCCTGGAGAATCGCGAGGGTGTCACTCGTTCCGGGTGCTTCGCAAGGTGGAATCCTCCATTCCAAATCTCAAGCTTGTCGAGCCCGCTGTAGCGGAGCCGAGCAGCGAGGACGAGCCTGCGGCCTCCTGACTTCTGAAAAATGTAAGGGCCCCGTACTTTGGCGTGCCACATTGCTCGGGGAATCCTGTATGCTTGTCGCTGCGGAACGAGGAAGAGGCATTGGCTACACTAATTGTCAGGGAGAAAGGGCAGCCCGACCGCTGCTTTCCACTCACTGAAAAAGAGTGCCTGATCGGGCGCAGCAACGACGCTCATCTGCGCCTTGGCAACGTCTCCGTCTCCCGGTTTCACACACGCCTTGTGGAGGCTGGAGAAGGGTGGGAGTTCGAAGACATGCAGTCTCAGAACGGAACCATTGTCAACGGCAGGGCCATCGAGCGGGGATCGCTTAAGTCCGGCGACGAGCTCTTCTTGGGAAAATACACCATCGTCTACCTGGATGACTCCTCCCACGGCTTCTGGAATGGACAGCCTGTTGACTCTTTGGCCCCCTACATGGGCAGTCAATACGACGATGAGGACAACACCTACGAGATTTCTCCAGACATGCTGAGACAGATGCAGGCGGCCGCCCGTCGAATCAAGGGGGCCCGCGTCGAACAACTCGATACCGAGCAGATTTGGAGTCCGAAGGATCGAACCCTGGTCTTCGGTGGCCGTGGAGAAGTTCCCCTCCAGGGGGTCACCGGTTTCATGAGCGCCGCAGAAATACGCTGGAATGGAAAGCGGCATGTCCTCAACAAACTCGGTTGGGGAGCCGTGGTCCACAATGGCCAGAAGGTCAAAAGAGCAGAGCTTGAGGACGGAGATCGCCTCGTTATCGGCGGGACCGAGTTTGAATACATTCTGGGTTAAACGCCGGCTTTCACCGAAAAACGAAAAAAAATCGATTTTTTTCTAAACATCCCCGGGCGGCGTCCGAATAGCGGTCTGCCCTCAAAAGGAGCATCCCCATGGCTGACAACAACGACGTCACCTTCCTGCACGAGATTCCTGTCGACCTTGTCGTAGAACTGGGTCGAGCTCGCCTCACCATTGGTGAGCTGGCCGAACTCGGAAAAGACGAGGTGGTGGAGTTGGACAGGCCTGCTGACCGTCCCCTCGATGTCATCGTCGGTGGGCGCGTCTTCGCCCGCGGCGAGGTCGTGATGGTGGGAGAGCGACTCGCTCTCCGCGTCACAGAGCTCATCGGACGGTCTGATGAAGACGAAGTGGAGAACGCATGATTTCCCTGGCCCTCATTGCTGTCGCCTCCGCGACTGAGCCGACTGAAACCGCATCCTTGGACCGCCTTTTGGGCGCGACCCCTGCTGTGGAAGCTGTGCTCGCAGGGCCACAACTGCCAGAAGAGTTTCAGACCCCCGCCACTGAGTCGGTGGAGTCCAACACGACCCCGAACGAGACGGAAGATGTCCAGACCGAAGCCTCAGCCACCCCTGCTGAGTCCGAGGCCATGACGACTACCGAGCCCGCTGGCACCCCCATTAACTGGGATGAGGAAGGCACCACCGCCGTCCTTGATTCCCCTGAAAAAGGCACGTCCAGTGCCTCCACAATGCCTCTTTTGATGGTTCCAGTCGGCCTTGGTCTTTGCGGTCTGGCGCTCTTCTTCCGCAGGCGTGTATTCAGTCAGCTCCCCAGCTCCCCTGCTGAGGTGCCGATGAATGTTGTGGCCCGAAAAGCCACTGGCAATCAGTCTGCGATGTTCTTGGTTGACGTCGCTGACCTCGAAGGTGGCACCCGCCGCTTGCTGATCGGAAGCAGTCCCGCTGGGAACAATCTCATCGCGGACCTCTCCCCAAGCACCTCCATTTTCCCAGAGCCGGTCTTCGAATCCGACGAAAATGCTTCCAACGAGCCTTTCTTCGCATCCGAGTCTCGCTCCAACTCTCGCGAAGAGCGCCCTGCTCTGCGAGCTGTCGAGGGACGCTCGTCCGAAGCCAAGGACCTCCTTGATTTCGGCCCCAAACGAGCCCTGATCGACGAGCTGATTTCGTCGTCCGAGAAGTCCTCCTTCCGACCCCGGTCCATGAAGAAGGCCTACACGGACAACACCTCTGCTAACCCTGACCCCAACTCCGAGGAGAAGCGTCGTGCCGCCCAGGCAGTCCTCGATGAGGTGCTCGCTGAGCGCCGCACAGGACACCGGGGAACCAAGGTGCGCGTCACCGCCTAAATGAACCGCTTGCTGCCGCATTTTCTGCGGACGCTGGCCCTGACCCTCATCGCCACCTCGGTCATTTCCGGGACGGCATGGGCACAGGACGCGTCTGCCTCCAGCCTTGACGCTGGATTTGTCGACGTCGCTGAGAGCGTGACAGGCGACGATGTCTCCACGGCCGTGCGCCTGGTGATGCTGCTGACGGCGTTGACCTTCCTGCCAGCAATCGTCTTGGTGATGACGCCCTTCACGCGCTTCGTGATTGTCTTTTCCCTGCTGCGCCAAGCCTTGGGACTGCAACAGTCTCCTCCCAACCAGGTCCTGATCGGGCTCTCGCTCTTCCTCACAATGCTGGTGATGCACCCCACGGTCAGCCAAGTGCAGGAGACTGCGATCAGCCCTTACATGTCCGGAGAGATGCAGACGGGCGAGGCCATGGACAATGCCATGGGGCCCATGCGGGACTTCATGATGAGCAATGTCCGAAAAGACGACCTCGCTGCCATTCTGAAGATTGGGAAAGTCGAGCGCCCTCAAACGGTTGAAGAAATCCCCACGACCGCCATCGCCAGTGCCTATTTGCTCTCTGAACTCAAGACCGCCTTCATCATCGCGGTCAAAGTGTACATCCCGTTTCTGGTGATTGACATCGTGGTGGCCTCAATCCTGCTCGGTATGGGCATGATGGTTCTGCCACCGGTGGTGATCTCCCTTCCCTTCAAAATACTGCTTTTCGTGCTCATGGATGGCTGGAGCCTCCTGATCACCAGCATGGTGGGGAACATTCGATGAACCTCGAAATGGCAATCAACATCGGCCAGAACACCCTCTACACGGTCTTGATTCTTTCTGGCCCCGTTCTGCTTACTGCTCTCTTGGTGGGCTCCATCGTCTCGCTGCTTCAGGCCGTGACTCAAATCCAGGAAATCACCTTGGTCTTCGTCCCGAAGATCATTGCCGTCTTCTTGGTTCTGGCGCTGGCTGGTGGATGGATGCTCAACACCGCTGTGAGCTTTGGAGTCGAGATGTTTGCCTCCATCGAGCAGATGGAGTGATTCCTTGGAGCTCCTCGCCACAGCGCTGCTTGTTTTCGCCCGCTTAGGGGGACTCCTCTTCACCATGCCTGTCCTCTCGATGACAGGTGTTCCCAAGCATGTCCCCATCTTTCTGAGTGTGATTCTCAGCGTTCTCGTCGTGCCTCATGTCGAGCCTGCAGCTGTCGACAAAACGATTGGACTGATGGCCCTGAGCATGACCGGTGAGATTCTGGTGGGGATCCTCATGGGATCTGTAGTGGCTGCGATTTTCGGTGCTGCGGCCATGGCCGCGGACATCATGGCCATGCAGATGGGCTTCGCAATGGCCATGCTCTTCAACCCGCTGGCCAAATCGCAGCAGGGAGCGATCGCGGGACTTGCCGCATGGTGTGCTGGACTGGTGTTTTTGGGCTCCGGGATTCATCTGATCTGCATCGGCGTTCTCGTCGATTCGTTCCAGAGCATTCCCCCTGGCCAAGTCTCCGATCTTCTGGCGGGCAGTCAAATCCTGATGGATGCCGTCGCTGAGTCCATTCTTCTGTCCCTGAAACTCTCGGGCCCCGTGTTGATTCTTGTGTGGCTGGTGAACGTTTTTGTGGCGGTCTTGGTCAAGCTTGCCCCCCGAATGAACATCTACTTCTCGGTGGGTATGATTCTGGTGAATGTGGCGGGTCTGGCCCTCTTTGCGGTCGGACTTCCCTATTTTCTTACCGTTCATCAGGAGGCCATTTTGAATGCCACCTCCAAGATGTCTCTTGCCGTTGGAGGCTTCTGATGGCGGAGAACCAAGACGGCCAAGAGAAGGTACATGACCCGTCCGAGAAACGGCTAAAAGACGCTGCGGAAGAGGGTCAAATTGCGCAGTCGAAGGAGATCGGGTCGGCCATGATCCTGCTGGCCGGAGCCGCCTCGTTGGTCTTCTTCAACGGCCCCCTCGCGCAGACCATGCGTACCGTGGCCGAGGAATCCTTCACCATCGATCCCAACGAGCAGATGGAGATCGAGCACGCCACCCAACTCGGTGCGCAGAGCCTGATCTGGGTGGGCACCGCCATCATCATTCCGTTGGCTTTCCTGTTTGTCGCTGCCTTGGTGAGTGGTCTGATGCAGACCGGCTTCAATGTGTCTCCGAAAGCCCTTCAGCCCAAAGTCGAACGAATCAACCTCTTCAAAAACTTCAAGCAAAACTACCTGTCCTCCATGCCAATTGTTGAGCTTGCCAAGGGCCTTGTGAAGCTCTTCGCCTTGGGACTCGTCACCTGGCTGGCGGTGGGTCCCAGACTCTCCAGTCTCCCCGCGATGTCGGCCATGGAACCCACTCAACTTCTGATCATCATGGTGGAGTTGGGCTGGCGAATCATCCTCTTCTCGCTTCCACTGCTCGTCGTGATTGCAACGCTCGACTACAGCTACCAGTGGTGGCGAAACAAACAGCAGTTGATGATGACCGAGCGCGAGGTCAAAGACGAACGCAAAGAGATGGAGGGCGATCCCATCGTGCGGGCTGCCCGCCGTGCTCGTCAGCGGCAGTACGCGATGGGCAACATGTTGGCTCGGATTCGGGATGCCGATGTCCTGATCACCAACCCGACCCACTATGCTGTGGCTCTGCGTTACCGAAAAGACGAGGCCCCTGCGCCAGTGATCATCGGCATGGGCGTGGACCACGTCGCGCTGTTGATGCGGAAAGAAGCCCTTAAACACGATGTGCTTCGGATCGAGAACCGGAAGCTTGCTCGAGCGCTTCATGCGAAGGGGAAGGTGGACCACATGATCCCCGATGAGTTCTACGGAGCCGTCGCTCAGGTCCTCGCCGTCGTGTACCGCAAGCGGGCCCAGCGCCGCATGAACCTTGGCCTTCCTCCCGGACCACCACCGGGCGGTTGATCACCGGCCGCTTAGGCGATTTCGTAGACCAACGGTACCTGACGGCAGCGTGGCAGACGAGGGCATCGCAAACACTGGCGATCCCGCTTCTCGGGGAGTGCTTGGATGTCCACTTGGTGAAAGCCCAGCTCGAGGTAAGGGATTGGATCCGCTGCGAGGACAAAGACCCGCTCGATGCCGACAGAGCGCGCCTCGTCCAGCGCAACCGTCACCAATCGATTGAGGAGTTCTTGCCTCTCACAGACCACTGCGCCGAGCTCCGCAAGATGGCACTCCACCAGCGAAAGCGATGCCAGTCCCACCAAGCGCCCGTTGTCGTCCGCCACCACGTAATCTCGGAGGTTTTCGACAATGTGCCGCTGAGAGCGAGGCAAGAGAACCTCGCTGCGCACATGGGGCGCCATGAGCTTGTGCATCATCGCCACATCGCGGACTGTCGGTTTTCGGAGTTCAAGCATGCCGGTCTCCTTGCATGCTTATGCATACTTTTGAATGAACTTGCAAGCGGATCCTCTGTAAAACCGTGCTCGTCCGCTCCTCAGTCCTTGTTCAGAAGCCCGCCCAAACGCCGACTGGACCGCTTCCAGAGCCGGTCCGCAGCCCCTGCAGCTCGCCACGTCGCTGTCGCGTGTACCTCCGCCAACTCCGCTCGCACTCGCTGCAGCTCTTCGGTGATTTCGACCGTGGGGTCCACTCCGCGCTCAACCCGCAGGGGCGCCTTCAGCCATTCAATGAGCGGCCCAAAGGTCTGACTCGGAGCCATCCGCTCCAGCAGATAACTTTGAGCACGTTCCACAGAACGAGGCACACCGGAAGACCTCGCGACGTCGACCAAGGCCTCAGCCACCTCAGTGGGGCTGCTTTGAGCCACAGGCTGGATCATGCGCAATCCAGCAAGCTCCTCACAGAGTTCAGTTCGCGACGTCGCCACCACCTGAAGTCCTTGATGCAAGTAGAAAAGCACCCTTGTCCGACTTCCCAACTCGGGCTCCACACCGTGGCGATCCAAGCACAATCCCACATGGGCTTCCCGGAGAAGCTCGGGAAGGATTTTGTGGGGGACCCAGCCGTGAAAGGTAAAACGCTGTGCAAAAGGACTGGAGAGCGCCTGTGCCCGGAAGGCTTCGTAGGTTGCATTGTGGTGTCCAGGAATCGCACCGCCTGTCGACACGACCCGCATCTCTGGCAGGTGCTTCATCGCCAAAAGGAGGCCCTGAAGCAAGGTCTCACCGTCGGTCCACGTGTTGTAGCCTCCGCACAAGGCCACGACGAGTTCGCCCGCGGCCTTCGCTTTGGGCGGTCGACCTCGCAGGTCCGAGAATCCATAGCCAACGGGAAGCACGTGAACCCAGTCCCGATGCACCGGTGCGGACTCCAGGCGTCCCAAGATGCCCAACTGACCCAAGAGTGCATGCCGTTGAGCTCTCGAGACCACCGAAAAGGCGTCTGCCCGAACCATCGCCTGAGCATAGGCTGCCCGCATTTCACGCGTGTGGCCTCGCTCTCCGCTGTGGGCGCTCTTCGCCTGCGCTTCCGCATACGGATCGCCAGGCACATCGATCCAAAGAGGCCGCTCTTCTGCAATGCCGGCTGCCACGCGGGCTGGAGAGTACGGCCCTCCACCCACGACAACCTCTGCGCCAAACTTGGCAGCAAAATCCCGGGCCTTCTGCAGCTCGATTCCTTTGTCGTCTGAGATGACCTGGACAGCCAGCCCCTCGGGAACCGGAGCCTTCGGGCTCTGCAGCAGGACCAAGCCCAATTCATGCTCTTGCCGGATCGCATCCATGAAGTGGCTGCAACGCAACTGGGGAAAACTCACGCCCGAGGGATTCGTCTCCGGCAAGGGACCACTGCCTACAAGAACAACACGAGCCATGCCCCCTCCGTCGTGTTCATTCCATGTCCTCTTCTTCCACCTTGGCCTTCTCCCCTTCCACGTGGGTCAGAAGACCCCAGGCGTGTTTCATTCGTACAAGACCGTGGTCCTCCACGTCTTGAGCCACTTCAAAGTCGTAGAGCTGGTTGTGCCACACATGGGGTTTGAGGTGGTCTTTGTCGAACACCGCAATGGAGACCCGGTAGCTGCCCGCAAGCAAGGGCAATGAAGGGTAGTGGATGAAGTAGGTGTAGATGCCGTCGTAGGTTCCGTCCAAGACCTCATCAAAGCGGTTGTTGGGGCCATAGACATACACCCCATCGTTCCGATGAATGGCCACCCCCATGATGGGCCGCTCGACCGGCTCAGTGGTCCGAAAGGTGACTGCGACCAGCATCGCCTCTCCGCTCTTGTAGCGCTGCCTCGAGCGCCCCTGGCCGTCCAGCAACTGAACGCGCAGCACGCGAACCTCTCCCGACCCGATGACGACCGCATTCTCGCCATCGTATTCCTCGTAGGTTTCCGTATCCACAGCCTCCTGCCAGAGCGCCTGCACATTTGGAATCGCACACGCCTCCATCACTGCTCCCCGAATCCGGGTGTCTTTCTCGGTGGATCGAAAGCGGATCGAACTCGAGGCAATGTGGGGCTCTGTCTTCCGCTCAGGGGCCACCCTCGGGCCTGGTACAACGACCCCTTTCCGGGCAAGCTCCCGGTCCAAGTCCATGTACTTCTCTACAACTTCACGGGAGGGGCCAATCGCTCTGACCTCGCCCTGATCGAGCCACATGACCGTATCGCAAAGGTTTCGGATCGCGTGGAGATCGTGACTCACCAGAACGATGCTCTTGCCAGCGGACACAAAGTCTTGGATCTTTCGAATGCACTTTCGCTGGAAGTACTGGTCTCCAACGGCCAGTACCTCGTCGATCAGGAACAACTCCGTGTCCAGGTGAGCCGCAATCGCAAAGCCCAGCCGCAGAGCCATTCCTGAAGAATAGGTTCGAACCGGGTAGTCAATGAACTCCTCGATTTCAGCGAAAGCAATCATCTGGGGAATCCGCTCCTCAATCTCCTGGCTGTTCATGCCAAGCAGGGAGCAGTTGAGGTGGATGTTCTGTCGTCCTGTGAACGTGGGATGGAACCCAAGCCCCAGATCCAACAAACTCGAGAAGCTCCCCCGTACGGTCATCGTCCCCCGGGTCGGCTCCGAGATGCCCGCGATCAGGCGGAGCAGCGTCGACTTGCCCGCTCCATTGGCCCCAATGATTCCAAACGAGGAGCCTCGACCCACCTCGAAGGAAACGTCTTTGAGTGCCCAGTGGTCCTCATGACGTTTTCGCTGCCCGAAGAATTCGAAAAATCGGCTTCGATCATTGAGGTAGATCTGGAACTGCTTGGCAATGTTCTCTGCCGAGACAATCGCGGCACCCGTACCGTGTGTCTCGCGTGGTTTCGCCTCCGCAGCAAGACGGGTTTCCTCGAGTTGAACTTGTGCCTTCGCGTCCATAGACCTTCCACTACCCAAAATAGCACCTGTGACGCGAAGTCTCACGGGTGCTATGCTGCCACCCATGATGCGAATGGCTTTTTTGGTGCTCACATTGGTTGCCTGCAGCGACCGCGAGGTGCCTATTTTGGTCAATGCCTGGTGCGACACCCCACGCGAGGAAAAGGTGTTGACGATCACCGATGGCGACACCTTGACGTTGAGCAGCGGTGAAGAAATTCGTTTACTCGGAGTGGATGCTCCGGAGCTGTACTACGAGGGGCATTCCGAGTGCTCCAGCGAGGAACACAGCACCTGCTGCTACGGTGACGAGGCCGGTGCACAGCTGGAAGAACTCGTTCCACCTGGAAGCACGGTGCGGCTTGAATTCGATCTCGCCTGCCAAGGCATCTACGATCGCACCCTCGCCTACCTCTTTACCGTTCCCGAGGATGAGGAGGAAACCGAGGTCTTTCTCAACGAATGGTTGCTGGAGGAGGGCTTTGCCCGCGTTTATGACGAAGATGTGGGCCAAGCGCGGGACATTCGCTACTTCGAACGCTTCCAAGACGCCCAAATGAAGGCCCAAACCCACGAAAAAGGCCTGTGGAGCGCCTGCTTTTAGGGTAAACTCCCTAAACACGCAGTGGAAACATCTGATTTCCCTGGGTTTTTACGGGCTGCAAATTTGCTGAAAACAGCGGAATAGAATAGACGCGCGGCACAAAGGGAGTGTTGGATGAAAAGTATTTCGTTCCTAATGGCCGTTGTTGTCCTCGCTGGGTGCTCACCGTTTAGCCCCGAGGAAGAGGTCCCCGATCAGCCCTACACCGGGCCGGGAACGGAAGAATGGGGCGAAATCGACATCACCTGCGACGCCACCTCCGACTGCCTCACAGGAGAGATCTGCAGCGACGGATTCTGCCAGGTGGATCGCTGCGGCGGAGATCTGCTGCCCACAGAACCGCCTCTCGGGAGCAACTACTATTTCCAGCGCGAGGATGAGCTGGCCCTGCTGGACACAGAGTCCACGGCCGGGATCTTCTACTTGGATGCCTTCGACCCGAGCAACTTGAGCTACGACGGCTCCTACAAGGTCGGAAGCCAACCCGCCCTCGACGTTGCTGGTGGGGCCCTTTTGGGCGCCCGACCACAAGCCTTGTACGCGCTCGCTTTCGGAGGCTCCAAGCAGGTTGAGCTCGCCGGAACCAACGACTCATTGACCCTTCCTTTCGCGCCCATGGCGCTCGCCACTGGCGACACGGACCTCGACGGCTTGGACGAGTTGATCGGAGTGTCTTCCAACGGCCGCGTGGCGATCTGCAGCGTGGACACCGAGGAATGCGACGAGTACAGCATGAGCGGCACCGTGGAGGTCATCGATATTGCTGCGGCCGATGTCGATGCAGACGCCATTGCCGAGGTGCTGCTGCTTCTCGATGCAGACTCCACCCGCTACATCATGGTGTTCAACATCGACCATGAAGTGACGGGGCAGCCTGCGAGCTGGTCCACCTCGGTGAGCGACGATGTCTTTCGCATCAGCGGTGGCGACCTCGACAATGACCGCTACGCTGAAGTGGTGGTTCTCCGTGACGGCGGCTACTGGGACTACTGGGACGACAAGCTGGAAGTGTATGTTCCGGATCTCGGCAGCGACGCACTCCGGCAGCTGGTCACTCATGAAACGGAGGACTACGGCGAGGGACGCGACCTCGAGGTGGCCGACAAAGACGGCGACGGTGACGCTGAAATCTACCTGCTCAACACCGAAGCGCGCGTCGTGACCTTTCAGTTGACCGGTTCGGCCCTGCGCGAGGAGGGTGCCACGCAGTACTCTCCCTCGGTAGAGCCCGACCGAATCGCAACGGCTGACCACAACGGAGACGCTCCAATCGCAGAGCTCTCGGGCAACATCGAGGCCTGCCAGGGCAACCCCGTTCCCGTCATGCTGATGGTTCTCCCTCCCTACGATGAGACCTTCGCGAACGGCACAAGCCGTGTTGGATTCGGCAGCTTTTCCTCCTCGTCGGAGAGCACAACGGAGACGGTGTCGCTCGGTCTGAGCGTGGACGTCGGGTACAAAGCCGGCTTCACGGAGTTCTTCTCAGGCAAGGTCTCCTCCACGGTATCTTGGCGGATCGCAGCCTCAACAACCAACACAACCCGGTTGTCCGTGGGCACCAGCTACACCCTCATCGCTGACCCGGGTCTCTACGGTCCCAACTATGGTGGCGTAGTCCTCTCTTGGGGCTGTTTCGACGGCTACAGCTACACCGTCGATGACCCCAGCAACCACCTCGGTGGAGTCCATGGCGAGGACATCGTCTTCAGTGTCCCGAGCGGCGGCGGTTCCTCGATTTGGTCAACCCCCCGCTACAACGCCATGGCCGAGTTGAGCGACTCTCTTCCCATCCTCGACGTTCCCTACGACGTCGGTAAAGTCGACTCCTACCCCACCAGCCCCGAAAAAATTGACGGGAGCCGATTGAAGAATTCCGACATGCTGTTCACCGACCCTCCCATGGTGATCGCCTCAGACGTTTCGCGTATCTCTTGGTCGACACGGGTTTCGGAGCAGCAGACCAACTCCTCCAACACCGACATCAACCTTGCCGCCAACTCCGGAGTGACGGTTGGAGGCGTGTCGGTCGGGCTTGGCGTCTCCGGCGGGTTTGGGAAAGGCTACAGCCTGATGGTTGGAGAAGAGGCCAACTTCAACGGAACCCTGCCTCCGCTTCCAGACAACTCCGCCACGCCTGAGGACGAATACGCCGCGCACGCCTACGGCATCCGGCCCTATGTCTACCGGCAGGCGTACGAGACGGCCGACGGCGGCGAAGCGGCCTTCTACGTCCAGACATACACCGTGGAGCAGTAGTACACTGCCGGGGATGCGCACAGCCTCCCTCATTTTGCCGGCTCTTGTGGCCGCTACCGCTCTCTCCGGGTGCACGCCGCCGTTGGAAAACGGTGAGATTGGAAACATTCGCTATTTCGGTGAAATCCCCGGCGAGGTGCCGATGCGCCTGCTTCCGCCGACCACGGACCGCGATGGAAACCTTTACGTGGCGTATGGGGCACGAAATCGCACCGACACAGCCATTTGGGCGGGGCGCTCCTCAGGGGGCTGGAACAACGCCTGCAGTGGACATCGAGGCACATTTGGGCTGCATGGCTTTATTGGCACAGCACACAATGAGGCCTGGGTCTGGACCGGTGACACCGTCCTTCACATTTGGGGAGAGAGTGGCACCTGCCACGAAATTCTCAAGCAAGATCCGGTAACGGGAACGTCGCTCATCTGGCAGGCCATTGCTCCTGCAGTGAGAATCAGTCCTTCCCGAATGACGACAACAGGGATCGTTCGCTCCACCAATTCTGGCCAAAGCTACCACGCGATCATTGATCTGGAGCGGGAGACAATGACGCAGCTGCAGACACTCCAGCCCACTGGAGTCGACGACCTGATTGTTCTCGGCACCGGGGCAAACACCGAGAGAGACGAATACCTCTGTGTCGTCTCGTACAGCCTCAGCGGGAGGCGAATCGATGAGGCCCTGCTGATGGA
>JAYXVV010000081.1:0-20031 GCA_036021505.1 Myxococcota bacterium | reverse complement strand
AAAAATACTTTCACACCAGGTAGCCGTGTGAAGGCTTCGGCCGGCGCGTCGGGTTGTGGCGCTACCCGACGTGTCAGCGGCCTCCGATCAAAATCGGAGGCCGTTCTGGTCTGCGACCGGTGTAGACTGTTTCCATGCGCACACTCATCCTCCTGTTTCTTCCGTCCTCGCTGGCTCATGCAGCCACATGGACCGTCTCCGGGTCTGGTACAGCAGACTTCAACCGTATTCAAGACGCCGTCAACCATGCAGCAACCGGTGACCGAATCGAAGTCGAGACCGGGACGTATGAGGAAGCCATCTCACCCATGGGCAAAGACCTGGAGTTCATTGCTGTGGGAGAGGCGGTTCTTCGCCCGCCGACATCCCCCGACGCTCCCGTGTTCCTGCTTACTCACGGTGAAACCGAAGCCACCCTCGTTGATGGATTTCGATTCGAGGCCAGCTCCGGATTGGGAATCTGGCTAACCGACTCAGCAGTGACCCTGCGGAATCTTGATTTTGTGGGCTTCGGAGACACCTACGGTGGGGCGGTACGCGTGGAGTCGGGCGCCGTGACCATCGAGTCCTGCGACTTTACAGCGGGGCTGGCGGTATGGGGCGGGCAGATTTTCGGTCAAGATTCGACGATTCGGGTCCAGTCCTCGAGCTTTTCCAACAACGCTGCGAGCCTCAGTGGCGGGGCGATCTATGCCGTCGACAGCACCATCGAAGTGACAGACAGCAGCTTTGAGAAAAACGACTCCGAACACCTTGGTGGAGCCATCGCGCTGCTCCGGAGCACTGCGTGGGTTGAGAACAACCAGTTCAAGGAAAACACGTCCGATTCCGGTGGCGCAATCGGCAGCGAAAACGGAGAGATTGCGAGCCACACCAACACCTACGACGACAACACTGCGAGCTCCGGTGCGGCGGTCTACGCCAGTACCTGCTACGACCCGCCCGAAGAGGAAGACAACTCTGAGGAGACGGTGACGTGTTCCGATCGCGACGCCGAGGGCCTTCTGGCGTTCAGCGACGAACTCTCCATCTACCGGGACAACGTCTCCTTGGATGATGGCGGAGGGGTCTACCTCGACGGAACCCATCGCGAGGACGACGCATTGTTTGTCGTGACCTTTTCTCAAACTGAATTCAATGGGAATTTTGCAGACGACAACGGCGGGGGGATTTTCGCAAAGAACTACGTCGGGCTGCGCATCAATCGCGTCACCTTCTCCCAAAATATTGGAGAGAGCAATGGAGGTGGAATCTACCTCAACAACTCCGATGAAAAACTCGAGATAAAGAGCAGCGTCTTCGATCGAAATGTCGCCTACTATGGGAATGGAGGTGGATTTTATGCAACCACCGACAACCAAACAACGATCGAGGAAAGCAGCTTCATCGACAACCGAGCCGACGATGGTGGCGGAGCAATCTACTTCCGGAAAGGGTACCACTTAAATGTGACAGATTCGCTCTTCGAGAGCAACGAAACCGAGAAACGCTCCGGTGGGGCAATTCATTTCGAGGACGCATCCTTTGACGACGACCTCATTCTCACCAGCAGCGAATTTCGAGAGAACTCATCTGGCCTGCACGGTGGCGCCATTTACACCAACGAGGCCCGTGATATTTTTATTGTGGGCAACCTCTTTGAATCCAACCGCACAGCCCCCAATAGCGCAGGCGGAGCCCTCATGTTCTGGGACCAAACCGCCATACGCGTCCACAGCAATGTCTTCATTGACAACGGAGCCTACTACGGAGGAGCTGCATATGCTGAAAACACCTGGCCCCGTGTGGACGGTGACCCATCCAATCTCTACACAGACGAGTGGACGAACAATATTTTTCGCGACAACCGAGCGGTGTACGGCGGAGGGGTTTCCTTCCTTTCCAACCCTCTCACAGACTTCCGAAACAACACCCTGATTGGCAATGTCGGCACAACCGATGCCAGCAATCTTCATCTCTATGCGAGCTTCGGCAGCTTCCGAAACAACCTCTTTGCCTTCTCGCCACAGGGAAGAGCCATCGTTGCCGCGGATCCAACGACTGCCCAGGAAGCCACTTTTTGGAGCAATGCATTCTGGGCCAATGCAGGAGGCAACTGGGGAGACATCGAGGTGGAGGACTTCGATGGCAACTTTGAAGCATCACCACTTTTAGCCGGCAGTACCGAGACCTCTGCGCCGGCCGAGAACACCATGGTTCTCACCCCGGAGAGCCCCTTGATTGATGCTGGAGAAAGCAGTCTGAAGGACCCCGACGGGAGTGACAGCGACATCGGCGCCTTCGGAGGTCCGGACTTCAACGAGCAAGACGCCGACCAGGACGGTTTCACCAACCAATACGACTGCAACGACCACGATCCGTTCACCCACCCTGGTGCAGAAGAGACGTGGTACGACGGCACCAACCAAGATTGTTCGCTCGGCTCGGACTACGACAAAGATGGAGATGGCGCAGTCAGTTCCTCCTACGGCGGACCCGACTGTGCGGATGACGACCCCAGCGTCCTGGAGGGCTGCGAGGCTCCTGAGGAAACATCCTCAGAAGAGAAAGAACGCCAAGGGCGCTGCTCTACACTGCCCAAAGGCGGCAGCTCCAAATGGTCCCTCGCCCTGATCGGCCTTTTGGCCTTGTTCAGACGGAGAGAAGACCGGGAATAGGTGCGACACCCGGCAAAAACTCCGCGGGGTCTACATCCGCGAGTTGGACAAGCGTTGCTCCCACGTTGGCCTAGGTGATCAGTTCGCCCCCGTTGTAGAGGTCCCCGCTGCTCGGGTCGACAGGGGCTCCATAGAAGAACTCATCGTATTCACCAATGACACGACCCGCTGAGATTCCTGGCCCCACACACAACATACTCGTACACGGCCAATGGTCCCGACCTTCGTCGCTGTTGAGCTGAGGCGTCCTTCCCATTTCGGAAAGGACAACCACCAAGGTTTCATCGGCGAGCGTAGCACCCGGAGAGGTCCCTGGGTTCACTGCCAACGTGTCCATCAACACAGCGAGGTAATTGAACAGGCTCCTGAAGTTTTCAGCCTGGAGTCGTGCATTGTCGGAGTGCGAGTCCCAAGAGTTTTCTTGAAACCGCATCGTGAGGCAACGGGAGATTCCCAATGACAATGCCGCCACGCCCATTTTGATCTGGGACCCGAACAACGTACCCGCCCCCCAGTCCACGTCGTCCTGTAGAGCCTTCAGTCCCAGGCTTCGTTGAAGGGACTGGTCGTAGGCCTGGAGCAGCTCGCCTTGGAGATGGGAGTGTTTGGACAGCAACTCCGCTGCCGCACGACGTTCCAGGTACTGATCGACCAGGTCCTCCGTCCGATAGTTCAGAGCACGCACCGGAACGTCGGATTCCTCGAGGATCTCCCCACTCAGGAGATTCTCCAACTGCCCCCCCCCGCCTGTACGGGTGACGACCGTTCCAAGACGCCCCGGGTAACTCGGCCCTGCAAGAACCAGATGCGGAAGCGGGTAGGACCCGGCTCCTGCTGCTGCCAGGATGGCCGGCCAGTCGGAGGCCCCATCCGAGGCACTTCCGGTCATCACGAGTTTTCGGCAAGCCTCATGCGCTACCGAGGGCACCATGATGCCGTTGATGATCAGGGATTGGTGCGCGTTGCGTTCGAAAAAAGTACGGACTGTCGAGCGCGCAGGGTGATCAACAAAAGCGAGGTCACCGAAGCGGCCAACATCGGTAAGGGGCTCCATGTCCACATTCGGATTGTCATGGCATGTCGCAAAAACTGTGGTCACGTCCCAGCCGCCGTTGCAGGTCACAAAAATAAACTTCCGATCCGCAACGGGTACCGATGCATGGACACGACCCAGCGGGATCTGGGTAGCGAGGCCCGCCAACGCGGCTCCTTTCAGCAAATTTCTTCTTGTAGTCATGATGCGCTCAGTAAATCAAGAAATCAGGGTCACGGAAAAGAGCAGAAAGAAGGCCGGCCCACGCTTCGTATGAATCTGCGGAAACATAGTAGAGTTGGCGCCAGAGTTCTGAATTTGCGGCCACCTCGGGACCATCCTGAGCGACGACTCTCCCAAAGATGAGGCGATGAAGACGCTGAATCTGACGACCGAACTCCGTGGGATTTTCCATAGGAGTCAAGCTCGGCCAAACCTCGGTAAGGAGCCTTGCATTCTCAGGGTCACGAAAATCCTCCGCCACGACGTAACGAGCCGCGGCCTCAGACACTCTCTGCTGAACCAAGATGATCGTGGAGTTCGGTGCCAGAGCGGCCACGGTGTTGTTCTCGCCATCCACACCGCCTCCAAGAGTCCGAAGGCCCTTGTCGTCGGTTCTCAGCATGTCAAAGCGATCGGAAGTAAATCGATAGCCTGTAAGGCCCTCAATCTGTGAACCAAAGAGCTCGATCCCCACATTTTTTGCATCAACCGTATCGGTCCCGGTTTCCGTACCTCCCAGATACACCGGAGACCGAACCACACTGCGGAAGAGCGAACGAAGCGTTTGCCCTGAATCCAAGAAGTTCTCACGGACGTCCGTAAGATAGGCGGTGTCCTCGAGGTTGATCTTTCGCCGCATCAGGCCTTCAAAAACCTGTTGGGTGACGCACTCCGCAAGCTTGGGATCCGCTCCAATCTGCTGCCCGAGATCGGACAAGGTGTATCCAGCTTCTCCGTAATACGCTGGGGAGGACAACCCGTAGTCTCTCCACCACTGCTCTTTCTCCGGCCGGTAAAGCGACATGTCATAGCTGTCGTTGTTGTAGAAAAAGCCCCAGAAATATGCGGAGAGAGGCTCCAGGGAGTGATGGCATGCGACACAACCCGGATTGGTCTGTATGGCGTGCCGAACGGCATCATCATCCAGCAGGTTGACGTCTCTCGAGAACTCGATGGTGCGAGCAAGATAGTCATCGCAGAGCAGGATTCTTGTGACCGCGTTGGCCCGACCTCGATTGGCGTTGGCAGTGGTTGAGGTGTAGCGCCACCACATGGCATTCGAGGAGAGCACCCCGGCCGCTGGCCGACTGTCGGTGTAGCGGACCGGCTTCCAGCCGGTTTCTCCCTCGGGGTAATCCACCGGCCAAATTGCACTGAGGTACTCATTGGCCATCGTCCAGTCACCGGTGACAACCTCGTGGTACGGAAGGTCCTCCTCGGCAATTCGACTCAAGATGCGCAGCGGCTCTTCTCCAACGCTCGATTCGTACTCAGGGACGAAATCTGGAAGCCCCACTTCAGAAGCCGATCGAGGCCAGTCCTCCATTCGGGTCAGGTAGATCTCCGCAAAGAGATTGCGAACCTGCTCTCCAAAGTTGGGATGATGAAGGAAGTCCTCCACCAAGAACTGATAGCTCTCGGGGTCGGCCTCCATGGCTTCGAGTTCTTCAATACTCGGCCGAATGCCACGAAGGTCCAAACTCGCCCGCGTCAGCTGCTGGGCCGGGGTCATGTCCCAAGCGGTGCTGTACATTTCCACTGCAGGCTCATCCACCGCTGTGGAGCATGCAAGCAGGAGCGCGATTACCACGGGCGCCCCTCGCCGTTCCACTCCATGAAAATCGAGAAGTCTACGCAGGTTTCTCCCATGAATTCCCCACGAAACCAGACATCGCCGCAGCCATCACAAGCCGGCTGATACGACCAAGCCCCATTGTAGGGTGGGCCCTGAAACTCCACGTCATACCACTGGCCTTGCGTGTCTCGAATCGAGATCAACCCGGATGGCTCCTTTTCACAAGGCGACCCCTTCGCAGCGCTGTAGATGTAGAAGTCGGTCGCATGGATGGCTGGCGCGTCTCCAGAAATTCCGAAGATTCCCCCCTCCCAGTCGGCCTTCATTCCATCATCATCATCGTAGTCTTGGAAATTGATGTTGTAGTCGTAGACGAAGCTTTCCGTCAGCCAGTTGGAGCGATCATCAGCGCCCTGAAGCGTAGCATCCCCCCAAGCATCCACGTAGTAGTAGCGATCAAAGTCCGTTCGGTCGGTGTAGTAGTAGTAGTTGTTGATGCGCTCGTAGTAGCTGACCTTTCCTGAGAACTCGAGACGCGCACCCCCTGGGCGGCTTATTTCGAACTCCCCCTCAAGGTACCCATCGTCCGTGTAGTGGTGGTTGCCGTTTTGGAACTCCATCGGGCGCTGCTGCTTGGCCCAACCGCTGAACAGCGTTCCTGCCTCCGAGGTGCAGGTGTCCTTCCAGTAGTTGTAGCCCTCACCCTCGTAAAAGTTCTCTCTCCACTCGGGACAGCCCTCTTCCGATGCATCCCCGTCTGCAATCAACTCCAGGTACTGCGCCTGAAGCAAGGCTGGATCGAGGAGCCGCATGGTCTCGAGCCCTGACTCAATTCCTGCCGCGACTTCTTCGACGGAGAGCACAGCTGTAGACTCTCCAGGAGCCACCACGTACTCCGAGGGAAGTTCATCGCCGGTATCCAGTGGTTCCTCAACCACAGACGGCGACTCCACTCCACAGCCAAGTAGCCATAGAACAAGCATCAACGCTCCCTGTTAGACGGTTCGAGGCTACCACCCCGCTTCCAGCAACAAAAGAGCTTTCTGTTCGAGGGTTCTTAGAGGGCGACGCCGCAGATCCGTCGAAGTTGATTCCGAATCTCCAGTTTTCGGCCGGTAACCGCCGACTCGGAAAACACACTCTCGCCTTGGAGCATTTCCGAGAGGTTGTCCATCGCAAACCAGGTGAGATGGGCTCCAACCACCGACATCGCGAGCTGTTTTGGATTCTGCTGCGGGATTTCCCCAGCGCGCATCGCCCCATCAAAGAACTCGGAGAGCATGTTGAGAGTGAGAAAGGCCTGGTCTTTGCCCCCATTCTGGTAGAACGGTCCCTCGTCCATCATCTCCCGATAGAGCAGCTTTGCTGCACACGGCTCCGAACCCAGAAACTCCACCACAAGACCGCCGAGCCGATCCAACCGCTCGCCAAAGTCACCCTCACCCAACCGGGCCTCCTGAACCAGGTTGGCGAGGCCACCGAGAATGGTGGAGAGCGCCTCAAGATAGAGCATCTCTTTGTTCTTCACATGGTGGAAAAGCGAGGCTTTTCGAACACCGAGTGCATCTGCAATCACCCCAAGTGACGTTCCGCGGTAACCCGTAGCCGCAAAGGCCTTCGTGGCTGCAGTCAGCAGCTCCTCTCGAGTCATGGGCTTTGAAGGACGTCCCGCCTTTCGCGGCTTGGATGCAGTGGGCATGAGCAACTCTCTCGTTTTGCGAGCCCCTCATAAGCCTCCACGCTCTGAAGCACCAGGCCATGTCGATGACAAAAATGTCTCAGCCGTCGAACTTTCCATTTTTTTTGAGACTGAACGCAACTTTTGAAACCCCTGACCCTTGAGGCGTTGTGAGGTTCGACGCAGAGCACCCTTTCTTGATGCTGCGCTCTCGGACCCCGACCCAACCCACCAGGAGAAGAGACATGCAACGCAAAAGACTAATGACCACCACCATGATGGCCACCTCCCTTGCCCTTCAGGCCTGCATCACCATCGAGCAGGACGGGGCAGAGACCTACGTCAACGTCGAGAATGTGCTCGAGGCTGACGATGACTGCTGCGAGGACGACTGCTGCGAAGACGAAGGCGACTGCTGCGAAGACGGCTGTGATGACACCGAAGAGGAAGAAGAGGACACAGGCATCTACGAGGATACCGGTGACACCGAGATTGAAGAGGAAGTCTCGGTCACCGAGGAAGAAGATGGCTCGGTAACCGTCGTTCTTCCCTTCGAGGAGGAGGCGGAGTTCACCGTTGATGTCGAGTCGGAAGTCCGGAAGCTGGATGTCGCGTTTCTTCTGGACACCACCAGTTCCATGAGTGAGGAAGCCGCTGCGATGGCCTTGGAGTTCTCGGGGATCGTAGACGATATTTCCGCTACGATCGACGACGCTGCCTACGGCTTTGCCACCTACGATGACTATGCCTTTGGAACCATGGGCTACCCGACGAGTGGAGACAAGCCCTTTGTTCTGCGTCAGCAAATGACCCAGACCGAGAGCAGTGTTCAGTACGTTCTCAACAACATCCAGATCCACTCGGGTGCGGACGGCACGGAATCGGGAATGGAGGCCCTCTACCAGGGCTTGCTGGGCATGGGCTACGACCAGAATGCCGATGGACTCTACGACGATACGACCGATGTTCTTCCCTTCATCGCCAGCGAATCGGATCCCTTCAACGGGTTGGCCGGCGAGGGCTTCGATGCCTCTGTGACCGATGGCGGTTCCCTGGGCGGATTCGGATTTCGTGAAGGCACATTGCCTGTCGTCATCTACGCGACCGATGCAACCCTGCGCGATCCATCCGCCGGACACGCATCCCCGAATGGCGCCCCCCTGGATGCGGGCTTCGACGACGTCGTGGATGCAGTCAGTGTCATGGGAGCCCGCCTCATCGGTGTGGCTACCCAGTCTTCCAGCCCTCTCAACCAGATGCAGTCCTTGGCCACAGCCACCGGCTCCCTCTACGAGGCCGATGGGGATGGCGTGATCGACGACGCCCTGGTCTTCAGCTGGAATGTGACGGACTCATCCGAGGACTTCCGAAACACCATCGTGACGGCCATTCAGGAGATGATCGGTTCAGTGACGTTTGCTGAAATCACCGTCGAGGTTGTCGGAGATGACTACGGATTTGTCGTGTCCACCGACCCTGAGAGCTACACCAACGTCACCGTAGGAAGCGATGGGCTGGACCTCGACTTCGACGTCACCGTAGAAGGTGCCGTCCCCTCCACCAGCGAGGACCAAGTCTTCGAGCTCACCCTCAACATCTTGGGAGACGGAACCACGCTGCTCGGAACCCAAGTGCTCACCATCGTTGTACCGGGGACCGACGCTTGACCCCCGACCACACGGCAAAAAGCGCCCGCTGGCTTCGTTCAGCGGGCGTTCTTTTGCTTACCCTTCAGATGCTCGACAGACCATGGGCACGTGCGGGATACCGTCCTCGTCATAGCCCTCTCCGCAGATCTCGAAGCCGAGGCTTCGGTAATAGGGAGCAAGATGAGCCTGCGCTGAAAGCTTGATGGCGGTTGTTCCAAAGGTCTGGTGAACACGAATCATGGCCTCTCTCATGAGCGGACGCCCAAGCCCTGTTCCCCGAATGGACGAGGCCGTGATCACCCGACCGATAGCTGCCTCGCGGTAGATCTTTCCGGGAGGAAAAGCACGCGCATACGCCACCAGTTCACCATTCAAATAGCCGAGGAGGTGATGGGCGTCCGAATCGAGGCCGTCTGCATCCAGGTACGGGCAATCTTGCTCGACAACGAACACCGCCTGCCTCAACGCAAGCAAGCCGTAGAGTTCATCGGTGTTCAGACTCGACCAGTCTTTCCAGTGCCACTGCATCTCGGTTTCCTCGACCCCTGCTCCACCTAATCCGTCGGCACGAGCAGGGCATGAGGTAGACTCTCTTCCTGAGGACGCAACCCTTGCTCGTTTTTCAACGGTTTTATCAAGACGACACCCCCTCCCCCGTTCAGCTTTGGGGAGAAGGCATTCTCGTTGCTGCACTTGGAAGTTTCTTTGCCGGCTGGCTCTTTCCGAACGAGGCGGGAATCGTCGCTGTCTTTCTTGCAGCCATCTCGTCAACCGATTCCATCGAGAGACTCCTGAGCTGGAACCGAAGAATGATTTTGGACCAGGAGGTTCCGCCGGCAAGAGCCAACGGTCGTATCGCGAAGAGGCTGATGGCTCTCTTCCTCGGAGCGACCATTGGATTTTCTGTTTTTGCTTTGGCCTTGCCGCTCGACCAAGTCAACCAGCTCTACGCACACCAGCTCAAAGAAGTGGCCAATACCGAATTTGGAGCGATGGGCTTCGGTCACCCCGGGGACATCGCCATCCACAACATCTATGTGTTCTTGTTTTTCTTCATGATTGCCCTGCCTTTTCGACAAGGCGGTGTCATGCTGGCCATTGCGTGGAATGCCAGCGTGTGGGGGGCCACTTTTGCGGTCTTGGCGAGAAACTGGGCCGACACCGGAACCGTCGGTCTTGTCGAGGCCTATCTACGGGTGATTGCGGCCTGTGGTCCTCATCTGCTGCTCGAGGCCGCAGCCTTTGTGTGTGCAGGCGTGGCCGGAGTGTTCCTTTCTAAAGCTTTTTTGCGGTACACTCTTGAGTCCGAGGCCTTTGGATCCGTTTTGAAGAGCGTGAGCATGCTCCTTCTGACTGGGCTCGTTCTGGTTTGCGCCGGTGCGGTGTTGGAGGGACTACTCGCGGCCCACCTCGTCGGCTGGCTCGCCGGCTAAACTTTTCCCCACCCTACCGAGGAGATTCGGATGAATCGCCGCCTTACTATTGTTCTCGCCCTCACCGGCCTTGTTGTTGGTGCAGGAGTTGCCCTCGAAACCACAGGACGCCTCGGTGACCGCTCTAGCGCGGGCGCTGCGGGAGGAATGGGCGAGTACCAAGGAGGATGTGCGGGAAGCTCTGCACTTCCGCAGGGGATCGTGGTGGAAAACAACGAAACGTTGGGGATGGGCGGAGACATCGCCGAAATCACTGCCGAGTCGGTGAACGCGGAGGCCTTCCTCAACAAGGCCGTACCGGGACGCTACGTCATCAAGATCACAAGGGATGCGTTCAGCACACTCACCTTCGACAGCTCCGGCGTCATGACGACAAGTCGAACTGAACTCGACGAGGCTCTCGAAAAACTGGGTGCCAACGAGGCTGCGCCCATTCTGGAGCGCATCGACACCGACATCCAACCCACGTGGCACTTCGGACTGGATGAAGTCGTTGAATTCAGCACTGACGCCCCACTCGAGGAAGTTTGGGAGACCCTGGGATCCGTCGCCAGCGTAGACTGGGTAGAGCCCGTCTATCGGCTCACAGCCTTTGGCATCCCGAACGACGAAATGTACAGCCTCCAGTGGAACCTGCCCGTCCTTGGTCTGCCTGAGGTCTGGGACAACCACGCGGGACAGAGTGTGGTTGTGGCGGTCATCGACACGGGCGTGTCCGTCGACGGGGCCTCTGACGGCCTGAATGCCGTCGTTCCCGGGATCGACTTTGTGGACGACGACAACGATCCAAGCGACGAGCACGGGCATGGTACCCACGTCGCAGGGACCATTGCGCAAGCGACCAACAACACCACTGGATTGGCCGGTGTTGCCCACGGTGCGACCATCATGCCCATCCGAGTCCTGGATGCCAATGGTTCGGGCACAAGCTCCGATGTTGCCAACGGAATCATCTGGGCAGCCGACAACGGTGCCGACGTCATCAACCTGAGTCTGGGGGCCAATGCCTTCTCGCAGACCATCTCTGATGCCTGTGACTACGCGGCAACCCAAGGCGTTGTTGTGGTCGCTGCCACGGGCAATGACGGCTTCGATGACTACATTTCCTATCCAGCAGCGCTCGGGTCAACGATCGCTGTCGGAGCGACAGGCCTCAACAGCGGCATTGCTCCCTACAGCAATCAAGGAACGGAGATCGATTTGGTTGCCCCCGGGGGTGACATGACCCAAGACGAGGATGGTGATGGGTTCGCCGACGGCATCCTCCAGGAGACCGTCAGCGCCAACGGTGAGTGGGGATACTGGTTCTACCAGGGGACTTCAATGGCCACACCACATGTCGCGGGTGTCGCCGCACTTCTGGTGGGTGCGGGGATGGAAAATCCTGAAGAAATCCGAACCGTGCTTCGTGCGACGGCTACCGACCAAGGTGGTCCGGGTTGGGACACCACCTACGGTGCAGGCGTGGTCAACCCAGTCGACGCCCTCGCCTGGGGAGCCGTACCCGAGCCCGAGGAACCCGAGCAGCCTGAGGAGCCCGAGCAGCCTGAGGAGCCCGAGCAGCCTGAGGAGCCCGAGCAGCCCGTGGACCCCGTGGATCCCACCGATCCTGGAACGGATGAGCCCGTGACCGAACCCGGCAACCCCGATCCAGCCGACCCCGACATGGACATTGCCATCGACGGCGTGCGGGTGCGCAACATCACGCCCCATCGCTCCGTCATCTGGTGGCGAACCAACATTCCAGGCACCACCGAACTTCTGGATGGCAACATCCGAGGCGAGAAAGCGGGTCTTCATGAGGTTCACCGCATCTTCGTGCGAGGGGCTCCAGGTCAGATCAAGAATGTGACGGTCAAGAGCATGGCGGAGAATGGAAGTGTTGCGGAGAAATCGATCCCCCTCACCTTCCCCCCCGTGAGAAACTGACTCCACTTCTTGGAGAACAACGCCGGAGAGGACACTGAGTTCCTCTCCGGCTTTTCTTCGTGAGATACTGCTGAACATCCCTCTCCCTGGAGTTCGCTAATGGAAGAGACCCCTTGGCTTGTCCTCAAGTTCGGAGGTTCGAGTGTGGCCACCACTGAACGGTGGCGGTCGATTTCTCAAATCGTCATGAACCGTGCACAGGATGCACGTGTGGTGGTTGTCTGCTCGGCCCTCAAGGGGATCTCCGACATGCTGGAGTCCCTCCCTGAGGCGGCCATCGGCGGGCACCACAAAGCCAACCTGCATGCCATCCGTATTCAGCATCATGCACTGGCCGAGGAGCTTGGTGTCGATGTGACCGAGGGCATTGACAGTCTCTGTGAGGATCTGGAGCGGCTCTGTTTGGGAGCCTCACTCGTTGGGGAGTTCGGGCCTCGTCTTCGAGCCCGAGTCATGAGTGCTGGTGAACTCCTCTCCACCCGAATCGGCGCGGGGTTCCTTCGACACGTTGGCATCGACTGCGCATGGCTCGACGCGCGCGATTGCCTCGTCAGCAAGGAGAGGACGGGTGACTCCTGGAGAGACTACCTCTCCGCCTCGATGCGAGAAGGACACTCCCCAGAACTTCAGCAGAAGCTCACGAGGCTTGGACATCGCGTCTACCTGACTCAAGGCTTCATCGGTCGAAATGAAAACGGCGAAACGGTATTGCTCGGACGAGGTGGGTCGGATGTCTCAGCGGCCCTGTTCGCAGCCTCTCTCCAAGCCCAAAGCTGTGAAATCTTTTCGGATGTTCCAGGAATGTACACAGCAAACCCGCAGCGCGTGCCTACCGCACGACTGCTTCGACAGCTGGACTACGACGAGGCTCAGGAGCTGGCCTCCATGGGAGCAGAAGTGCTCCACCCCCGAGCGCTCGCTCCTCTCCGGAATGCCAAGATTCCGCTGAAACTGGGTGCCACTCAGAATCCCGAGCACCAAGGGACCCACATCCTCCAAGAAACCCAATTTCGTGGCCGAGTGAAGTCGGTCTCTGCCAAGCGCGGAATCACGCTCATTCGAATGGACTCCATCGGAATGTGGCAGCAAGTTGGTTTCCTGGCGGACGCCTTCGCCTGCTTCAAAAAGCACGGGCTCTCCATCGACCTCGTGTCGACCTCAGAAACCAATGTCACCGTCTCTCTTGACCCCACGGCCAACACCTTGGACCCCTCGCGACTTCAACCTCTTATTCAGGCGCTGTCCCGCTTCTGCCACGCTGAAATCGTGTCGCCCTGTGCCACGGTCAGCTTGGTGGGCCGTGACATTCGAACCATCCTGCATGAACTCGCGCCTGTCTTGTCCGCCTTCGAGGAACGACGCGTCCACCTGCTCTCGCAAGCTGCAAGCGATCTCAACCTCAGTTTCGTGGTGGATGAGGAAGAGGCGGATCGCCTCGTCGCAAAACTCCACGGCCTGCTTTTTGGAGGCCAGACTCAAGACGCTCTTCTTGGAAAAACCTGGCAGGAGTCCTTCGACTCCCCGGATGAGAGCCACGCGTCCAAAAGCCTCGAGTGGTGGCACACTCGACGGACGGACTTGCTTGACCTGGCGGAGAGCGCTGGCCGACCGCTCTACGTCTACGACCGTGAAACCCTCGAAAGTCAGGCAAGAAAACTGCTCAACCTCAAAGCACTCGATCGGGTGTTCTACGCCATGAAGGCCAACCCGCACCCCGGCATACTGCAAGTCTTTGAGAGTCTGGGACTGAGCTTTGAGTGTGTGTCGCCTGGGGAGATTCGGCATCTTCGGGAGCTGTTTCCAGAGCTTTCATCCGACCGAATTTTGTTCACTCCCAATTTCGCTCCGAGAGCAGAATACGAATGGGCCATTCAGCAAGGGGTGCACCTCACCATCGACAGCCTCTACCCTCTCGAGCACTGGCCCGAGCTCTTCAACGGCACTCCGGTCGTCCTTCGCATGGACCCCGGCCGGGGCCGAGGCCACCACAAACATGTCAGAACGGCAGGAAGTCGTTCCAAATTTGGCATTGCAGCCGGCTCCATTGCTCGGGTGATCCAAGCTGTCGCAAACGCGGGTGCAGAGGTCGTTGGACTTCATGCGCATTCGGGAAGCGGAATCCGAACCCCAGGAGCTTGGTCGGAGACTCTGGCCTTTCTGGCCGGAGTTCGCGAGCACTTTCCTCGGGTTCGATTCATCGACGTAGGCGGCGGACTGGGAATCCCAGAAAAGCCCGGGCAGTCGCCCCTCAACCTGGCCCAGGTCAACAAAGGCCTCCAGGATCTCAAGGCAACGCTCGGAGACTGTGAGGTCTGGATGGAACCCGGACGCTTTTTGGTGGCTCAGTCGGGGGTCCTCTTGGCTCAAGTCACCCAGCTCAAGCAGAAGGCGGACCGGCACTACGTTGGCATCGCCACAGGGATGAACAGCCTCATCCGCCCCGCCCTCTACGGGGCCTACCACGGGATCCACAACCTCACTCGGCTTGAGGAGCCTGCGACACACACCTGTCAGATCGTTGGACCCATCTGCGAGACAGGGGACACCTTAGGACAAGGGAGAGCCCTACCCCAACCTCAGGAGGGAGACGTCATTCTTATTGAAAATACCGGCGCCTATGGCCGAGTCATGTCCTCGAACTACAACCTCAGAGCGCCGGCATCCGAGGTCTTGCTGGACACCGTCACACCCCAAGTCCCTTCTCAATGACCCAGAGGTAGCTCGCTACGCGAACAAAACGGATCGCGATGCTCGCGACAAGGAACTTCCAAAAGGACATCCGAAGGGCTCCCCCTACCCAACACACCACGGAGTAAGGAAAAGGGGTAATGCCAGCAATGAGCACCGCGGCCACCCCCCATCGCCTCATGAAAGCCTCCCCGCGGGTAAGTCGGTCTCGAAAGCGCCTCTGTACCGACTGGAACTGAGAGACCCACCGCCCCAAACCAAACCCCACCACACCGCCAATCACACTGCCGAGTCCCGCCCAAAACACGATTTCGCTGAAAGGCAGCCCTCCAGAGAGCGCCAATGTGGCGAAGGGGTCCTGCGGTAGGGGCAACAGGAAGGCATCCATTGCGAAGTAGCAGAGAAACAACCCGGGAGCCCCGAGAGCGCCCACAAAGTCTTGCCCTGCCTGATTGAGCTGCTCCAGAAAGAGTGCGCCTGCGAAAACAGAAGCTCCAAAAATAATGAGGATCGACGCTGCAGTCTGAACCAGCAGACGCTTCAACGAGGAAGCATCTTCGTCTTTGGGGGTCTCCTTGCTCATGGAAACCCTCTATCGCAGCACCCGCGGTCTCACCCCTTCTCCGACCCCGGAGTAGAGAACCGACGGACACAAGCGGGCAAAGCCTCACCTGACCCGTGGCCGGCTGCTCCAGCGCGAGGTATCCTCCGCCCATACCTCGACCAACAGCACCCTCACACAGCGAGACCCCAATGGCCCAGAACCTCACCCCGTCTCCGAAAGTCTCTCTTCGTCCGAGAGGCCGGCTGATGGCGTTCAGCCTTGTTCTGTGGGGCTGTGGAGGTGCCCAAGACACCGCCCAACCAACAGGGCTGGTGGATACGGAAGACACCGCGAATCCCACCGAGGATGTGGGATTCGACGTGCGAGGCTCCGAGAAAAACCCCCTTGCCCGGTACGTGGATGTCACCCTCACCAAGCCCGGGAAAGCTCGCGTCGAGTTCTGGGGAGAGGACACCATTCGACTCGAGACACCACCCACAGCAATGGGAACCATCCACAGCATCCCGCTGATTGGGCTCCGGGCGAATGCGGTGACCAACGCTGTCGTTCATGTGGAATGGGAAGATGAAACCCAGAGCACCTCAGAACCCCAGGAAATCAGCACTGCAGCGCTTGAATTCCAAGCTCCGGTGTTCGATTTTCCAGTTCCGATGGAGAACGATGGAGTCATTACTGTCTTTGGGCTCGCTCAGGATTTAGGGGCCTCCATTCAAGCTGAGTTCGTGGGCATCACGCGTGAGGGAGAAGTCGTCTGGGTGGGCCGGTCGGGAGAGACGACCGCTGGGGCCAGCTTTTTCGAGCAAACCGATGAAGGCCTTCTTCTGAACTACTACCCCAGCAGCTCTCAGGGATCGGGGCGGACGTATGACTTGCTCTCTCCAACGAGTGACACCGTCTCTCAGATCAAGTCTCCATTTTCCATGCACCACGATGGGGCTGTCTTGCCGGGGGGCAATCTTGCTTCGATGCACCGCGTCAGACGGGTGGTGGAGGTGCCTGGGCATGGGGAGGTCCCACTCACCGGTGATGCCATCGCCGAGGTCTCGCCCAGCGGAGAGGTGCTCTGGGAGTGGAACAGTTTCGACCACCTGGACACCAACCGCTTTCCTGTCGGTGTGAGCCAGATCAACAGCGGCGACTGGACCCACGGGAACACCCTCGATTACCTCCCTGAGACCGATGAGTTGCTTGCCGGTTTCCGAAACCAAAACCAAGTGATGACCATCAGTCGAAGCACGCAGGAAATCACGCGGACCTTCGGTGCAGACGGCGACTACACCCTTCTCTCAGGGGCCTGGTTCCGGGGCCAGCATCAAGCCAGCATCCACTCCGACAATCTGCTGACAGTCTTTGACAATCACTACCCCAAGACTCCTGCGATGAAGACCCGAATCGTCGAGTATCGCTTCGATGACGACCAGAAGACTGCTGAGCAGGTTTGGAGCTACGACCTGGGTTATTTCTACCGAAGCGGTGGCGAGGCGACCGTTCTGGAGAACGGCCATCTCCGGGTTTCCGCAGGTGGTGCCAATCGAGACGACGATGCCCCCATTCAGGTCATTGAATTCGACGAAAAACGAAACATTATCTGGCATGTTGAAGTTCCAACCGACGCTATTCCGATGGTCTTTCGATCGAGCCAAATCACCGCAGGCACCCCCATCCAGCCCTGAACAGACTCGATTCACGACGATTCGATGGACCTCGAGTCCCCGCTGAAATAGACACTGCCTTCGGCTGAGGTTATGAAAGAGTACAGATTTGGTCCTCTTTAGGGAACGGCATGCTTCGGATTTCAAAACTCACGGACTACGGCATTGTGCTGATGGCCCACCTCGCTCGCGAGGGTGATGGAATCCTGGTGTCCGCACCGGACCTGGCCACGGCCACACGAGTTGCGCCTCCGACCGTCTCAAAGCTCCTCAAGATTCTCGGAAGAGCCGACCTGTTGACCTCCACCCGAGGCGCTCATGGAGGCTACCGCCTTGCGCGGCCAGCGAGCGAAATCGATGTCGCAGAAATCATCGAGGCCCTCGAGGGCCCGCTGGCAATGACGGAGTGTGCCGACGAGCGCGTATCGTCCTGCGAGGAGCAGACCAACTGCCCCCTCCGCGGTCACTGGAACCACATCAACTTGGCGGTCAAAACTGCGTTGCGCTCCATCAGCCTCGCTCAACTGGCCTCCCCCATCCCTCAATACAACCTTGTGGGCAAGACCCACGCTGTGGAGCCGATCGATGCCTGAGCAAGTAGTCGAAGAGGTCGTTCGCCAAGACTATGAATACGGCTTTGTGACCGACATCGAGGCCGAGTCGCTGCCCCCGGGTCTGAACGAGGACACCATCCGGTTCATTTCTGCGAAGAAGAATGAGCCCGAGTGGATGCTGGAGTGGCGTTTGAACGCCTATCAAAAATGGCTCGAGATGACGGAGCCAGACTGGCAGAAGCCTCACTATCCTCCCATCAACTACCAAGACATCATCTATTACTCCGCCCCGAAAACTGCGGAGGATGCCCCCAAGAGTCTCGATGAGGTCGACCCCAAGCTGCTTGAGACCTATGAAAAACTGGGCATTCCGCTCCACGAGCGTGCGGCTCTGGCCGGCGTCGCGGTGGACGCGGTGTTCGATTCGGTTTCCGTTGCGACGACCTTCAAGGAGGACCTCGCGAAAGCAGGTGTGATTTTCTGCTCCATTTCCGAGGCCATCCAGGAGCATCCGGAGTTGATCAAGAAGTACCTGGGCAGTGTTGTCCCGGTCACCGACAACTACTTTGCCGCCTTGAACTCCGCGGTGTTTTCCGATGGTTCCTTTGTCTATGTTCCGAAGGGCGTACGCTGTCCGATGGAGCTCTCCACCTACTTCCGAATCAACGCCTTGAACACGGGCCAATTCGAACGCACCCTCCTCATCGTGGACGAGGGAGCCTACGTGTCCTACCTCGAGGGGTGCACCGCTCCAATGCGTGATGAAAACCAGCTCCACGCCGCCGTCGTCGAGCTCGTGGCCCTCAAGGATGGAGAGATCAAATACTCCACCGTGCAGAACTGGTACCCCGGTGATGACGATGGGAAGGGAGGCATCTACAACTTTGTCACCAAGCGCGGAATCTGCAAAGGCGACAACTCCAAGATCTCTTGGACACAGGTCGAGACGGGCTCAGCCATCACTTGGAAGTACCCCAGTGTCATCTTGAAGGGCGACCACACTGTGGGTGAGTTCTACTCCGTGGCGGTCACAGCCAAGCGTCAGCAGGCGGACACGGGCACCAAGATGATTCACATCGGGCGAAACACATCCTCCACGATCATCTCCAAAGGCATCTCGGCTGCTCGCGGCGACCAGAGTTATCGCGGGCTCGTGCGTGTCGGGAAGAAGGCAAGCAATGCCCGAAACTACACCCAGTGCGACTCCCTCTTGATGGGGGACCAGTGCGGTGCGCACACCTTCCCGTACATCGAGGTGAAGAACAAAAGCTCCAAGGTGGAGCACGAAGCCACGACCTCAAAAGTCTCAGATGACCAGATTTTCTACCTCCGCCAACGCGGCTTGTCGGAAGAGGACGCGGTCAACCTCATTGTCAACGGATTCTGCAAAGAAGTCTTTCGACAACTCCCCATGGAGTTCGCTGTCGAAGCGCAGAAGCTCCTCGAAGTCAGCCTTGAAGGCGCAGTTGGATAATCCCATGCTCTCAATCAAAAACCTCCATGCCACCATCGAAGGGACGCCCATCCTGCAAGGTCTCAACCTTGAGGTCAAACCGGGTGAGGTCCACGCCATCATGGGGCCCAATGGCGCCGGGAAAAGTACACTGGCCAAGGTGCTAGCCGGCGATGACAGCTACGAAGTGACCGGAGGCGAGGCCGCCATCGATGGCGAGGCCATTCTCGATATGGATCCTGAAGAGCGGGCAGCAAAAGGGCTGTTTCTTGGGTTTCAGTACCCCGTGGAGCTTCCCGGGGTCTCCAACAGCTACTTCCTCCGAACCGCCGTGAACGCACAGCGGAAGGCCAATGGGCAGGATGAGATCGATGCCTATGACTTTCTGAAAGACCTCAAAAGCAACATGAGTCTGCTGGAAATGGATCCCGCGTTCAAGAGCCGATTCGTGAATGTGGGATTCTCGGGTGGAGAGAAGAAACGCAACGAGATTCTTCAGCTCCTGACGCTTCGTCCCAAACTCGCTGTTCTCGATGAGACCGACTCCGGATTGGACATCGATGCCCTGCGCGTCGTTGCAAAAGGGGTGAACAGTCTCCGAGGCCCAGACCGCTCCTTTGTGGTCGTGACGCACTATCAGCGCCTCCTCGACTACATCGTTCCCGACTATGTCCATGTCCTCATGGATGGGAAGATCGTTCGTTCTGGAGACAAGTCGCTCGCACTCGAACTCGAAAAAAGTGGGTATGCAGACATCGAGGCAAGCGCCTGATGTCTACTGGACGACTCCAAGCAAGCCATCCCGCCTACCGGGGTTCCTCGGAACCCGAGTGGCTTGCCGGCGTGGGGCAGGAGGCACTCGACGCCGTCAACCAGGTTGGATTTCCCGGTCCGCGCACCGAGGCGTGGAAGTACTCCCACCCCCACCACAATGCCTCGGTG
>JAYXVV010000080.1:0-10140 GCA_036021505.1 Myxococcota bacterium | reverse complement strand
TACCCATTTCTTGTTCGTGTGTTCTCGTCCCCTGATCCAAGCTTTCCCGCAGGGTGGTTCCGAAATAGTTGGGGTCGGATATTTTCTGGAAGGGTTCGACAAAAATGGCTTTCGAGGTCTGACCCATCGCTTTCGTGAAATTTCGGGGGTCGAGTGCCGCCTTGGTGATGTCGATGGCTTCTTGAGCTCTCGTCTTGGGTGTTGAGTCGCTCTCTTGCGAATTGTTTTCTGTATCATCATGGCGTTGAATTTCTGCATCAAGTTCAGCGCTTCCCGTCTGATGGGTGGAATCAAGGTCCTGTGCAGTTTGAAGTCCTTCTTCCTCTCCTCCCACCCGCTCCGCGCTTGCAGGGTTTTCTTGATCGACCCCCACTGGATTGTTTCGGGTGGCGATGCGATCTTTTGCGTTTTGGACCGTGTTGTCGGCGAGCTTACTCCCGGTTGTTGAGCCGAGGGACTCCGATGTGGAGGCCGTCAATTCCAGCTGTCTCGCGTAGAGTTCCTGCGGCACAAAAATGGCAGCCATCATTCGAAGCAGCGGAATCACCACACTGATGGCCATGGAAATTGGTCCCAGAAGTTTGCAGAAATTGCTCAGCATGGTCGCGATGGGAATCAGCTGGTTTCCGATGGGAATCAAGAAGGCCATCCCGCACCAGCAGAAGGCGATACCGATTGCGATCAAAACCCCAGCGATGACGTACAACAGGGCAGAGAGAATACCGAGCACCTTGTTGACGAGATCGATGATTTCTTTGGTGAGCTGGAGGGCATCAGCAAAGGTTGCGATTAGGATACCCAGTTGGTCGGTGCCGCTGTACTCGCCCGAAAGGAGAGCTTGACTGTTCATGCTCAGGTCGGAAAACGTATTCCCCATCTGTGCAAGATCACCGGAGTCCCCACCGATGCCGGCCGTCGGATCGAATTCTGCTCCTGGATAGAGACCAAAGCTTGTGACCAGTTCGAATGCAGGTCCGATGACCGGGGGCATCTGTCCACTGGAAGAATTCTTGATGAGGGAATCGCCGTAGGAGGTCAGAGTGTCCCAGACGATTCCATCGGTAGTTCCCTCCAGAGCGCCCTGAACGAAGCCCGAGCCGAATCCCTCCGCAAAGGTTGAAAACACCTCGCTCACTCGGCCCCGTTCATTGGCTTGGACTTCAGCCTGTTGAGTTAATGTGTCACGGCTGCCGTAGGCGGAATGAATGTTTCCGTATTCCGTCTGCAGGGATTCCATTTTGGTGTAGGAATCGATGCTCGCAGGCTCCAGGGAGACTGTCGCACCCAAGAGGGCCTGAATGTTCTCGGGAACGGCCTCCAAATTGGGGAGGGCATTGACCTGGCCCGTTGGCGTGCCCCCGTCGGCATCGGACGAAGCGGTGGTCTCTGTTGGAGGGGTTTGGTTGGCAAGGGAGGACAGGGTCGCATCGGCCCCAGCAGCTTTCGGGTCAGGCCGGGCATGTCTTTTGGCCGCATTCGCAACCAAGGCAAAGGCTTGTTCGGTTTCCGCCCAGAAACCCCGACCATCGTATTCCCGGTTGAAGATTTGACGCATCTTTGCGCCGTCTTTCTGGTCTGAAAGCGCACTCTGCCATTGCTCCGCTAGGGTCTTGAACGCGTTGGTACGCTTCAGAGAGTTGAGAGCGCTGCGAGTGGATTCGCCGTCCTCAATGGCCTCAATCAATTGGTCGAAAGCCTCGTAGTCTTCCAGTTCGTCCAGGTTGTGGTCGACTCCCGTTTCAAACCGGTCCACTTTTTCGCTCCGATCCTCAGTGGCTTTCTGCGAGGCAAGTTCGGGACCGTTGCCCGGTGGGTTGCTCAAGTAGGCCTGTCCGTCAGAGCTTGTGGCGCTAAGACCGGTCGTCAATGCGGAAAGTGTACTGGAGTGGGTAGAGCCGCCACCACCCTCCTTTCTCTGGAGGGCTTTGGGGGCCTGCTGAATGCCTGGATTGGAATATTCATCGAGCAGTTGCTGGGCGGACTCTCCGGCAACGACCTTGTCGGCAACGGCGTCCGCATGCCGCTCTTGTTCATCTCCGGGCTTGCTTTCCCCGG
The DNA here is from genome assembly GCA_036021505.1 of Myxococcota bacterium. GTDB lineage: Bacteria > Myxococcota_A > UBA796 > UBA796 > CAJQPC01 > JAYXVV01. The sequence goes on along the minus strand of JAYXVV010000080.1, from coordinate 8,085 downwards.
GTGCAATTTTTCCGGAGGCTTGTTGGATCACATGCGCGGCCTCATGGGCAGCAGTGTGAAGGTCGTCTTTGCCCTGTTGGAAGGCCACTCGGTCACCGCTCGCATAGGCACGTGCACCCAAAGCATCGGCGGTTTCGCCGGCGTCACCACCGACCTGCGCCTTGATGTCGGACACATCGTGGGTACCGAAAGAGGCCTGAATACGGCTCCGGTGGGGAAGGGGGGAGGACGCGGAAGAAAGCCCAGCAGAGGCCTTTTCGACGGAGTTTTTGGGTCTTCGGCCCTCGGTCTTGTACTGGACTGTCGTTCGGCTCGGATCGCTTCGACCGCCATCCCGGCTGTCGGCGCCATCGGGATTGAGGGCTTCTCCCTGGCCCTCAGTAGACCAGGCGTTTCTCGAGGCCTCATAGCGCCTCTCAAAGACGCGGTCGCTTGTGGTGCCGTGCCTGTCGAATTCTTTCGCGATGCCGCACTGGTGCAACTCTTGAAGAACCTCGTCTTCAATGGTGACCCCGATGACAGGAAGCGTGACCGATTTCCCTTTGTCCCAGTTGTAGACATCAAAATAATGGAGGCGCACAAAAAGGGTAAGGGAGCCGGTCTCGTTGTACTGTTGGGTGCCCTCATCGGGGGTGTAGTGAGCGGATGCTGACCACCAGTGCGTGAAGCCGCCTGTAGCAAAAAACCAGTCCATCGAGTCTTCTTTGTAGGCATAGATGTCCGATTGTTTTCTGTCGGAGTTGTCCATTTCCACAAATTGCTCGACGGTGGTATCGAGTTCGTCGAGAAGCAGCGTCGCAGCGATGAAGGCTTCTTGCTCGAATTCCTGGAAGCGCTGCTCGAGTCGCGGCAGGTCTCGAATCATGAGATCCACGTTGACTTGAAGTGCCCCGCCAGAATTGCCAAGGTAGTGACGCATGTGTCGTGCTGCGTTGGTCAATCCAAGCAGTTCAGCATGGCTTGAGATTTCCTGGAAGGCCAGCCAGACTGCGTAGTCATCGGGTTCACAGGATTCGGTGCCCCACTCCCCGGAACCATCGCGAAGAAGGGGAGATCTATCGGGTTCAGTCGGGGTAGATTCTGTGTTCGAGTAGGCGGAGGCACCCCAGTCTTCTTTTTCAGGAAGCTCGAGTCCAAGCTGATCCAGAATGGCTGCCCCGGCGGGTTCAATTTCTCCCACACTGTGGAGTCCCCAGGAGTGTTTTTTGGCGGCCAATTGGCGCCCCAAGGCTCCAGCAGCGTAGGCTTCTTGTTCGTGGGGGTCGCTTGGACTCGAGACCTGAAGCCCCTCGCCTGTTTTTGAGGGAAGTCTCCCCTCAACAGCCTGCTTGACGTGGGTGGCTTCGTGTACCAGGAGTTCAGCGCCATCGGGGGTGGACGGGTCAGGGCGTGACGCGAAATAGATGTCGGTACCCAGTGCGAAGGCTTTTGCTTGGACCCCCTGGGCGGCCTCTTGGGCCGCGGAACCGTCATGGAATCGCATTCCTTTTGGAAGCGGACCATGAACGTGTTCCATGATTGCGCGCTCCTGGAGGGTGGGCGAGCGTCCGCCGCCGGTTCTTTTGAGCGTTGCATTGAACCAGTCGAGTAAAAAATCCTCGGAGTTGTTGGAGGAATCCAGGAGATCCCGAGACACCAAGGAGAGTGAAGGCCCTTCCTCGGGCTCACTCGACTGGCCTTGCAGATCGGTTCTCTGACCAGATTCAGTCTCCAAGACCTCGTAGTAGGGTTGGATCCAGTTGGACCAAGAGGGAGGGGCCCTCCAGGGCAAATAAGGCCCGGTGTCTAAACCCTGCTGGGACTCCACTTCGAGGAGGTGCCGGAGATAAATCTCCACACTGCTGGTCGCTTGATGATTGAGAATCGCCTGGAGGTGGTCGTTTCCCAGTCGCCTCTGAACCTCCCGCCATACCGGCCCTTCGACAGGGCCCTGGCTAGATTTTGCCGTGTCTCGCCTTTCCTCCCACTGCTGGCGCAGCAGTGCCGCAGCAGTCTCCTGATCGGTGCTGGAATCGCGGGATTGAGCCATGGAACCTGAGGGCAGTGGGACAGGGAACTATAGCTCAATTGCGAGGGAGAGACGGTGGAGATTCGGCCAAGGCTTGGGAAGTGTTTAGGCCCGCTCAAAACTCTTTTGGCTCACTGAGGCGATTTCTTCCGACGCCTCTTTTGCCAGTAGCCGGAGCGATTGCGTCTTCGGCTGTTGCTCGGCTTCTCGGAGGGCGTGTTTCTGGAGTGTTTTTCCGTAGGCTTTGGGGCTCTTCGCGACCTCTGCTGCTGCCGGGGGGCAGGAATGGCTTCTGGGAAGTGCCATTCGTGATCGTCGATGACGGTCAAAGCTTGTCCGGTCAGTTTCTCGATATCCCGCAGGTAGCTGGACTCGGTCTCATCGCAGAAGGCCACAGCGATTCCCTCGCGCCCCGCACGACCGGTCCGTCCGATGCGGTGGACATAGCTCTCCGAGATGTTGGGGAGGTCGTAGTTGAAGACATGACTGACCCCGTCCACGTCGATTCCTCGGGATGCGATGTCTGTGGCCACGAGGATGCGAATCCGCCCTTCCTTGAATCCGGCCAGTGCGCGGGTTCGTGCACTCTGGGACTTGTTGCCGTGGATCGCAGCCGCTTCGATTCCGCCTTTGGTGAGGTCTTTGACCACGCGATTGGCACCGTGCTTGGTGCGGGTGAAGACAATCGCACTCTCGACCTCTGGACCCTGCAACAGCGAGCGAAGCAGCCTCTTCTTGTCGGGACGGGCCACGAACATCACGGACTGTGAGATGCGTTCAACGGTCGTGGACTGCCGGTCCACCTCGACCCGAACGGGGTTGTTCAGGAATCCGCTGGCCAGCTTGACGATGGAGTCGGGCATTGTGGCTGAGAACAAGAGGTTTTGTTTCTGCTGGGGCAGCAGTTCCAGAACTTTTCGGATGTCGCGAATAAAGCCCATGTCCAACATGCGATCGGCTTCATCCAAGACAAAGAAGTCCACGTTTTTGAAGTCCAGAAAGCCTTGATTGTGGAGATCCAACAGCCGTCCCGGGGTGGCCACCAGAACATCAATGCCTCCTCGAAGCGCCCGGACTTGAGCGTGCTGTTTGACTCCTCCGAAGATCACGAGATGCCTCAGCTGGAGGTAGCGACTGTAGAGGGCGAAGTTGTCTCCAATTTGGGAGGCAAGCTCGCGTGTTGGAGTCAGGATCAGCGCTCGGATTTGCCGCTTTCCGTGGTGAGGGTCATGCGTGAGGTGCTGGAGAATCGGGAGCAGAAAGGCTGCCGTCTTTCCCGTTCCCGTCTGAGCACACCCGAGCACGTCTTGGCCGGCGAGCAGTGGAGGAATGGCCTTGGCTTGGATGGGCGTGGGCGAGCTGTAGCCCTCCTCAGCGATCGCGCGGCGAATGGGCTCGATCAGGTCGAGGGAATCGAAGGAGTTCAAGAGGTCTACCTGTTGGCGGTGTGTGTTGAATCGCCACCGGTTTATGGCTGACTTCTCAGGGGCTTGTACCGCGTCGGCACTGGATTGGCCAAAACAGTCTGGACTCACTGCGGGTTCAGCATGCGAAGCAGGGCTTCACGAATGTCCTCGAGATCCGGGTCAATGGTGTGGGTCTTGGCGTAGGCTCTGAAATCGACGGGGAGTCCAGCCTTCTGAAGCTCGCGGATTTGTTCGGCAGTCGCCTCGTAGGGGAGGACCTCATCTTGGTACCCGTGGGTGACCAGCCAAGGGCGCGTTCGAGCAGCCTCGGACAGCTCTTCTCCGAGTTTGGCGGCATCGTAGCAGTACCCGGAGACCCCAACGCAACCGGCCAGCTTTCGATTTGTGCGAGCACCCCACTCGAGAGTCAGCAGGCAGCCTTGGCTGAAGCCGAAGAGCGCAATGTCTTCATCCTCGAAACCGCCCGCATTGATCTCCTCGAAGAGGCTTTCCAGGAGCTCTCGGCTGCGGAGGACGCCCGGACCGTGATTGGGGGGCATGTCGTACCAGCTGAATCCACCGTACCAGTGGTCTGGAGCATTGACGAGAAGCCAGGTCACCCCCGGGATCCCGAGGGTTCCCGGCATCCAGTGGAAACCTGCTGAGCTGTCTCCGCGGCCGTGCAGGACGACCACCAGCTTCCCGTTCGGGCTCTGGGGCCGAGCAAGCTCGCAGCGCAGTGTTTGGATCTTCATGGTTTTTCCCTGTCGTCTTCGGTTTCTAACTGGCAAAAAGTCGAGGGTCACCTCCGAAAATTCTCGATCCGGCGTCTGTTGATCCTGATTTTTTTCAGTTTTTTCTGCACAGTTGGGGAATAGATCATATCTAATAGGTGGTAGATTAGGAGGTTGCGGTGAAATTCCGACTCGGAATCAGTCTGTGGCTGCTCGCGGCGTGCCAGAGTGAACCTCTGCCGGGTGGTGAACACCACTTTGGTCGTGGGCCCTCTCTGTCCGCTGGACAGGAGGAGCTTGTCGCTCCAGGAACCGGTCCCGAGGATTCTGAAGAAATCGACCTGTTCAGGTCCCGACCCGATACCTCCGAGGGGCTCATCAATGCCTCTTTCGATCTCCTGGAGGTCCTTGAGTTCGGTGCCCTGGAGGGGGCCTGTGAAGCCTATGCAGAGAACCGGGGGAATCGCCGCTTAAAGTTGCTCTGTGGCAAATCGATGTTCTTCTATGAGGGCTTCGGAACGGAGGGGATTCCCAAGCCGCTGATTGACTGGATGAGCCGCAATTTCCCAGATGAGCTCGGTCTCGGCTTCTCCAAGCTGGGTCTTGTGATGGACCCCTATCGATCCACACCGGACCAGCCGCGGCACTTGGGGGTGGGCGAGGGTGCGCTCATGGGACGCACCTCCACGCTTGCATTGACCTGTGCGAGTTGCCACTTTGGGCGGATGCCCGATGGTCGATACGCCGTGGGCTATCCCAATCTGGAGTACGAATATGGGACCCACATTCTCTCCCTGTTCATTGGGTCGATGCGTGGAGTCCCTGGATTTCGAGAGAGCGACCATCACCCGGATGCGATTGACGTGGTGCGTCCTGTCTTGGATCGCTTTGATGCGGATCCCATGTTGGCGATGGGCCTGATGTGGGACATGCTTCCCATGCTTTTGGGTGGAGTCACAGATATTCCTCGCTTGAGCACTGAGGCGGAAGGGTTTTATGCTTCGTGGCTTCCGGGAACCATGGACTTTGCCATGGCGCCACTGCCCCTCGAGGATGGTGTCCACACGGTGAGCAAAATTCTTCCGGTCTGGGGCATTCCTCGTGCTCGAGAAATGCAAGCCCATGGAATGGATTCTGCCATGCTGGCGTGGACAGGAGCCGCCAAGAGTCTGGATGAGTTTCTTGCCGGATTTGTTGTTGTCGGCGGGGGTCCCTCGGAAGAGTGGGGCGAGCCGGAGCTGGCCCCTTTGAAGGCCTTCATCGAGTCGCTCGACGCGCCCGAGCCGCTGGAGCTTCAGGATCCAGAGGCGGTGGCCTCAGGAGCTGAGGTGTTTCGGGAAGCCGGCTGCCAAGACTGCCATGCTGGGCCTCGGGGAGGGGGTCTTGAAGTCTTTGATCTGGAGGAGATCGGCACGGATCCCGCGATTGGGGATTGGGGAGATGGAGATGGTGACGGCGAGATCTGCTGCGGCATCGACGGGGATCTCACAGGAGGCATCAAGGCTCCTCGGCTCGATGGCCTCTTTGCCTTGAATGCCTTCTTGCACAATGGATCTCTGGGATCTCTGGAGGAACTCCTCTGTGTGGAGGAGCGTGAGCAAAGCCTCTCCACACCGCATGCCAACACCGGACACCGCTTTGGGTGTGACCTGGAGCTCCAGGAAAAGAGCGATCTTCTGGCCTTTTTGCGCTCCAACTAGAGCACGGGCGGCTTGAGCGGCGAAGGACCGGTTTTCGCAGGGTGTCGGTGTCGGTGAGTCCCCCGACCGTGCTACACCGATGAGGTGAGCTACGTCGGACGCTACGCCCCCAGCCCTACTGGGCCCCTTCATCTCGGCAATCTCTTTGCGGCGGTTTGGGCCACCTATCGGACCCGTCGCGTTGGAGGCCGCCTGTTCCTTCGCATGGAGGATCTCGATGCGGCGCGGTGCCGACCGGAGTACGCCGATTGCATTCTGGAAGACCTGGACACTCTTGGCTTCAAATTTGACGCTGGTCCAGGGAGCACCGATTCTTGGGGTCCCTACGTGCAGAGCGAACGCTTGCATTTCTACGAGAGCGCACTCCGCGAGCTTTCTTCCAAAGGTCGGATCTACCGCTGCCGCTGCTCTCGCAAGGACATCGCCAATCACGCCTCGGCTCCTCATGCAGGAGAAGAAGGTCCGGTCTATCCCGGTATCTGCAAAGGGCGGGTGCTCAGCGAGCAAGACGTCGTGGCCTTGCGCTTCTCGGTTTCGGAGGAGCTCGTCTGTGTCGAGGACCACTGGGCAGGACGCTTCTGCCAACATCTGCCAACAGAGGTGGGGGATTTCGTGGTCCAGCGAAAGGATGGCGTGGTGGCCTACCACTTGGCGGTGGTGGTGGACGATGCGCTCCAGGGGGTCACGGAGGTGGTTCGAGGTCGGGATTTACTCGCCTCAAGTCCCCGCCAAGTGAGTCTCTTTCGAGCCCTCGGCTACCCGCCCCCAAGCTTCGCTCATCTTCCGCTCTGGGTGGATGACAGCGGCCATCGACTCGCCAAGCGTCGGGGAAATCAAACCTTGAGAGCGCTTCTTGAGCAGGAGACTCCGGATCAGGTGCTCTCTCGCGTTGGGGTTGTTTTGGGGGTCTGTGAGCCTGGAGAGCCCTTGCAGTTGGATGAACTTCTCCTTCGCATGGATGATGCGATGGGGCGTCGAGAGAGGGTCTCAGGAGCGCCCCTGGAGACTCAGACCCCGAGCCTCAGTTGAAGCTCAGCGACGGTATCCACCACGGGAGCCCAGCTTCTCAAGCGCTCAGGGCTGTGGTGCCCCCAGCTCACCCCAATCCCCTCGACGCCCGCGCTGGCGGCCATCTCCAAGTCATAGGTGGTGTCACCGATCATGATCAACTCGCGTGTTCCGGTTTTCTCCATGATGGCGTACAGGAGGTCCGGGTAGGGCTTGGGCCGGGGAACCGAGTTGCCCCCGAAAACCACTTCGAAGCGGTCCCAAAGACCGTGCCTCTTGACCGCTGTTTCTGCTCCATTCTGACTCTTTCCTGTCGCCACCGCCGCTCGAAATGGCCGCTGCAGAAGCGTCTCGATTCCCTCGAAAAGGGTCTCGTACTGCGGGGCAGTGCGGCTGTAGGCTCGGCGATAGGCGTCCACGAGCGGCTGAGGCTCCTCACGAGATGCCAACAGCTCCATGGTCTTGTACAGGGGCAGTCCGATGAGGTTTAAGATTTCTTGTTCCGGAGGTCTTTCGAGCCCAACGGAAGACCAGGCTTCGGTGTGGGCTTCGAGAAGGGCACGTCTGGAGTCGACCAGGGTGCCGTCGAGATCAAAAACAACAAGCATGGGTTGCGCCTAAACGGTGACTGGACAGCGCAGGGGGGACCCTCGGAGGCCCAGCAGGAGATTGTCCGCAGCGATGTCCGCCATTGCTTCACGGCTCTCCACAGTGGCGCTCCCGATGTGTGGCAGCACGATGCAGTTGGGCAGACCGAGCAGAGAATCATCCGAGGCGATCGGTTCAGGGCTTGTCACATCAAGTCCCGCTGAAAAAATCAGACCCCGTTTCAGAGCCTTTGACAGTGCCTTCTGATCGTGAATTTCACCGCGCCCCGTGTTCACAAAGACAGCGGTGGTTTTCATTCTTTTGAACGCATCGAAATCGAATTGATGGAACGTATCTTGGGTCAGAGGTGCGTGGACACAGATGAAGTCGGATGCTTCTAAAAGTGTATCAAAGTCGACGTGTCTTGATCCTTCGGGAGCCATGTGGTCTTTGGGTGTTCGGGAGCAATACACCACCTTCATGCTCCATCCCCCCGAGCAGCGGTGGGCCACCGCCGAGCCAATTCGACCCATGCCAAAGATGCCAAGGGTTTTACCGTGGAGGCTCCTGCCAAGGTGTCCGAGGGGCTCCCAAGTTCTCCACCTCCCGTCTTTTACGTACTGTTGAGCCTCACCGAGTCT
>JAYXVV010000079.1:0-28624 GCA_036021505.1 Myxococcota bacterium | reverse complement strand
GTCTTGGCTCCAGTCTCCTGACGCATCGAGTGAGCTCCCGAAGGCCCCAGAATCGCCGTGAAGCTTGACCCACTCCTGCAGCTTACCGCTGCCATCGCCCGCAAAAAGCAGGACTCCTCCACGCCCGTAATTCGTCTCCGGTGCGCCAACCGCGAGATCCGAGTACCCATCCCCGTTCAGGTCCCCCGAGCTGAGTGCTGCTCCGAATCGCAACAGCCTCATCTTCTTCTCCATCTCCGAATCAATCTCCTTCCCCGACAACACCTGCTCCGCATTCTGTGTGGAGTAGCCGGACAACAGCGGTCCAAAAAGAAACACGTGACCGACACTGTCGTCTTCTCCCGGTGCACCCACCGCAAGCTCATCGTTGCCGTCCCCGTCGATGTCCAAGGCCTCCAGCGAGGCTCCAAAGGTCGAGTCGCTGCCTGCAGAGTGAACAAAATTCGAGTCCTGCGGCAACTCCACAACCAAGGCGTTGCCGGGTGTCCAATCCTCCAAGACCCCATCCAACTGCTCTTGGCCCAACCAGTAGAAACCGTCTGTCCGGCCGATGATCAACGTGTCGCCGTTGGTGCTGCCGGAGAGCGTGGCGACCGATCGGCCCAGGAGCGCGTCCTTTGTCGGCGCGTATTCCACCAGGAGAGGGCCCGAATCTTCTCCACCCTCCTCAAAGAGGTCCTCTCCCCAGTTCAAGAGATGCACTGCTCCTTGATCCGAATACCGTACGCTCTCGGCATACCCGGGAACGCCCACTGCAGACCAAAACTCCGCCTCCTCCTCGAAACCCGAAGACAGCCCTGTCATCACTGTTCCATACGACGCATACGTGTCGCACGGCACCGCGCTCTGTCTCGTGGAGACCGAGCGTATCTCGCTCTCTGTGGCACCAGAGAGGGCGTCACTCGGAAGCAGGTAGATCCGACAAGACGGGGCATTTCCCATCAGATTTTGAGCGCTGACCGGCTGGGAAATCAACGAGAACGGGGCCGAGTCGTCATCCGAATCGTAAGCCCCCCAGCCTGACCAGATCCCCACTCCAAGATTCCCCTCTGAATCGGGCTCTTCCGGGTCGCCATCCACAAGGCGGAGCGTCGGCTCACCGACCTTCCCGGACTCCAACGTGTCCCGATTAACCGCGAAATAGCTGACCGCACCTTGGGTGGCTGTGCCTGTCGAATTTGCCAGTTTCCCTCGAGGCGCAGAGATCAGTATTCCCGTGACGGCCTCGGCGGATGAGGGAGCCACCCAGGTCACTTGGGATCCAAACTCGCGGTCCAACGGGCCGGCCTCAAACTCAAGGTCCAACTCGGCCACGGTGAGGGCAGAGGGAAAGACACAAGAGTTCGCTGTTCCATCGCAGTCGTTGTCCGACCCGTCGTTGCACACCTCTTCTGCCCCCGTCCAGGCAAGGGGATCCATGTCGTTGCAGTCTCCCGCATTGGCCACAAAGCCCTCCGACTCCTCGCAGCCAACGCTCTCCCCGGTTTCCGAATCGCCAAAACCGTCCCCATCGCGATCCCTGTACCGAAAAGAAGCCTCATCAATTTCGCCATCGCAGTCGTTGTCGATGTTGTCGCAGTCCTCCACGTTGCCAGGAAAGGCGGTGGCGTCGTTGTCGTCGCAGTCCTCCGAGGCCAAAAATCCATCCTGATCCCCGTCCTCATCCAACAACGAAAGTCGCTCCTCGTGGTCCGCATCACTCACAAAAGCACAACCGGTCGGTGCACCCAGAAAAACCAAAGGAAAAAAGTGTGTCTTCATGGCCTCAATCTACGCAGACTCGTTCTCCTCCGCAATCGGCGTCCGGGGTCTTCCGAAACGGCGTGTCTCCTGCTACTGTTTCGATATCCCACAGGCAGGTTTTTCATGCACCGACTCGCTGCCCTCCTCCTCGCCGCAGCTTTTCCTTTCCAACTCGCACACGCGGGATTTGCTGAGGACGAAATTCTCCTCTACACCTTCGACGAGAGCACGTCGTCGACCACAGCAACAGAGCAGCACGCCAGCGGTCTCGACCTCACCCTCTCCAGCGGAGCCGCCATCGCATCATCGACCCCACTGGACGGCGAACTGGGCCTCTCGTGGGACTCCAGCAACAGCCTGTCCTGCGACGGGTCGACCGGAATCGCCAGCCACGGTGCAGACAGTCAATTCGAGCCATCGGACTTCACCTTGTCCGCCTGGGTCTACATCCCCAACTTCGGAAGCTGCAGTGGCGACTGCACCGTGGTTTCCAAAGGCAACAATGGCCTCAATCCCAGTGGCTACTGGCTCTACGTCGACAGTGTCGGCGGCTTGCATCTGGATGTTGCCAACGGCGGGAGCACGACCACCATCAGCGGCGGTACACTGACCGCTGGCGTCTGGCATCATGTGGTGGCCACCCTCAACAACAAAACCGCCTCACTCTACCTCGACGGCAGCATCCAGTCTCTGCTCACCATGAGCCACTACGTTGCCTACGGCACGGAGGATTTTGTTCTCTGCGGGACGGACAGCAGCAGCGACTTGCTGAACGGCCAGCTTGATGAGTTTCGCTTCTGGGATGGTGCTCTCTCCTCCAGTGAGGTCCAGGAGTTCTACGACTGGTACACCGATTCAGACAGTGACGGGTACAACGCGTCGGACGACTGCGACATGGACAGCGCCGACAACTACCCGGGAGCAGATGAGGCCTGCGACGGGGTCGACAACGACTGCGACGGAACGGTGGACGAGAGCGATGCGATCGATGCGACGGACTTCTACCTCGATGCTGACGGGGATGGCTATGGAGACAGCACCTCCATTCAGCCCGGGTGCAGTCAACCCACCGGGTACGTTCTCGACGCTTCCGATTGCGACGACTCCGACGCCGACACCTACCCGGGCGCCGATGAATACTGCGACACGGTAGACAACGACTGCGACGGTACCGTGGACGAGCCCAATGCTCTGGATGCCGCCATCTGGTTCACCGATGCCGATGGGGATGGCTACGGGGACAGCAGCTCGACCCAAAGCTCGTGCACCCAGCCCTCCGGCACCGTCGCCGACAACACGGATTGCGACGATGGGGACAGCTCCGCCTACCCGGGCGCCGACGAGTAGTGCTATGGGGTAGACAACGACTGCGACAACCTCACGGATGAGAGCGATGCGATCGATGCCACGGACTGGTACGCCGACAGCGACAACGACGGGTATGGCAATCCCGCGATTTCTACCACCGCCTGCACCAAGCCCACGAACTTCGTCGCAGACAGCACCGACTGCGACGACTCGGCCTTCGGCATCAATCCAGGGGTCGACGAATACTGCGATGGACATGACGACGATTGCGACGGGGTGATCGACGAGGGAGATGCCCTCGACGCATCTACGTACTACGCGGACAGTGACGGAGACGGCTATGGAGACAGCGCCTCCTCCACATCCTCCTGCAGTCTTCCCAGCGGGCACGTCACCGACAGCACAGACTGCAACGATTCCGACGCCTCGACCTATCCCGGTGCCGACGAATACTGCGACACGGTCGACAACAACTGCGACGGCTCCATTGACGAAGATACCGCCGTTGATGTCTTGACCTGGTACGCCGACAGCGATGCGGATGGCTTCGGCGATGTCGCGATCTCGGACATCGACTGCATCCAACCCTCGGGCTTCGTGGCGAACAGCACAGACTGCGATGACTCCAGCTCCGCAACCTACCCCGGAGCGCCGGAAACCTGCGACAGCGTGGACAACAACTGCGACGGTGTGGTGGACGAGGACAGTGCCACTGATGCGAGCACCTGGTTTGCAGACAGCGACAGCGATGGATTTGGAGACCCCTCAGCCCCCACAAACAGCTGCACCCAGCCCTCGGGCTACTTGAGCGATGCCAGCGATTGCGACGACACCAACTCCAGCATCTTCCCTGGGGCCCCTGAAACCTGCGACACCACAGACTGGGACTGTGATGGTGAGACCTACGATGATGAGGCCACGGACGCCTTGACGTGGTACGCCGACAACGACACCGACGGCTACGGCGACCCTTCGAATACGACGAATGCCTGCTTTGTCCCCTCGGGCTACCTGGCCGACAGCACAGACTGTGACGATTCTGATGGCGCCATTTCACCCGCGGCAGCTGAGATCTGGTACGACGACGTGGATCAGAACTGCGATGGCGCAAGTGACTTCGACCAGGATAGCGACGGCTTCGACTCCCAGGACTACGAGGGTGAAGACTGTGACGATGAGGATGAGACCATTCATCCCGACGCACTCGAGACCTACTACGACGGAATCGACCAGGACTGCGACGGGGCCAGCGACTACGACTATGACGGGGACGGCTTCGATTCAGAGACCTACGGCGGCGAGGACTGCGATGATGCCGACGAGGACATCTACCCCGGTGCTCCTGACACCCCCTACGACGGCCTGATCTTCGACTGCGATCATGCCTCCGACTACGATGCCGACGGAGACGGGTGGGACACCAACCTCTTCGGAGGGGAAGACTGCGACGACAACAACAGCGACATCAGTCCTGACGCCGAAGAAATCTGGTACGACGGCATCGATCAGGACTGCGACGGGAACGATGACGACCAGGACGGCGATGGCTTCTCTCTTGAGGAGGACTGCGACGACGAGAATCCCGACCTCTACCCCAATGCCCCAGGTCTGGACGAGGACTGCAACCCCGTCGACACTGCCGACACGGGCGACACCACTGAGGACACCTCCACGCCAACAGAAGACACGGGTCAGTCCTCGGGGAACAAGGATGATGGAGGCAGCTCGGGCTTTCCCGGTGGCGATGACTCGGGCAGCTGTGCGTGTTCTTCATCCTCTCCGCGCGGCGCAAGCGGGATTGGCTTGCTGTTGGCCTTGGCCATTTTCCGCCGCCGAGATCGTCGGGCGGCCCGATAACCCTTGACGCGTCAATGACGATTCCTTGACATGACATGACAGGACAAGCCGAACTCCGTGGCGTAGGAGGTCGTTGTGCGAGGGGTCCGTGGCGGCACCAGATGTCCCTCTCCCACACTGCTGGTTGAATCCGCGGCTCCATCCTTGTTCATCTGCGAAAAGGAGGGTCCCGATGTTTGGATCCCGCTGCGGCTCACTGGCCGCTTGTCTTGTGTTGTCTGCTGCCTGTACCCAAGAGGGAGAGTTTTCTCCGCTCGATATCGATGTGCAGGAAAAACGTGTTGTCGAAGGCAGCCCAGAGTCGGTCGGACTCTTGGACTTCCTGAACAGCCCTGAGACCCACTTTGAAGTACTCGATGTCGAGGTCGGCCTGGATCGCCGCGCGGCTGGAAACTTGATCGGGCACCGCGACGGTGGTGACAACGAGTTCGGAACCACCGACGACGACCTTTTCGACAGCATCGATGAAGTCGACTCCGTTCGCTGGGTCGGTCCGAGCGCTCTGCACAAGCTCGCTAGCCATGCCGCTTACCTGGGTTTTGTTCCCGCAGGCGGAGATTACCTCGGCACCTGGGACAACGTCTCCTTCTCCGTGGACGAGGCCGAGATCACCCTCGAGTGGATCAATGGGGCTGAAGCCTGGATTCTGGACGAGGCCTTAGGCCTTGATGCTCGCGCTGTCGACAGCATCCTCAATGCCGGTCGGCTTCGCAGCGTGGCTGAGCTCTCCGAACTCTACTACGTCGGCGAGTCCACTCTGCGCACTGTGAAGAGGGCAGCGCTCTCCGGAATCGGTCTCTCCGACTACCGCGAGTAGCGTACTCCTGCACGCTCCGAGGGGTGGCTCTTCTGCAAGGCGGTCCCCTCCACACTCAGTCCTGGTCGGGAAACCCCACGGCCTTCTGCACCAAGCCCCGCCACCACCTCTCTGGAAGGCTGGATTTGGCGAGAAGCTGCATCTTCGTGTTGGTTCCAGTAGGAATTCGAAAGGCTGGCTTGGGCTTGGTGAGCGCCGCCACCACGGCATCAACCACCACCCCTACCGGCACACATTTGTCCTTCACGGAGTCCTGGAGTTCCTGAAGTCGGGCGTTGAGCGGTGTGTAGGCGGAAAGCTCGCGCTTTCCCCACCACTTCACATCAAAGAACCCGCTCTCTGTAGGTCCGGGCTCCACGAGAACGACATCAACACCAAAGGGAGCCAGCTCGTAAGACAGACCCTCTGCCCAACCCTCGATCGCGAATTTGGAGGCGTTGTAGAGACTCGAACCCGGCGCAGCGCGACGCCCAGCAATGGAGCTGATGACCACCAAGCGCCCCCGACTCTGCCGCAGGTGAGGAAGAGCCTCTCGAGCACAGCTCAACACCCCAAAAAAATTGACGTCCATCAAGTCACGAGCCTGCTGCTCCTCAAGGGTTTCAAAACACCCAAACAGCCCACGACCCGCATTGGCTACCAGGGCATCAATCCCTCCATGCCGAGCGACAATGCTCTGCACCGCACCGGCCACCTCGTCCGGTCGAGTGACGTCCATCCGAACCACTTCAACGCCACCTGCTTCCAGCTCTGCCTGTCCCGAATCGCTGCGGAGTGTTCCGACAACAGTCCAGCCCAACTCCGCGAGCCTCAGAGCCGATTCCCTGCCGATCCCGCGACTGCAGCCCGTGATCAAAACCACACCCGACATGGCTACTCCACACTCTGGGGTGAGAGCGGCCCGCTCTCTCCGGAGCAACGCTGGCGGCAGGTCTCCTCGATGGCCTGCGGGGACCGAGCCTGCATGGCCGAAGACTCGAGACAGGACGCAACACACGCCTCTTGAGGCGCTTCCCCTGCCGCTGGCGTGTCCATACCCTCGTCTGAAACAGGGGAGGTCTCTTGCCTCGCAGAGCAAGCGGCGACACCGAGCAGAACAGGCACCATCCAGATGTTCATCGCTGTACTCCAGAGGGGGTCTCGCGCAGCCAACCCGAGAGCAGGAAGGCCAGCTCCAGGCTCTGAGCATAGTTCAAGCGAGGGTCACAGTAGGACTGATAACGCTGCTCAAGGTCGTCACTTGAGAGGCCCTGGGCGCCTCCAGTGCACTCGGTGACGTCCTCACCCGTCAACTCAAAATGCACACCACCAAGAATCGTTCCCGCATCTCGGTGAGCACGGAAAACCGCCTCGAGCTCTGCGACGATCTGACCGAAGTCCCGTGTCTTGATCCCACTGGGCGTCGACACCGTGTTGCCGTGCATCGGATCGGAAGACCAAACAACCTGACAGCCCTCTTGCTTGACCGTCTCAAGAAGGGGGGGCAGCAGCTCACCCGCGCGTTCCGCCCCAAATCGAGTGATGAGCGTCACCTTGCCCAGCTCATTCTCCGGATTCAGAACACGCAGACTGCCCAAGAGGTCGTCCGGAGACATGCTTGGGCCCACTTTCAATCCAATCGGGTTCTCGATGCCTCGGAAATACTCCAGATGCGCTCCATCGAGCTGACGGGTGCGATCTCCAATCCAGAGCATGTGGGCACCCAGGTTGTAGTGACGTTCACACACGGCCTCGGTGTGGGCTTGCTCGTAAGCCAGCAAGAGCCCCTCATGCGAGGTGAACAATTCGACCCGTCGCCACGACTCTGCATCCCCTACACCCGTCGCCCTCATGAAGTCCAAGGTGTCATGGATGCGAGCAATGAGATCCTCGTACTGGCCTCGAGCCCGAGCCTCTTGAACAAAGGAGAGGTTCCAGTGTTCCGGGTGCTGCAGATCCGCCACTCCGCCATCCAAGAGGGCCCGGAGGTAGTTCAATGTGGCCGCGGAATGATGGTAGGCCTGCAGGAGTCGGTCGGGGTTTGGCTCACGGTCCTGAGCATCGTGGGAATTGACATTGTCCCCTCGGTAGCTTGGAATCTCCCGCCCGTTGACGACCTCCGTTGACCGGGAGCGAGGCTTGGCAAACTGACCTGCAATTCGTCCAACACGAACCACAGGAAGCCGCGCTCCCCAAGTGAGGACCAGACTCATCTGGAGAAGGATCTTGAGCTTTCGCTCGATGGGGCCCCGTGCACAGTCCTCAAATCGTTCCGCACAGTCTCCACCTTGGAGCAAGAAAGCCTCTCCTCGGCCTGCCGCTGCGAGGGAGTTCTTGAGAGAATCGACCTCTCCAGGATGAACCAGTGGAGGGAGGCGAGAGATTTGAGCGAGGACCGATTCGACACGGGTCGGATCAGCGTACTCCGGCTGTTGATGAATCGGAAAGTCTCGCCAAGAGGATGGAGTCCAAGAGGGCATGTTGCACACCTAGTTGCCGCGGGGGAGTGTCTCTATCCACACACTGCGATACCTGCATCCGGCTCGCAACGAGATAGTTAGGGACCGACGCCTTTTTACCGAGTGACATTCATGAGCGAATCCAAATACCTCACAGCCCCTGTTTCCTCGACCGAGATGCCGAAAGGTATCCCGTACATCATCGGAAATGAAGCCGCCGAGCGCTTCTCCTTCTACGGAATGAAGACCATCCTCTTCGTCTTCATGACCACCTACTTGCTCAACAGCGATGGCGTGGTCGACCCCATGTCCGAGTCCGAGGCAAGCGTCTGGTACCACATGTTCACCTTCGCGGTGTACCTCACCCCACTGCTTGGCGCGATCATCGCCGATGTCTTCTTGGGCAAGTACCTCACGATTATCGCGCTTTCCCTCGTGTACTGCGCGGGTCATCTCGTACTGGCACTGGACGAGACTCGGCAAGGTCTGGCCCTCGGATTGGGCCTGATCGCCGTGGGCGCAGGAGGCATCAAACCCTGCGTCTCCGCCCATGTCGGAGATCAATTTGGAAAGTCGAACTCTCACCTTCTCGAGAAGGTCTTTGGGTGGTTCTACTTCTCCATCAACTTGGGTGCTGGCGCGTCCTCGATCGCCACGCCATGGCTACTCGAAGCCTACGGCCCGCAAGTGGCCTTCGGAGTTCCCGGTGGCCTCATGCTCTTGGCCACCTGGGTGTTCTGGCTCGGGCGTCGCGAATTCATCCACATCCCCCCTCGCGGAAAGGAGTTTCTCAAAGAAGTCTTCTCTCCACTGGGCTTGAGGGTCATGTTCAAGCTCTGCCTGATCTACCTCTTCGTGCTGATGTTCTGGGCGCTCTTCGATCAGACCGGATCCCGATGGGTCCAGCAGGCTGGCTTGATGGATCGCCACTTCCTGGGCGTTGAGTGGCTGCCCAGTCAGATTCAAGTCATGAACCCCATTCTCATCATGGCGTTCATCCCGCTCTTTGCGTTCTATGTGTACCCCGCCATCAACCGCATCTTCCCGCTGAGTCCTCTCCGGAAGATTGGTATCGGCTTTTTCATCACCACCATTGCCTTCCTCATCCCCGCTTGGATTGAGGTTCAGATTGAAGCGGGCGAGCATCCCAACATTGTGTGGCAGCTGTTGGCCTATGCGGTGTTGACCGCTGCCGAAGTGATGATCTCCATCACAGCCCTGGAGTTTTCCTACACGCAGGCACCGAAGGTCATGAAGTCCTGGATCATGGGACTCTTCTTGGCCTCGGTGGCCCTTGGAAACCTGTTCACGGCCATGGTGAATGCGGTC
The DNA here is from genome assembly GCA_036021505.1 of Myxococcota bacterium. GTDB lineage: Bacteria > Myxococcota_A > UBA796 > UBA796 > CAJQPC01 > JAYXVV01. Next base: position 19,132 of record JAYXVV010000079.1, on the reverse strand, counting down.
ATTCTCGATGATCCACCGAGCTTCGTGCCCGACGTAGCGGGCGAGTACACGCTGCAGGTTCGGGTGAGTGACGGACAGTCTCATCACAACGCTCAGGTCACCTACACGGCCTACGACGGGGAGCTGCCGACACCCGCAGAAGACACCACGGCTCGCTCAGCGGAGGAAGCACCCGCCACCGAAGCCGCAGAGGTTGAAGCACCCGCCACCGAAGCCGCAGAGGTTGAAGCACCCGCTGCCGACGCTGCCGAAGCCGCAGAAGAGGCACCCACCACTGACGCTGCCGAAGCCACAGAGGAGGCACCCACCACTGACGCTGCGGATGCCGCAGAGGAGGCACCCACCGCTGATGCAACGGAAGAGCCATCCAACGAAAACAATGTGGAGTCACTCGTAGAGAACGAACTGCAGGCTTTCCGAGTGCTTCCTCCGGGCAAGGACGTCTACCTCAATGGATCGAGTGCAATGGTCACCCTCAAGGAGGGAGACGACGGCTCCATCACCCGAGACGTCAAGGGCAAGAATCCGATCTGGACCTTCCTGGCTGTGCCTGAGGGCTCCAGCGTGACCGAGGATTCACTGGTACATGGCTCCTCCAAGACGCCGCGCTTCACGCCCGATGTCGAGGGCATCTATGTGGTCAACCTCAACCTCTCCAAACGTGGATTTGAGGCCGACTACCAGGCCATGGTGGAAATCAGCACCGAAAACCATCCTCCGCAGGCTTCCGCCGGAAGCGGTGAGAATGTGCTGACCGGCTCGACCGTAGCACTCAATGCCAGCAGCTCCTACGATGCAAACGGAGACGACCTGACCTACGAGTGGACCCTGGTGTCCACCCCCAATGGTTCATCGGCAAGCACCGCGTCGATCGTAAAAGCCGACAAACCCACCAAGGTCGCGAAACTCTCTGGCCCTTCCTACTACCTGTTCTTCGCAGGCTGCATGTTTGTCTGGGCGATTCTCTACATCCCTGTCGCCATGTGGTTCAAGGAAGAGACCTTCATCCAAGATGAGGAGACCGCTTAGGTCCTGGTCTTGCGCGTCGTCGCCACACGGCGACGGCCGCAAGCCAAGCCCAGGCCACCCGAGCACCTGAGTGGCTGGAGCACGTGCAGGGATCGGTGTTCTGTCGGGGGTCTTCAAAGGGTTTTGTGCTGAAGTTGAGCACAAAGTCGCTTTGAAGCGCTCGGCCATCTGTGCCCTCAATCCCCTCCTTGAGGGTCACCGTGTAGTCCGTGTTGTCCGACCAGTTCACGTCCGGATCCAGATGGAGCACATGGCTGTCGTCCCTGTAGAACAACCAAGGGTCCAAAACGGGAACGGCCCCCTCTCCCTCCAACAAAACGGTGGCTTCTTGCACCTCACGGCTCAGGAGGCTGCGATTGAACACCACGGTGAGGCGTGATTCCACGTCCTCAGAAGCTTTGTGGTGCTCCCGACCTCCCTCTCCTGGAAACGTCGCGAGCACCTCGAGGTCCAGGCTATCGCCATGGAGTTCGTCCCAGAGATCCATCCAATAGTGCGCAATGATCTCGGCCTCCGAATAGGGTCCTCCGGGAACACTGCGATCCGTGAGGTGGTTGCAGGCCCAGGGAAAATGAGCGCGGTGGGTCTCGACCCCCGACTCGATTTGTCCGCTCACCCCCACAAAATCAATCGCCAACCCCAGGCGCTCCTGTCCCAGCATCAGGGTTTCGTCGTCAATCTCGATGCCCACCTCGGCAAAAAGCGTCTTCATGATAGGGGGCACCCAAGCCTCAGGCGGAACCTGAGAGCCGGTCTCCCAGGCCCAGACAATGTCGCTGGAGGTGTCGAGACTCTCACCCGTCGACCATCCAAAAGCCGCATCCTTTTGTTTGGAACGCTCCATGTACAGCGCATCGAAAACCTGATCGGCCATTCCATGGCTTGCCATACCCAAGTAGAAGGCCACGTCACGACCGGCCGCCGGGTCCTCCGGGCCCTGGTAATTGTCGAGAATCCAGTCCCGAAAGAGTCCCTGAAACGGCTCCCAGTGTGCCGTTTCGCCATAGGGATGACCCACAGCGTAGCCTCCGTCGGGAAACATCGTGCCGTTTTCCAAGGCGGCAAGGTGCTCGGGCTGCTCCAAAAACGACTTGAGGTCCCCCTCTGGAAGGACCTCAAGTGCTTCATGGCTGATCCACATGTGGGTGGTTTGACCATTGGCCAAGGCTGCACCGACAAAAAACGAGGTAAACATCTCCTCGTTTATGCCTCACACGCAGCCCGAGAATCAAGCGACAGTGATTTTCTCATCCAGGTAGATGTCCTGAATCGCATGGAGCAGAGCAACGCCCTCTGCACGGGTCTTCTGGAACGCCTTGCGTCCAGAAATCAGACCCATCCCGCCTGCGCGCTTGTTGATGACAGCCGTGAGTACCGCCTGCTGCAAATCATTCGCACCCGAGGCTCCACCCGAGTTGATCAGTCCACAGCGGCCCATGAAACAGTTCGCCACCTGGTAGCGCACCAGGTCAATGGGGTGCTCCGAGGAGAGCTCGGAGTAGATCCGCTTGTCCAGCTTTCCGTAGCTGGAGTTGCCGCTGTTGAGAGCAAGATAGCCGCCATTGTTGGTCGCCATCTTCTGCTTGATGATGTCAGCCTCAATCGTCACGCCCAAGTGATTCGCCTGCGCGGTGAGGTCGCTTGATGTGTGGTAGTCCTCGCCGTCGACCTTGAAGCCCGAGTTGCGAAGATAGCACCACAGAATGGTGGTCATGCCGAGTTCGTGCGCTCGCGAGAAGGCCTCAGCCACCTCCACAATCTGGCGGTTGGACTCAGGAGAGCCAAAGTAGATGGTGGCTCCCACCGCCTTGCAGCCCATGTTCCAGGCATCCTCAATCTGAGCAAACATGATCTGATCAAAGGTGTTCGGGTGGGTGAGCAGCTCGTTGTGGTTGAGCTTCAGAATCAGCGGAATTTTGTGGGCGTATTTCCGAGCCACTGCTCCGAGCGCCCCGTAGGTCGTGGCGACGCCGTTGCAGCCTCCCTCGATGGCCAATTCGATGATGTTGCTGGGGTCGAAGTAGTCGGGATTGGGCGCGAAGCTTGCCCCGGCGGAGTGCTCAATGCCCTGGTCGACCGGGAGAATGGACAGGTAACCCGTACCACCCAAGCGACCGTGATCCATCAGGGACTGCATCGAGCACAGGGTTTGGTTGTTTCGGTCGGAATCTTTCCAGACGCGATCCACATGATCGGAGCCGGGGAGATGGAGCCGATCCTTGGTGATGCCGGTACAGGTGTGGTCGAGGAGATACTCAGCCTGAGCACCCAGAAGTTCTACAGTTTTGGCGTGGTCCATGGTTTTCCTAAAAAAAAGGGGCCCGAAGGCCCCGTTTCATCAGACTGGTCTCAGTTGAGCCAGCCGTCGAGCATTTCGTCTGACAGGCTTCCTGGGTGGCCGCGCCACACCACTTTGCCATCCTTGACTACTGCAGCAGCTGGGATCCCAGAAACTGCGTAAGCATTGGAGATGGAGCCATCTTCTTTGGCGATGGGGTAGGTCAAAGCGTTTTCCTCAATGAAGGACTGCACGTCCTCATCGGAGGTGTTCTTCGACTGCTTGGTGAGTCCCACAAAGCTCATGCGATCGCCGTATTTTTTGTAGGTTTCCTCGAGTTCGGGCATCTCACGACGGCAGTGGGGGCACCACTTCTCCCAGAAGACCACCATGCTGACGCCGGACTCCACATTGGGTGCCTCGCCCTGGTACCACTGAGCGGCCGTGATGGGCTGGGCATCCGAACCGACCAGGTTCAGCTCTTTGAGCATGCGGCTTCCACGTTGTGCAGTGCGGGTGCTGCCGTAACGCGTGGTCAATTCCGTGAGCTTGGCCTTGGCCTCGTCGCTCTTGCCTTGTTGATGAAGGCTGCGTGCCTCGTTGTAGAGCTCACGAGCAGCAGTCTCTGCCTGAGCAGCATTTGCTTGGGCACCGCTTGCGCCACCGGAGGCGGAGATGGTGTCGAGTTTCTCGCTGAGGGCAGCGATGTCGGCGCGGAGGGCCTCGACGTCGCCCTTGCTGGCGCAGCCGGCCACCAAGCCGATGACGGAGAATGCGAAGATTGCACGGATCATAGGGATACCTCTCTAATCGCGGCCGAAGGGAGGACGGCCGGTTGCGGCGTGAGAGTATCCGAAGACTCCCCACGGGGCTTCCCACTTTTTGTCACAGAACGCAGAAAGCCCACCAAAGATGAGGCCGCCTTCTTTTCTATCTCTCCTCATCGACCTGCAGTGCTTCCACAAGCGCCCGCCATCCCTGCTGGCTGAATCCCTCCATGCGTGCGCGCTCTTGGCCCGTTTCAGCCAACACCAGTGTTGTAGGGAGGTCCACAACCCGCAAAGCACCCGTCCACCTCCCCTCGGGATCCGGCAGCTCCTTCGACTGCAGACCCGAGGGCCTGAGAAGCCGCTTCAGCTCCCGCTCGTCCACCCCCAGTCCCACCGCTATGACCCGCGTGGACTCTCCCTGCTCTTGGAGTTTCGCGAGCGCTCGGGTCGAATGTGCGCAAGCAGGACAGCCTGACTGGACCACATGGACCAGCACCCTCGAGGTGTCCGGTTCCATGGGGAGGGGAAAGCCGCCGCTGCTCTCCGAACGAGGAGCCAAACCGGCTCCAGTCGCCTCAACGGCCTGCACTGCGCAGCAGCGAAAACCCGTCCAAGGTGCAGAATACCGAGGACCAAACCCCTCCAGGACCGCCGAGCACGTTGCATTGGACCCCTCCAAGAAGGAGCCCCCCAGCAGTTGGGCTTCCCCTGGAGTGAGCCCGACCCACTCCCAGACGTTCCCGGTGAGATCATAGACGCCCTCCGGGCTTTTGCAGAACGGCTTCTGTCCAGTCTCGTAGGCGGAAGTGCGCGTGCTGTTTCCAGAATCCCAGCAGAGCGTCGGTGACCAGATGTCGGAGTAGGGCCAGCGTCGCCCCTCGACCAACCAATCCGAGAATCGCTCACCGCTGCAGGCCTGTCGCCACTCTTCCACCGTGCAGAGGCGCTTCCCAGCAGTACGACAGGCCTCATCCGCTTCAAACCAATTCGCAGCGGTGGGGACCATCCCCGCGACACTGCGCGCGGAGCCGTCGCGGACCACAAGGGCCTCTGTCGCATCCACGTAGAAATCGCCCACACGCCGCATGGGCAGCGTTCCCACCGAGGCCGATGCAGGAACGGGGGCCAACCGGCGTGCAGGGACCCGCCCGTCCGAATCGGGCTGAGCTTCACCAAGAGCAACCCGAATGGCCGCATCCAGTCCTGGGGCATTGATCCCCAACGGCAATGGGCGACCCTCCACCATCCAACGGCCCCCAGCCAAGCCCAACTCGCCAGCTTGAACTCCATCCGTCTCGACTCGTTGTCGGACCCCCTCACTGTTCATGCAGCGTGCAGACTCATCCGATGCGATTCCAAGTTGACCCAACAGGGACCGCAGACTCAGTTCATCCACCCGACCGGGATTCTTTGCCAGCAGCTCGAAGAAACTCCAGAACTTCTCTCCTGCACACAGACCGGCGTAGGCGACCCGGCAAGCGCCAGGGTTGGCGGTAACCGTCAACGAAGAGTTGCAGGTCTGATCCTGGGGCAGATGACGAAACGCCCACAGAAGACGACCGGGATAGCGCCTCGACATCTTCGCAATGAGATTCTGCACATGCGGTACTTTTGCATCCGCCAGATCCGCCCAGACCAGTACTTCGACTTGGTCTTTTTCATCGCTTTTTGCACTGCGCCCATCGAGCCGAGGGCGTTCGAGAGGGTCGCGCAGAACAACATGGCCTGCGGCGATCTCTCGGGTGGGGACGGTCAACTCTTCGATGGAGGCGGCCTCCTCCAGCCGCTCTACGCCCTCATTCACAGTCGAGCTGCGACCCCAAATCCACGCGCCAACCAGCACCGCCGCTGCTGCAAGGATCACACGCTTTGTCATTGGAGGCCTCCAGTGTCCGCGAGTGCAAAGACCTAACCCGACTGGTCATGTTAGGGATCCAGCCATGACGACACGTGCAAAGCTCACCTACATCAGCGACTTCTCCCAACTCAACGAACTCAAAACTCTTGTTGTGATTGGGCGAGCAGACGACCTCCGAGGCGCTTCCATCCGAGGCCATGCCAGCTTGGATGCCCCCACCTGGGAGACCATGATCGACTCCTGTGACCCGGGAGATGGTGGAAGCTCGACAGGCACCTGGCGCGGCGGTCGACACATTGTGATCGGCGTGCTTCCCGAGGTCTGTTCAAGACACAACGCGCCCTCTCGAGCTTGGGCCATCCCGTCGCTTGCCAAGCACGCCATCTCCAAAGACAACGCCGGAGTCGTCTTGGTACTCAGACAGGACGACCATGCGTTTGCATCCGCCTTGGCTGCCGCTCGCGCCTTTCGAGCCTACAGCGCTCGGAGCGGAAGCACGGATTATCAGGAGATCTTGGTCGCCACCGTCGGCCCCAACGGTCCCGTTCAGGACGAACGCATCCAGGCCGGTATGGACGCCGTCCGATACGCAGCAAAATTGGTGGACATGCCCACCAGTTTGCTCCATTCCGAGGCCTTTGCTGACGAAGCGCGTTCCGTGGCAGAGCGGTGCAGTGCCGAGTTGACCCTGGTCCAAGGCAGAGACTTGGAGCGGAAAGGCTTTGGCGGAATCTGGGGGGTGGGCAAGGCGGCGTCGAAGCCACCGGTACTCGCGGTTCTCAAGCATCAACCGGAGGGTGCCGATCGCACCATTGCATGGGTGGGCAAAGGCATCGTGTACGACACCGGTGGGCTTTCCATAAAAGGAAAAGAACACATGCCAGGAATGAAGGCGGACATGGCCGGTGCTGCCGCAATTCTGGCTGCCTTCGAGGCTGCGGTGGCCACGGGATTCCCGCAGAATCTGGTCGCCATACTCTGCATCGCCGAGAATGCCGTGGGCCCCGAAGCGACTCGACCGGACGACATCCACTGGCTGTACTCCGGCAAGTCCGTTGAAATCAACAACACCGATGCGGAGGGGCGATTGGTCTTGGCTGACGGTGTGGCATGGGCCTGCAAGGAGCTTCAGCCCGACTGGTTGCTCGACATGGCGACGTTGACGGGGGCAGCACTGATTTCGACCGGCCGGACGCACAGTGGAGTCTACACCAACTCGGCCTCCCTCGAGGCCGCTGCGGTTGCCGCAGGTCTTCACGCAGGAGAACCCTGTCACCCGATGGTCTACGCACCTGAGCTGTTTCGAAAGGAATTCTCATCCACAGTTGCAGACATGAAGAACTCCGTCAAAGACCGAATGAACGCCCAATCCTCTTGCGCAGGTCAGTTCATCGGCAACCACCTGCCGGAGACTCCCCCCGCCTGGATCCACGTCGACATCGCGGGCCCAGCAACAGACAGCAGCAACAACGGAACCGGATACGGAGTGGGTCTTCTTCTCCAACTCGGAACCGGACCGGACACACCTTAATTCTCAAATAAAGCGGAGACTCTTATGCCACGCGGCACTTTCTTTTCTGACTTCGAGGTCGGCCATGCCTACACCTCCCAGGGGCGAACCATTACCGAGGCCGATGTGGTCCTTTTTGCGGGACTCTCAGGGGACTACAACCCGCTGCACACGGACCAGACCTTCGCCGAAAAAACGCCCTTCGGTCAGCGAATTGCCCACGGCATGCTGGTCTCTGCCATCTCGACGGGCCAAGGCCAAACCCTGGGCATCTTCGAGGGAACCACGTTGGCTCTCATGGAACAAACCTTTCAGTACAAAGCACCCGTGTTTTTTGGAGACACCGTCCGGCTGCGACTCACCGTAGAGTCCACGAAAGCGTCCTCCAAAGGCGGTAAAGGCGTTGTGGTGTTCCGAAGCGACATCCTCAAGCAAGACGACACCGTGGTGAACACCGGCACGTGGACCGTCCTGTTTCGAGACCGCTGAGCCCGGATCAGTTTTCCACGATGCAGGTTCCGAAGTTGGCGTTGCATCGGATTCTCGGTGCCGACCCCTCGTCTACCTGGATGAGCTCGGCAGCCTGCAGCACTGGCCCCGCTTCATCATCAATGAAGCGATAGTGAAGGCTGTAGGTGCCGCCTGGGATTCGGGCAAAGGGACGCTGGTAACGTTGTCCAGTCTCGGTGGAGAGGAGGTAGCAGGTTTCCAGCTTTCTGACTTGGCCCCGAACAGGCACTGAACTCAGGTAAGTCAGCTGCTTCGGCAAGGCGGCGCGGAGGTTCTGTATGCGGGACAAACCCTCTGCAGACTCCGCCTCGTCAGGTTCCTCGGGTTCCGCTGTGACCTCTTCTGACTCAGGAGTCGACGCCGCTGAGGCAGGCGCTTCTGCTGCTGTGGGAGCAGCCTCTTCCGCGGGTTCTGCAACCGCTTCATCGAGAGGCTCGGGTTCCTCCTGGGGCTCCGCTTCGGTTCCCTCCTCCGAGCTCCCGCCCATCAGCTCAAGATCCGAGGCTTCCTGAACGTCATACATCTCTGCCAGCAACCGCTCCCGCTCCAACTCCTCGGGGCCCATTGAGGCGTCCTTGCTTTCGGAACCCGGCTGGAGAATGACGACAGCACCCACAGCCAAGGTGGACACCAAAACCGCAAAGAACACCTTTCGATTTTTCCGAGCAACCCGCGTTTCGGTGTTTTCAACCGGCGACTCATCCGGCGCGTCCTCCGCCAGACCGTCGAACAGCGTGGCACTCGGGAGTCTCCCCGGTTTCTGCTCATCGCTCTTGCTCAGGCTTTCACTGATGACACCTCCTGCGAAAGTGGGTGCTGAAAGACCACCAGACACACCCTCGGAGCTCTCCGAGTGGGGCACAATCGTAGCCCCGCGCCGACCAATTTTCAGAGCCTCATCTGTCAGGTTTGCACCAGGCTTTGGGTAGTCTTCTGGATCATCCGGAAGCGAGGCAAGGAGCTTTTCCACCTCGAGAATCATCGCCTCAGCATCATCAAAGCGATCCTCTGGCTTGTAGCGGGTAGCGCTTCGCATCAGAGCTTGTGCCTCTTCCGGAAGGCCCTCGAACATCGACTCATCCAGATCCACCGCGAAAAGATCGCTGGGAAGCAGGTTGGTCATCAAGGTGAACCATGTGGCTGCTGCTGAGTACAGGTCCGAGCGCACATCGACATCCCGAGCGCTCGTTCTCTGCTCAGGAGCCATGTACCCCCACGTTCCCATGACCGATCCCGTCTTGGTCATGCTCATGTTTTCGTCTGCAACATGTGCGATTCCAAAGTCACAGACCTTGAGCACGCCAGTGTGATCCACCATCACATTGTGAGGTTTGATGTCTCGATGAATTACGCCCTTGCTGTGCGCTGCCTTCAGGGCATGCATCAGAGCCAACAAAGCCTCCGTCGCCATCTTGACGGGCATTGGACCGTTGGCGGTGACGTGGTCCATCAGGCTGCCGCCCGCGACCAGCTCCATGACGATGTAGACCCGGTCATCGTCGACGCCGACATCGTGTACACCGACAATGTTTGGGTGGTAGAGCCTCGCCATCGTGCGGGCTTCCGTCTCAAAGCGATGGCGAATCGTGGTGTTTCGAGCCAACTGCGGAAGCAGAATCTTCACGGCGCGCGTGACTTGAAGCCGCTCGTCCCAGGCGCGGTACACCGTTGCCATTCCCCCTGTACCGATCACCTCCAACAGCTGATAGCGGCCGGACTCAAGGGGGGTCAAATCCACATGGTGGGTGCCATCTGTCGGGAGCGAGTTCATCGCCTTGGATTTTACCAGGAAACCACCATCACAGCGCCAAATCCAAGCGTGAGCACCCCAGTGCCCACCGCGGACCACGACAAAAGATTGGTTTGATCCCTGTAGGTATCCAGGCAACGGGCTTTGTTGTTCTCCGAGCCCGATGGTGGACAAACCGCTGCGGTCATGGGTCCATCGTAGATTCGTCGACTCCTCCAGCTGAGCCCATAGAGAAGTCCTGTGGCAACTGCCGTCACCCCCGTGGCAATGGCAGCAGGCTTCTTGATGTTCTCGCGCGTCAAGACGGATCCAACCCCCCAGGTCGGCATGTCCTCACCCGCAGGCAGAAACAGGGTCTCCGACCGTTTCCCGTCGGTGGCATAGACTTGAACCACAACATCCGCGTCCAACGGGCGTGCCCCGCTGCGCACTCCATCCACGACCAGCCACCCCCCTGCAGGCGGAGTTCCCCTCTCCAGCTGGCCCTCTCCCATGGTTTTCGACTCCTGGTACAGGAGCCAAAGAGGATGCCCCTCCGGTGCCACTCGAGCCGGAATTTCGTACTCCAAATCGAGGAGACGGGCTCGGTTGAACTCATGAAGCACACGCTGGCGATCTCCCTCGAGAAACGCAACCATCGCGGTGGTTCGGTGGAATGCAGCGGCCATCATCCCCTCGACCTCGCCCTCCAGGCAAAGCAGAATCTCGCGGGAGAGGCTGTAGGCATCTCGAAGGCCTTCCTCATCCAGTCCTGCAAAGGCCGATTCGGCAGCCGAGATCGCTGTGAAGAACTCCTGTGCACTGCTTGGGTCCTCGCAAGGCGCACGACGGATGGAATCCTCAGCCTGGCTTGCGCCCGAAAATCCAACACACAAGAACAAGAGAACAACCCGGGAGACGCAGCGAAACATGAGCCCAACGTAGGCCCTCGAGGCAACCCTCGTCAAAGTCATTTTCCCGCTTTTTTCTTCGCCTCTGCCTTTCGAATCTTGACGGGCGCAGCCCAACGACAAATCGGGCACTCATCGATGTCATGTCCCCGAGCCGGACAGAATTCGCGACCGAAAAAGATGATGCGGAGATGAAGAGCATTCCACTCTTCCTCAGGAAAGAGTCGTTTCAGGTCTTTTTCAGTTTGCACCACATTCTTGCCGCTGCTCAGACCCCATCGCCAAGCCAATCGATGAATGTGCGTGTCGACTGGAAAGGCGGGAACACCGAAGGCCTGAGCCATCACGACCGAGGCGGTCTTGTGCCCCACTCCCGGCAACTCCTCAAGGGCTTCAAAGCTCTGGGGGACCTCGCCGCCGTGGAGTTCCAGCAGCATTTCAGAGAGCCGATGGATGTTCTTCGATTTGGCAGGAGAGAGCCCACAGGGCCGAATAATTTGTCGAATTGCATCCACCTCGAGCTTGACCATGTCCCGTGGATTGTCTGCTGCAGCAAAGAGGGCTGGAGTGACTTGATTGACTCGAGCATCCGTACACTGCGCCGAGAGAAGCACCGCGATCAGGAGGGTGTAGGGGTCTTTGTGGTCCAGAGGCACCGGAGTTTCAGGATAGCGATCTGCAAGGATGCGCTGGATTTTTTCAACCTTTTCCGCCTTTCTCATTCCAGCCCATTAGCAGATCTCCGGTGGACAGGCCCAGAAGGGTGCATAATTCTTGGGTGGAGGCCCCGTTGAGCAACCCATACACCCCTCTGTCCGAGTGGACACTCTCCTCAGACGACGATCTCGACCCAAGCAAGCAGAGTGGCTTGGCGCTGAAAGAGCGAACCACCACCAAGAAACCACCGATGTACAAGGTCTTGCTCCACAACGACGACTACACCTCGATGGAGTTCGTCGTTGACATCCTCAAGCGCGTGTTCCGGAGAAACGAGGCGGAGGCGACTCGAATCATGCTCCATGTTCACCGGACGGGAATCGGTGTAGCGGGTGTCTACACACGTGAGATCGCCGAAACCAAAGTTCGAAAGGTCCTCAATCTCGCACGCGCTGTTGAGAGCCCCCTGCAATGCACCACCGAGGAAGCGTAGCGAATGCTGTCGAGAGAACTCCAAATCACCCTGAACCTCGCCATTACCGAGGCCCGCAATCGCCGACATGAGTACCTCACCTTGGAGCACGTGCTCTTCGCGATGCTTCATGACCCGACCGCTCTCGAGGTCCTGCAGGCCTGTGGAATCGACTCCGAGCCCATCAAGGATGAACTGGAGGACTTCTTCAACGACTCGATGGAGACCCTCCCCGACGACATGGATGACGTCGGCCCGGAGCAGACCCTCGCCTTTCAGCGAAGCATCCAACGCGCCGCCTACCACGTCCAGTCCTCCGGCAAAAAAGAGCTGGACGCCGCGAGCCTGCTCGTCTCGATGATGCGGGAGACGGACAGTCATGCCGTCTATCTTCTCGAAAAGCAGGGCGTTACCCGCCTCGACCTCATGAACTTTGTCTCTCATGGCATCCGCAAGGCCGGTTCACCGCGGCCCGCTGGCGAATCGGAGGGTGCTGAGGAGGCTCCATCAGGAGCCAATCCGCTGGACAGTTTCTGCGACGAACTGGTTGCCAAGGCAGCGGCCGGCAAGATCGACCCACTCATTGGAAGAGGAACCGAGGTCGAGCGGATCGTCCACATCCTCGCTCGTCGCCGCAAAAACAACCCGCTTCTCATCGGAGAACCCGGTGTTGGAAAGACAGCCATTGTTGAGGGCCTCGCCCGCCGAATCCATGAGGAAGACGTCCCACCGAGCCTCAAGGATGTGAAGATCTTTGCGCTCGACATGGGAGGACTCCTTGCGGGAACCAAGTTCCGGGGAGACTTTGAGGAGCGCCTGAAAGGCGTCCTCGAGGCGATTGAGGCTGAGCCGAAGAGCATTCTGTTCATTGATGAGATCCACACGGTTGTCGGCGCCGGAGCGACAAGCGGTGGCCACATGGATGCGGGAAACATGCTCAAGCCACCCCTCTCCGATGGGCGGCTTCGCTGCATTGGTTCCACCACCTACAAGGACTACCGTTCGAGTATCGAGCAAGACCGCGCTCTTTCCCGACGTTTCCAGACCGTGACGGTAACGGAACCGACCGTTGAAGAAGCCGTGGAGATCCTGCACGGCCTCAAGGAGGTCTTTCAATCCCATCACAAGGTCACCTACACCGACTCCGCGATTCTGGCGGCGGCCAAGCTTGCTCACCGCCACCTCCGCGACCGGCAACTCCCGGACACTGCCGTAGACGTCATCGACGAAGCCGGTGCGGAAGTGCAGCTCAAAGAGGGAGCAGAGGTGGTCGATGAGGCTCAGATTGAGGCCACAATCGCCCGGATGGCGCGCGTTCCTGCCAAGAGCGTCTCGGCTTCCGACCGCAAGCAACTCGGCGACTTGGAGGCCCGTCTCAAGGCACTGATCTTTGGCCAAGACGGAGCCGTGGAGCAGGTTGCCCACGCCGTAAAAATGTCCCGTGCCGGCCTCGGAAATCCAGAAAAGCCGGTCGGCAGCTTCCTGTTCGCCGGACCAACGGGTGTTGGCAAGACCGAACTCGCCCGACAGCTTGCCTTTTCGATGGGTGTTGAGTTCATCCGGTTCGACATGTCCGAGTACATGGAAAAGCACACGGTGAGCCGGCTCATCGGGTCCCCTCCTGGCTACGTCGGATTCGATCAAGGCGGGCTTCTCACGGACGCCATTGTGAAGAACCCCCAATGCGTCCTGCTTCTCGATGAGATCGAGAAGGCCCATCGAGACCTCTACAACGTTTTGCTCCAGGTCATGGACCACGCGACGCTCACCGACAACCAAGGCCGCAAAGCCGACTTCCGAAACGTGGTGATCATCATGACCACCAATGCCGGAGCCAGAGAGCTCGGCCGAAGCAGTCTGGGCTTTGTGGAGGGCACATCCAAGGATCGCGCAGGTGGGGCCTTAGAACGCGTTTTCTCTCCAGAGTTCCGAAACCGCCTCGACGCCCAGGTGTGGTTCAACCCTCTGCCCAAGTCGGCGATTCTCCGCGTCGTGGACAAGTTTGTGATGGAGTTGGAACAGCAACTTTCCGAACGTCAGGTCACCTTCGACCTCACGGAGAGCGCCCGGGCCTGGATGGGAGAGAAGGGCTACGATGAGCGATTCGGTGCCCGGCCTATGGCTCGAGTCATCCAAGACCACATCAAAAAGCCCCTTGCCGACGAGATCCTCTTCGGGCGGCTGGAGAAAGGAGGCAGGGTGACTGTCGACGTGGACAAAGAAGCAGACAGCCTCTGCTTCCGCTTTCCCGACAGGGAACTGCCTGCCCCCAAAGACACTGCTTCCGACGACGACGAATCGGAAAAAGAAGCTGTAGAGGCCTGACCCACCCAACCGGGCTGCTCGAACGTCGAGGCTCAGGGCTCTGGGGCCGAGGAGATAGGGGGTTCAGCCACACAAGCGAAACCGGCCTTTTTTAGCCGCTCCGACGCCTGCTGAATGGCCACATTGGATGCGTCGCATCCGAGGGCGTTCCGTCCAAGCCTCAGGGCGCTGTGGAGCGTGGTGCCTGAGCCACAAAAGAAATCACCTACCCAGTCCCCAGGCTCAGAATGGGCTGCGACAATTCGATCCAACAACGCCAACGGCTTCTGCGTGGGGTAGCCTGTTCGCTCTGCGGCCATGTTGTTGAGCGTGGGGATGCTCCAAGTGTCTGGCGCTTTCTTGAGCTTGCCCTTCAGGCGTTGACTGGTGGCAGGAACAAGAGGCGGCTCGAAAATCCATGTGCTTGACTTGGTGTACCAGTAGAGGTTGTCGTGCTTCCGGGGGTAATAGCGCGGACTGGACCCTCCGAGACCGTAGCTCCAGATAATTTCATTGCGAAATCCGGGGGCTTTCGCGCTCTCCCTTGCTCCGGGTCCAAAGATGGAGTCGCAGAGCAACTGAAGGTGAGGAGCCCGACGATAATCACAGTGAAGGAAGAGGCTGCCATCCTCGGTGAGCAACCGATGAACAAGACGCAGCCGCTCATCCATCATCTCTAAAAACGCATCGCCCGTGAATTGATCGCGGTACGCCTGTACCCCCTCCCGCGTCTTCCAGTTCAACCCTGTATCGAAGGGAGGATCCAGGTAGATCAGGCGAAATCTCGGCGTGGGCCGCTTGAGGAGCGTCTCCAGCACCTCCAGATTCTCTCCCAAAATGAGCCGCGCTTGTGGGTTCTTCGTCAATCGAGGGTCTCCAACGGGGTTCCGCTATGGCTCCTATCGCACTGAGCGAGTAGGTGGCACTCATGGAAGGAGTACATTCCCTATGGAACCGACTGACGACCCCACAGAAGAAGTAGAAGTAGAAGTCCAGGCTGAGTACGAGGACGATTTTGACGATGGTCTTCCCGGGAGCGAGGGCGCTCAATGGATGATGCCCGTTCTGATTGCTCTGCTGGGCGTGGGCGCGGGCTACATGGCTCACATGCTGACCGCTGAGCCCGAGATCCTCAGCGTGACTGAATATGTGGAAAAGATGGAGGAATTGACCGCGGAGGAGATCGAGCTCCTTTGCGCGGATGAGGTCGACACCGAGCGGAGTGCCCTGCAGGAAGCCCAGACCCGGGTTGAAGACCTGGAGTCTCAGTTGGCGTCACGTGAGGCCCAAGTGGCTGACTTGAAGGCCAAAGCCCGACGCAATCAAGAAGGTGCTGCCGCTGCCCGAGAACGGTGGCAGACCATGGAGGCGGAACTCGCCGAGCTCAAGACGCAGCTGGCTCAAGCCGAAGCCGAGCGGGACCAGGCCCTTGAGGATCTCCAGGCCACTGTCGTCGCCCTCAATCAGCAGATCCGGGAAACTCAGAAGGCCAAGAATGAGGCCGCCCGCTACAAGGACCTCAACACCAAACACAGTTGGGACAGCTTCCTGGCCAATGCCAAAATTGCCGTCTGCGGTGAGCTTTGGGTAAGCGGTCGAGGGCGCCAAAAGCGATGCAACGAGGCGGTTGAAGAAGCCCTGGGACCCGACATTAAGCAGCAGTTTGAGAACTGTGTGGACACCTACCAATCCACCCCCTTGTTCTTGAGAAGCGAGGCCGACACCCTCCCGGCCTTTGCGACCCCGGTACCCTCCAACCGCTTCACGCGTAACCGTTGGTACATCCAATTCTGCGACCCCACTCTGCCGGAAGGAACGGAGCAGGACTTGGAGTCCTTTCAGCCTGCAGAGGAGGGAACCACCCGGGAGACGATGACCAACGAGGAAGCCCCAAGCTGGGACGATCTCGATGACATCTTCGATGAGGACCTCGACGATCTTCCCGACTGAGCAGACCCCTCAGTCTGTGCCATTGGGCAAAAAAACTGGACACGTCAACGAGTAGTACGAGACAAGTTCTGGACCTGGGTTATCAATCCCCTGGAATTGTTTGCGTTTGTTGGTTCAACATGAGATGCTAAACATCTCCGGAACCTCACTACAGGTGTGCCCATGTCCGAGAACGGACTCGTCGATCCCGAAACCGAAACCACCGACCTCAAAATCCAGGCCCTTGATGGGCCGCGCACCGAGGAGCGCAGTGCTGGGGACGAGCGCCTGTTCGCCTGGCGCGCCAACTACCTTGGGCGAAAGAGGTCGCCCTACAGAAAGCTCGCTGGAGCCGGAGCCTGGCTTGGTCTGGCTGGCCTCGCAGGAATCCTGGGAGCCTTTGTTCTCACCCCCGACACCACCCCATCCACCACCCAGCCTGCTTTGGCTGGCGTCGTGACCCCCACGGCCGAGCTTGCCGCGGAGGATGTCGTCCAGGAGACTCCAAAAACGCCAATGGCTGCTGCAGAGGCGAGTGACTACGATCCCGAGATTGTCCAGGAGTCGGTCAAGCTCTGGATGCTGGAGGGTCACGCCTGGGTCCAATTTGACTATGCTTCGGATGTTCCCATTTACCTCCACTGGTTCGATGCTGAAGGACGCTCGTCGCTGAATCCCATCGAGTGCAAGAGCCGACTCGGCCAGGGGATGCGACGCTGCTATTTCGGGAGGTCCTTCGGGCGCATCAACCTCTCCTTGTCCCGAGGATACACACCCGGCGAATGGGGAATCTTCGCTTGTGAAGACTACGAGGGAACGGCCTGCACCAAGGTCGGAACCTGGGAGATTCCTGCCGAGCTTTAGCGTGAACGCGGCACCACCCAAACTCGCGTGCCAACTCTATGACACCTGCGGAAAGTCCCTTTCTCGTGAGTTAGGAACACGCACCACTCTCGGGAGGGTGCATGGATTCCAAGACCTACGACAACCCGCTGACCACCCGCTATGCCAGCGAGGAGATGAACTACCTCTTTTCGCCAGAGAAGAAGTTCACCACATGGAGGCGTCTCTGGCTCGCGCTCGCCGAGGCTGAATCCGAGCTTGGTCTGGACATCAGCGCCTCGCAGATCGGAGCGATGAAGCGTACACTCATGGACTTGGACCTGTCTCTTGCGGCGTCCTATGAGAAGAAACTTCGCCACGACGTCATGGCGCATGTGCACGCCTGGGGCGACCAAATTCCGGAGGCTCGACCCATCATTCACCTGGGAGCGACCTCCTGCTACGTGGGGGACAATACGGACCTCCTGATTCTTGCGGAAGGCCTGGACCTCCTCCTTCCCAAGCTCGCCAATGTCATCGATGCTCTGGCAGACTTCGCAGAGGAACACGCGGGTCTGCCGACCCTTGGGTTTACTCACTACCAGCCGGCTCAGCCCACCACGGTTGGGAAGCGAACAACCCTCTGGATCCAAGACCTGTTGATGGACCTCGAGCGACTCAGCGCTGTTCGACGCTCCCTCAAATTTCGAGGCGTCAAAGGCACGACGGGGACGCAAGCCAGTTTCCTCTCACTCTTCGACGGCGACGGTGACAAGGTGGATGCGCTGGACCAAAAGGTGAGCGAGGCTTTCGGCTTCAGTGCCTCCTATGGCGTCACGGGCCAAACCTACCCGAGAAAAGTAGACCACACCGTTCTCTCCACCCTCTCCGGTTTTGGAGTCACAGCCCACAAGCTGGCCACCGACATTCGTCTTCTCGCCAACCTCAAAGAGATGGAGGAGCCCTTCGGCAAGCATCAGATTGGCTCGTCGGCGATGGCCTACAAACGGAACCCCATGCGATCCGAGCGCATCTGTGCACTCGCAAGACACCTGATCGCTCTCCAGCAAGATGCGGCCTACACCGCAGCCGTGCAATGGATGGAGCGCACGCTGGACGATTCAGCCAACCGCCGAATTGCCCTTGCCGAGGCCTTTTTGACGGCTGATGGCATACTGGAGACGCTGCTCAACGTGAGCCGGGGCTTGGTGGTCTACCCCGCCGTCATTCAGGCTCGTCTCGCCTCCGAGCTGCCGTTCATGGCCACCGAGAACATCATGATGGCCATGGTGCGTAAAGGAGCAGACCGACAGGAGGTTCACGAAGCCATTCGCGTGCATTCCCAAGAAGCGGCTCGAAACGTGAAGGAAAGGGGTGGAGTCAACGACCTCATCGATCGCTTGAGGAGCGATCCCGACTTTGCCCTCATTCACGACGAACTCGACACCATTCTGGACCCCCACGCGTTTGTAGGACGAGCCCCTGAGCAGGTGCATCAGTTTCTCGAGCGGGAGGCCCGACCCGCGCTGGCGGGCTGGAAAAGCGTTCTGGGGCAGTCCAGCGAGCTCAAGGTCTAAAAGTCGGGCGGATGGAAGAGCACCGGGGCTACTCGATGGCCGCCGCCTCGGGGGTCCGTTCTGCACCCACAGGTTCGGCAAGCGCAGACGGGGCGATTCGAGAGAGTTCAACCTCCCGAGGTTGGCCGGCCCGCTCCAGTTGGAGGCGAGAAACGCTCCCGACCTCCCCTGCGAGCACTTGAGCCACCTCCGAATTGTCGAGTGAAGACACGGAGACCCCATCAACGGTGATCAAGAGGTCCCCGTGTTCGAGGTGCTGAGCGGCAGGGCTGTTCGGCAACAAATCCGTCACCACAGGCCCCTTTTCGCGAAGCTCGACCTTCAGCCCCAACAATCCCTGCCCTCGACCCCGTTCGAGGACGATCAACGCCTCCGCTTCCGCCAATCCACCTGGCTCAACCGTAGAAGATCCCCTGGCGCCTTCGGACGCGGCACGCAGCTCCAGGTCCCGTCTTGGGAGACCCTCGAGCACGAAGCGACCCTCGTCATCGCTCAGGATGCGACGGCCTCCCTCCACCAACACCAAGGCTCCTGCCACAGGCGCCTGCCCCAGGACCACACGCCCCTCGATTCGGAGGCCTTCCGAGAGTACCTGTGTTCCCAAATCCACCTCACCAAAGTCCACGGCCACACGCTTCTCAAAACGCTCCTTTCCCGGCGAATGAACCACAATCCGGTACTCCCCATGCTCGAGCTTCTGCCAACGCAGTTGGCCCTCGACACACTTTTGGCTGGCCGAATCATCCGCGACCGATCGACCCCGTTCCACCCTCCAG
>JAYXVV010000078.1:0-2827 GCA_036021505.1 Myxococcota bacterium | reverse complement strand
TTGGGGGGGCGGGGTGGGCCTCGCAGCAACTTTCCGATAATGCTCTTGGCGTCTTGGTTTCCGAGCGACATCGTGGCGATTGCATAGACGACACCCGCTGCAACAAAGGCGGGGATCAGCAGAAGCCCACTGACATGGGGCCGAAGCGGCCAGAGTGCTGCTCCCATCAAGAGGCTTGCGACGAGGACTTGGAGGTGAGCGCGGCCCAAGAGAGGGAACAGCCCGGGTACGCGTCGGTTCAGCACAACCATCAGGAAAACAATCTCACCGGACACGAGAAAGGCATGGGAGAGCGGTAGACCCGCAACACCGAAGTCGAGGGTGTAGACCAAATAAAGAGCGACTGGAACTTTCAGGGCGACGGTCACCAGACCGGCCCACATCGGAGTCCACGGGTCCTCAAAGGTGTAATACACCGGTACCAGAATTCGGTGTGCACCGATGCCGAGCAGTGCTAGCCCATACATCCTCAGCATCTCCGCCGTGCGGAGGGTGTCGTTGGGGGTGAAGGCGCCTCGCTCGAAGAGCAGCTCCACGATGGCCTCTGGAAACACCATCAAGAGGATGGCTGAGGGCAGCAGAAAAAAAGTGTTCAGGTTCAGCGCTCGTGCAAGACCGCGTCGAAACTCAGTTTCTTTTCCTTGAGCTCTGAGGACGGAGAGGCCGGCAAGACTTGCGACGCCCACCGCCCCGGCAACGATGGAGAATGGAAGGTGAGCGACGCGAAAGGAATAAATCAGCCAGGAAACCGGCCCGTCACCCTCTCGGGATGCGATCTGAGTTTCGATGAGCAGATTGATCTGCACGATGGAGATGGCAACAAGGGCTGGAAGCAGAAACTTCAGCAGCCGTTTGAGCGCAGGGTGATTGCCGATTCTTGGGCGAAATCGGTACCCCATCTTGCGCAGGCGCGGAAGAAGAACGAGGGCCTGGGCACCACCACCGAGAAGGGCAGCAAATGCTACGCCGTAGATGGGACGGAGGCCAGTCAGCGACTCAAACTGCGTCTTGCCCAGGCAGGCGGCAATCACGAAGCCGTTGAAAAGCACCGGAACCAGAGCCGGCAGGAAGAAGCGTCCGCGGACATTCAGCATGCCCATAAAAACGGAAGCCATGGAGATGGCGAGGACGAAAGGGGCCAGTACCTGGGTCAATCCCGATGCCAGTTGCAGTTTGTCGGGGTTTTCAGCGAAGCCCCCTGCGAGCAGGAGAACAAGGGGTTCGGCCAAAAACAAGATCAGCAAGCTGGCGAAACCAACCGACAGCAAGAGAACCCCGAGGAAGGCGTTGGCCAGATCCCAAGCACTGGCCTCTCCCTCTTTTTCTGACACATCCGCGTAGAGCGGGACGAAGGCGTTGGCGAGTGCGCCCTCCGCGAAAAGCTCGCGGAACAGGTTGCCGACTCGAAATGCTGCGTTGAAGGCATCGGCGGCTGCACTGGCGCCAAAGGCCGCAGCAAAGACGATCTCTCGGATGAGCCCCGTGATGCGGGAGATGAGGTTGGCGACAGCGACAACGAAGGTGTTGCGGCGGATGTTGGTCGCACGGTCCTGAGGGCTTGCATTCATGCATCCGCGCTAACACCTTCCCCTGATTTGTGTCACGAGAAGTCTCTGGTTTGAATGATTTCGGAGTGAGCCCGTCGAGAGTCCCGAGCAAACACTTCAAGGAGGCTCCCATGAACATCAAGAAACTGATTGTACTCGCTGGACTCACCTCGGCCGTTGGCGGTGCTGCTGTAGCCGGTAGCCACCAACACAGCGGTTGGAATTACGACACCCGAGACCAAGGATGGGAGTCGGGCTGGGAGGACGATGACCTCGTCAGTATCCCAGAACGAGGCGAACATGTTCGACCGCGCGATGCCGCTCACTACATCGCGAAGGTGACGGCGTACAACAAGACCAACCAGTGGGTGAAGATTGTCGCTGGCGGCCAAGTCATTACGTGGCTGGGACCCATGGAGCGCAGAAACCTCACCTTGGATGCCAATGTGGGCCAGATCAGCGCGATTGCTGGTGAACGGGTTCTGCGCACCAAGAGAGTCCGCTCCGGAGTGAGGGATGTGCAGCCGTTTCGGATCGACCCCCCACGTACCGGCATGGTCAAGGTGAAAAACACTCTGCGCTATGCTGTCCGTGTCTTCGTAGACGGACGCTTGGTCGGGAAGATCGAGGCGATGGGCAGCGAGAGCTTTGAGTTGGACACCGGGTCCTCTCGGGTGAAGCTTGTCGCGGTCAACGGACGCGGTCAAACCCGAAGCATTGGTTCCAAACGAATCACAGTGGACGCGTTCGACAACGACACCCTCGTCACTCCTCCGCTTCGTCGGACCAACTCGAGGCGAGGCTACAGCCGAAGGTAGATTTCAAGCAGGAACCGTCAGCTCCTCGGTGGAAGATGGTGGGCATCCAATACCAATCGGTTCGTACTGCTTGCCGCAGGTCGTGATTCCTCACGGCCTGCGGTTTCTTTTGGCACCTGGAGTCGAGTTGCGTCGGAAAAGGATCAGGGGCAACAAGACGAGCCACTGAAAGCCTGCGAAGCGGTCTGTTTGCGCACTGCAGGCACAACCGCCCGTGTCGTTGTTGCCGGAGCCGGGAAACTGCGAGCTCCCACCATTGCCGTTGCCCCCACCAGCGGTACTTCCTGTGTCCGTATCCGTATCCGTATCCGTGTCCGTATCGGTGTCCGTGTCGGTGTCGGTGTCCGTGTCGGTGTCCGTGTCGGTATCGGTGTCGGTGTCCGTGTCCGTATCGGCGTCCGTGTCGGTGTCCGTGTCACTCTCTCCGGTGTCCTGTTCGCAGTCCTCATCGATGTCGCCGTC
>JAYXVV010000077.1:0-15664 GCA_036021505.1 Myxococcota bacterium | reverse complement strand
ATGGCGTGGAGATGGTGATGCCTGGTGACAACATCCAGATGTCCGTAGAGCTGATCACCCCGATTGCTATTGAAGACCAGCTGCGATTCGCTATCCGTGAGGGTGGCCGAACCGTCGGTGCTGGAGTTGTTACCAGCATTATCGAGTAAGCTCGGTAATCCTGAAACGAAGCGGGTAACCCCTGGGGTTACCCGCTTCTTTTTAGCCTCGACCCTTGCGCCGATCATTTTGGCGTGCTACTGGGGCGGGCTTCACCCGGATGCGTCCTATTCGTCCCCTCTAAATCTGGCATCAAGCGCCGGAGGATTCCATGGCCCAGGCCTGGTACGTTGTGCACACTTATTCTGGCTATGAACTCAAGGCGAAGCAAGCTCTTGAGCAGCGCATTGAAGCGCTCGGAGTGAGTGATCGTTTTGGCGACGTTCTTGTTCCAACGGAGCAGGGTGTCGAGATGAGAAACGGGCAGAAGCACACCGTGACCCGCAAGTGGTATCCCGGGTACATTCTCGTTCAGATGGACTTGGACAACGAGACCTGGCACGTGGTGAAGAACACCCCCAAGGTCACCGGGTTTGTTGGCGGTGCGCGCAATCCTCCCCCTGTTCCCGAGCACGAGATGCGACGCATCACCGCTCACTTCTCCGAAGAGGAGGAGGGCGAGGAGGTCGCAAAGCCGCTCATGAGTTTCGACCGGGACGAAGAGGTTCGAGTCTTGGCTGGCGCCTTCGCCAACATGACCGCCACCGTCGAAGAGGTTTACGCCAATCGTGCTCGCCTCAAGGTCATTGTGAACATTTTCGGGCGTCCAACGCCCCTTGAGCTCGACTTCACCGAGGTCGAGAAACTCTCGTAGTCATTTGCCCGGTAGGGCGAGGAGTGCATCATGGCGAAGAAGCTCGTCAATCAGATCAAGCTGCAGATTCCCGCAGGTCGAGCCAACCCGGCTCCTCCGGTTGGCCCCGCTCTGGGTGCTGCTGGCGTGAACATCCCCATGTTCTGCAAGGAGTTCAATGCTCGCACTCAGCCCATGGCTGGGGATGGCTTGAACATCCCTGTCGTAATTTCCGTATACGCAGACCGTACGTTCAGCTTTGTGACCAAAACCCCACCGGCGGCTGGTCTCATTCTGAAAGCGGCGCGTCTTCCCAAAGGCTCGGGTGAGCCCAACAAAAACAAGGTTGGAAAAATCACCAAGGCCCAAGTGGAAGAGATTGCTCGTAAGAAACTCGAGGATTTGAACACCACCGATGTCGCAGCGGCTATGCGAACCATCGAGGGAACGTGCAGGTCCATGGGTGTAACTGTAACTGGATAACTTCATTGCCCTATCCGGGGGAGGGGAGCCGCTGCCCCGAATGCACTCCGGTAGGGACCTCGCAGTTTGTGCGAGGAAGGAGGTACATTGGCCAAAAGAGGCAAACGCTGGCGCCAGGGGCGTGAGTTGGTCGATTCTGAGGTGCGCTACAGCGTACGCGAAGGAATTGAACTTCTCCTGTCGACTCCTGCTGCTGGTTTTGATGAGTCAATTGATGTGGCGTTCCGCTTAGGTGTGGACCCGCGTCATGCTGACCAGATGGTCCGTGGTGCTGTCGCACTCCCCAACGGCACAGGCAAAGATGTTCGCATCTGTGTCTTTGCACAGGGCGATGCGGCGAAGGCTGCGGAAGAAGCGGGGGCTGACGTTGTCGGCGCCGACGAGCTCGTCCAAAAGGTAAGCGATGGTTGGCTCGAATTCGACAAAGTGGTCGCTACCCGCGACATGATGGGCAAAGTCGGCCGCCTTGGGCGCGTGCTCGGACCTCGTGGTCTGATGCCAAACCCCAAGGTAGGAACCGTCTGCGCACCGGACCAAGTGGGTGCTACCGTCAAAGCCCTTAAGGGCGGCCGTATTGACTTCAGAGTCGAGAAGGCTGGAATTGTGCATGCACCCGTTGGACGTCGGTCCATGGGCGCAGAAGCATTGGCTGAGAACTTGATGGCATTTGCTGCGGAGCTTCGTCGATTGAAGCCTGCGGCAGCAAAAGGAACCTACGTGAAGAGCGTGGCCGTATCGAGCACCATGAGTGTCGGCGTCCGCCTCGACACCAACGAGATTCTGCGCGACGCGCAGGCCTAAAAGGAGGAAACGATGAACCGGACTCAAAAAGAAGCCCTCGTCAATGACCTCTCGCAGGCCATTGCAACCGCGCCGCTCGTGATGCTCGCAGACTACAAGGGAGCCACGGTCCACGAGACCGAGGATGTCCGAAACAAGCTGCGAGAGAATGGGCTCCGCCTTCAAGTTGTGAAGAACACACTCATGAAGCGGGCGATCGCCGACACCGATGTGGAGAAGCTCTCTTCACACCTGTCAGGAATGACGGGAGTGGTGATTTCCGGTGAGGACCCCATCGCATCCGCTCGCGCGGTGCGAGATGCACTGAACCCCAAAGGCGCCATCCAACTTCGGGCGGCTTTCTTTGAAGGCGATGTGTACGAGGGCAAGGCTGCTGCAGCCATCGCTGACCTTCCGGGACGCGAAGAGTTGTTGGTCACCTTGCTGCAGACACTGCAAGCAGCTCCGAGGCAGGTTCTCGGTGTCATGCAGGCCCCTGCACGTGATCTTCTCTACTTACTCAAGAACTACGAACAGAAACTTGCCGATTCCGGCACTAACGAATAAACGGCCGCGCTTTGCGGCAAGCCGGAGCGGTACGCATCCGGTTTCAAACCGAGGATAGAACAATGGCTACTCAGGCCGACGTTGTCGATTTCATCAAAAACTTGAAGCTCTCAGAGGTTCAGGATCTCATTAAAACGCTCGAGGACGAGCTTGGTGTCGAAGCTTCTGCACCCGTCATGATGGGCGCAATGCCTGCTGCTGGCGGTGCTGGTGGTGCTGCTGAGGAAGCAGAAGAGAAGACCGAGTTTGACGTCGTTCTCAAGGAAATGGGCGACAAGAAGCTCGCAGTCATCAAGGCTGTGCGTGCGTTGACCCAGCTTGGACTCAAAGAGGCCAAGGAGCTTGTGGAAGGCGCTCCAAGCACCATCCGCGAGGCTGTGGACAAGGAGACTGCAGAGGCTGCAAAGGCAGACCTCGAGGCAGCAGGCGCTACCGTGGAGCTCAAGTAACCTCCGCGGGTTGCTCTCAGGTCGAGTCGGTGGCGGCTGTCAGTCGCCACCGACTCGGATCTAATTCCACATAGCGAACCCAAAGTCTCAGTCAGCGGTTCCTGTTTCGGGGGCAGCGACTGAGCATCGGCTCTTCGTGCAATTTCTGCGGATGGCGCCCCGCCGGTAGGGGTTTGGTCCGCAGGGATGGCTCGAAGAAACAGATTCAGCCAACTCCCCACTTTCCATTCTGTTCTGTCGAGGAACTCATGCCCAACTATCTCGCGAACAACTTCAAGTACCGTCGCAGCTTTGCCAAGGCAGAGCCATCGGTCGATATCCTCAACCTCATCGAGATCCAGAATGTCTCGTATGAGCTCTTCCTGCAGCAGCTGACGCCGTACGCAGAGCGAGAGGACATCGGTCTTCAGGCCGTCTTCAAGAGCGTCTTCCCGATTCAGGATTTCTCGAATCGCGCTTCGCTCCAGTTTGTGTCGTATGACCTGGAGCAACCGAAGTACGATGTGGACGAATGTCGTGAGCGAGGAATGACCTTCTCAGCGCCACTCAAAGTCACGGTTCGGCTCGTGGTTTGGGATGTGGACCCCGAGACCGAGGCGCGTTCGGTCTCCAACATCAAGGAACAAGAAGTCTATTTCGGCGAGATTCCCTTGATGACCGAAAACGGTACATTCATTGTGAACGGTACGGAGCGAGTGGTCGTTTCCCAGCTGCACAGAAGCCCGGGCATCTTCTTCAACCAGACCATGTCGAAGACGGCCAGCAACAAGAACATCTTCTCGGCTCGGATTATCCCGAACCGAGGCTCCTGGATCGACTTCGAGTTCGACACCAAGGACATCTTGTATGTCCGAATCGATCGTCGCCGAAAACTGCCTGCCACCGTCCTGCTCAGGGCGCTTGGCTACGACAGCGAAGAGCTCCTGAACTACTTCTACAACCTCGAGACCCTCAGCTACACCAAGAAGAGGGGGTGGGAGAAGACCACATCTCTCGAGCTTCTGGGAATTCAGACCGCCAGTGCGGACTTGGTCGATCCCAAGTCCAAGGACGTCATCGTCCGTGAGGGACGCAAGTTCCTGAAAAACACCATCCGGAAGATGCGGAAGGCCGATCTCGTGCGCGAGGTTGAGGTGGAGACTGAAGAAGGAACCCAGACTGTAGAGGTCGCCACGGTTCCTGTTGCGGACACGAGCGTTTATGGCGCAGTCGCTGCCCACGATGTGGTCGACATGAAGACCGGTGAGATTGTCATCGAGTGCAACGATGAGCTCACTGAGGAGAATGTGGCCGAGGCTCTCGGTCGAGGCATCAAGGAGTTTGAGGTCCTCTTCATCGACAACGTGATGGTCGGTTCCTTCCTCCGAGACACGCTCTTGCTCGACAAGATCGGCAGCACGGAGGAGGCGGTTGTAGAGATTTACCGCCGACTGCGCCCAGGTGACCCCCCCACCTACGATTCTGCCCTCAAGCAGTTCAACAACTTGTTCTTCAACTCCGAGCGCTACGACCTCTCCAAGGTTGGACGGCTCAAGCTCAACCACAAGCTTGGACTCGAGCTTCCCCTGGAGCAGACCACGCTCACTCGAGAGGACATCCTCCGGGTGGTGAAGTACCTCATCGATCTGAAGAACAACCGCGGTGAGATCGACGACATTGACCACCTGGGCAATCGTCGAATCCGAGCGGTAGGCGAGCTCCTGGAGAACCAGTACCGCATCGGTCTGGTCCGCATGGAGAAAGCCATCAAGGAGCGCATGAGTCTCACGGAGATTGATGCTCTCATGCCGCACGATCTCATCAATGCGAAGCCCGTTTCAGCCGTGATCAAAGAGTTCTTTGGTTCATCGCAGCTC
Organism: Myxococcota bacterium; assembly: GCA_036021505.1. Classification (GTDB taxonomy): domain Bacteria; phylum Myxococcota_A; class UBA796; order UBA796; family CAJQPC01; genus JAYXVV01. The sequence goes on along the minus strand of JAYXVV010000077.1, from coordinate 10,697 downwards.
TCGCAGTTTATGGATCAGACCAATCCGCTCTCCGAAGTCACCCACAAGCGTCGTCTGTCGGCTCTTGGGCCTGGTGGTCTTACGCGCGAGCGAGCCGGATTCGATGTTCGAGACGTGCATCCCACTCACTACGGCCGAATCTGCCCAATCGAGACCCCTGAGGGACCGAACATTGGACTCATCGCATCGATGGCCACCTACGCTCGGATCAACGAGTTCGGTTTCATCGAGAGCCCCTACCAGGTCGTGGAGGATGCAAAGCTCACCGGCGAGGTCAAGTTCCTGACCGCGCTCGAGGAGGAAGGTCACGTCATCGCAGAGGCCGCCACGCCGAAGGACAAGAAGGGCAATGTGACCCCCGAGTCCGTACCTGCACGGAACAAGGGTGAGTTCGCCGCGGTTCGTCCAACCGATCTGACCCTGATGGACGTCGCTCCCAACCAGCTGGTTTCTGTGGCAGCATCGCTCATTCCGTTCCTTGAGAACGACGACGCCAACCGCGCCCTCATGGGGTCGAACATGCAGCGCCAGGCAGTTCCGGTCATCCGAACGGAGTCGCCTCTGGTGGGTACGGGCATGGAGCGCATCGTCGCCCGTGACTCCGGCGTCACCACCACTTGCCGTCGCTCCGGCATCGTCGAGGCCGTGGATGCCTCGCGAATCGTTATCAAGACGGACGATGGTGAGGGAACGGACGAGGTCGGTGGCGACGTCGATATCTACAACCTCACCAAGTTCATGCGTTCCAACCAGAACACCTGCGTGAACCAGCGTCCGGTGGTGGCTCTCGGCGACCGTGTCCAGGCGGGCGAGGTCATCGCGGATGGTCCGGCCACCGACACCGGTGAGTTGGCTCTCGGTCAGAATGCAGTCGTCGCCTTTATGCCATGGCAGGGCTACAACTTTGAGGATTCCATCCTCCTCTCTGAGCGCTTGGTTCGTGAGGACATGTTCACGACCATCCACATCGAAGAGTTCGAGGTGGCTGCCCGCGACACCAAGCTGGGCAAGGAGGACATCACTCGCGACATCCCCAATGTGGGTGAGGAGGCCCTCGGCAACCTCGATGATTCCGGAATCGTCAAGATCGGTGCTGAAGTCAAGCAGGGAGACATCCTCGTCGGCAAGATTACGCCAAAGGGGGAAACCCAGCTGTCTCCGGAGGAGAAACTCCTCCGAGCCATCTTCGGCGAGAAGGCCGGAGATGTTCGAGACACCTCCCTCCGCGTGGGTCCAGGTGTTGAGGGCACGGTCATCGACGCTCAAGTCTTCGCACGTGAGGGTGTGGAGAAGGATCAGCGAGCCCTCGAGATTGAGGTGCAGGCTGTGGCTCGAATCGAGCGCGACCGGGACGAGAAGATTCGCACCCTGCGTGACTCGGCTCACCGTCAGCTCACCAAGCTCATCAAGGGCCAAAAAGCAGGTGCCAAGATCCTCGATGAGGAAGGCAATGTCGTGGTCGAGAGCGGTGGCAAATACACCGATGCGGTTCTCGGCAAGCTCCAGTACGAGCAGTACGAGAAGGTGACGGTCGATGGTGAGGCCGGCATCGAGGAGAAGATCTGGAACCTCGTTGACACCATGCGTGAGAAAGAAGATCAGGTCCGCGAGATCTTCTCCGGAAAGATTGAGCGTCTCCAGAAGGGTGACGATCTTCCCCCCGGCGTCATCAAAATGGTCAAGGTCTACGTGGCCATCAAGCGCAAGCTTAAGGTTGGCGACAAAATGGCCGGTCGACACGGAAACAAGGGTGTTGTCTCTCGGGTTCTCCCCCAAGAAGACATGCCTTACCTCGCCGACGGTACCCCCGTTGATGTGGTCCTCAACCCACTCGGCGTTCCTTCTCGAATGAACGTGGGTCAGATTCTTGAGACACACCTCGGCTGGGCTGCACGCGGCATGGGTGTGAAGATCGGTGAGATGCTCGACGAGCACTACAAGATCGACGACCTCCGCGACTACCTGAGCCAGTGCTTCAAGGACAACGATGACGTCGTGGCCTTCATCAAGGATGCGGATGAGGACGAGTTGAAGACCTTTGCAGCCAAGTACCGCAAGGGTGTGACCACAGCGACTCCAGTGTTCGCTGGAGCCACCGAGGCCGAGATCAAGGACACCCTCGAGACTGCCGGTTTCGACAACGACGGTCAGACCATTCTGTTCGATGGTCGTACCGGAGAGACCTTCCAACGGAAGGTGACCGTGGGCGTCATGTACATGCTCAAGCTCCACCACTTGGTGGACGACAAGATCCACGCTCGCTCCATTGGGCCCTACAGCTTGGTCACCCAGCAGCCGCTGGGTGGTAAGGCTCAGTTCGGTGGTCAGCGTCTCGGTGAGATGGAGGTCTGGGCACTCGAGGCATACGGTGCCGCTTACAACCTCCAAGAGTTCCTGACTGTAAAGTCGGACGATGTGGCAGGCCGTACGCGGATGTACGAGTCCATTGTCAAAGGCGAGAACATCCTGGAAGCCGGTCTGCCGGAGTCCTTCAATGTTCTCGTCAAGGAGCTTCAGGCCCTCGCCCTCGATGTTGAGCTTGTGGAAGACAAAGAAGTCTTCCGCAACAAGTAGTCTTCCTTATTCTTTCCTCTTCTCTTTGTTTCGCTTAGCGAAACGCCCCTTCAGCTGGAGTCAATCGTGAAGGACATCTACAACCTCTACGAAAAGCCCAAGAATCCTCTCAACTACATGGCCGTTCGAATCAGCCTGGCATCGCCAGAGAAGATCCGGAACTGGTCTCATGGAGAGGTCAAAAAGCCTGAGACCATCAACTACCGAACCTTCAAGCCCGAGAAAGATGGCCTTTTCTGCGCCAAGATCTTCGGCCCAGTGAAGGATTACGAGTGCCTCTGCGGAAAGTACAAGCGCATGAAGCACCGTGGCATCACCTGCGAGAAGTGCGGTGTTGAGGTCATTCAGTCGAAGGTGCGTCGTGAGCGTCTTGGCCACATCGACTTGGCGACTCCTGTTGCTCACATCTGGTTCTTGAAGAGCCTCCCAAGCCGTATTGCCAACCTGCTTGCAGTGTCCTTGAAGGATCTCGAGCGCGTGCTCTACTGCGAGAGCTACATCATCACCAACCCCGGTGAGTCCACCCTCAAGGAAGGCGAGATTCTCTCCGAGGAAGACTACCAAGAGGCCATCGCCACCTTTGGATACGGTGCTTTCGAGGTCGGCATGGGCGGTGAAGTGATCCGCAACATGCTCGCGGACATGGACATCGCCGCTCTGGCCAATCGTCTCCGCACTGAGATGAAGGAGACCAACTCCGAGCCAACCCGCCGCAAGGTCGCCAAGCGACTCAAGATTGTCGAGGCTTTGCAGCTTTCCGGCAACCGTCCTGAGTGGATGATGCTGGAAGTGGTTCCTGTCATTCCGCCGGATCTCCGTCCACTTGTTCCGCTGGACGGTGGCCGATTCGCGACCTCGGATCTCAACGATCTCTACCGTCGCGTCATCAACCGCAACAACCGACTCAAGCGTCTCCAGGACCTCAAGGCTCCGGAGATCATCATCCGCAATGAGAAGCGCATGCTTCAGGAAGCGGTTGACGCGCTGTTCGACAACGGCCGACGCGGCAAGGTCTTCACCGGCCCCAACAAGCGGCCCCTGCGTTCACTGTCTGACATGCTCAAGGGCAAGCAGGGACGTTTCCGTCAGAACCTGCTCGGAAAGCGAGTGGACTACTCAGGTCGTTCGGTCATCGTGGTCGGCCCCGAGCTTCGTCTCCATCAGGCGGGTATCCCCAAGAAGATGGCGCTCGAGCTCTTCAAGCCGTTCATCTACAACAAGCTGGAAGAGGGTGGGTTTGTCACCACCATCAAAGCTGCGAAGAAGATGGTTGAAAAGCAGCGCGAGGAGGTCTGGGACATCCTCGAGGGTGTGATTCAAGAGCACCCGATTCTTCTCAACCGCGCACCGACACTTCACCGTCTCGGTATCCAGGCCTTCGAGCCGGTTCTGATCGAGGGCAAGGCGATTCGTCTTCATCCTCTGGTCTGTACGGCCTTCAACGCAGACTTCGACGGCGACCAGATGGCCGTCCATCTTCCGCTCTCGGTGGAAGCGCAGATTGAAGCCCGCGTGCTCATGATGTCGACCAACAACATCCTGAGCCCAGCCAATGGCCGTCCCATCATCCAGCCCTCCCAAGACATCGTTCTTGGATGCTACTACATGACCCGACTTGCACGGTTCGTGCGAGGAGAAGGGCGGGAGTTCTCTGGACCTCAAGAGGCGCTCATTGCATACGACGCCGGCGAGGTTCACCTCCAAGCGGGCATCCGAGTGCGCATGCCTGCAATGCCTTTGGAGCAACGGATTGTCCATGAGATTCCCGAGCTGGGTGATGCTCACCTCTTCCTCGGCGTGGACCCGTCCACCGACAGCAAAGAGGTCTGGCACTTCCACCGTGGAATCGCCACGAGGTCGAAGGAAAACATGCAGGTCGAGGTAGCGATTCTCGGCGGCGACGTCTTTGTTGGCGTGGATGGAGCGCAGGTGGATTTGTCGGCTGCGACCGAACCTGTTGGAGTCCTGGATCTGTGCTCCTCGGCCACGGATTCCTCCGTGATCTTGGATGCAGGCAAGGAAGCCAAGCTGCCCAGCTTTGTGGCTCAGCAGCACCAAGGCAAGATCGGAGGGACGCCCTCGAAGATGGCCTCCAACAAAGGCGGCAAGGCATTTGGCGCCAAGTCTGTGGAGAAACACTCGATTGGCAACGCCACGATCTGGGCCTATCGCCTCCCTCAGTACAGGGATGTGAGTCGTGTTGTGGTCGTGATGAACTACGCAGACGCGACTGACAGCAAAGGCAATCTCCTTCTGGACGCCCGTGCCAACACTGCGAGTCGGCTCGCAAGCCTCCGCGAGACGGTGGCTTGGGCGCGTGACACCTATGGCGAGGAGCTGGTGCTTGTCGTGGCCCCCGGCGGCTACTTTGGCCACGGAGGGCTCGTCCCGCTGTACACGGAGACCTCTGAGGACCGCGGAGTTGAGGCAAGCGGCGAGATGGTGGACACCACCGTCGGTCGTGTTCTCTTCAGCGACATCGTACCGCCGGAGCTTCCTTTCAGCCTGGTCAACCGTGACCTCGGCAAAAAGCAGCTTGGGGAGTTGATCGACCGCTGCTACCGCGTCTGTGGCAACAAAGCCACCGTCCTTCTGGCAGACGCCGTGATGCAGATGGGCTTCAGCCAGTCCACGAAGGCCGGTGTGTCGATTTGCATCGATGACATGCGGATTCCAAGCACCAAGCAGGACGTGCTCAACTCGGCCTTTGAAGAAGTCGGTGAGACAGAGAACCAGTACAACGACGGACTCATCACCATCGGTGAGAAGTACAACAAGGTCGTTGACATCTGGTCGAAGGTTACCGATGAGATTTCAAAGCACCTCATGGATGAACTCGGTGTCGAGACCGTCCGCAGCCTGGACGGAGAAGAGGCGGAACAGCCTTCGTTCAACTCGGTCTACATGATGGCGGACTCCGGTGCTCGAGGCTCCCCCGCACAGATTCGTCAGCTCGCAGGAATGCGTGGTTTGATGGCGAAGCCGTCCGGTGAGATCATCGAGAATCCCATCACGGCCAACTTCCGAGAGGGTCTGACCGTCCTTCAGTACTTTGTGTCCACACACGGTGCCCGTAAGGGTCTGGCAGACACCGCACTGAAGACCGCAAACTCGGGTTACCTGACCCGTCGTCTCGTCGACGTCGTGCAGGACACCATCATCACGGCCCCAGATTGCGGAACGCTGCGTGGCGTCGAGGTGGCCTCCCTGATTGAGGGTGGTGAGATCATCGAGCACATGGGCGAGCGCATCCTGGGTCGCGTTGCGGCCGAGGACATTCTCGACCCCTACTCCGGCGAGGTGCTTGTGCCCCGCAACGGCGAGCTCTCCGAGGAGGCCGTCGAGGCCGTGGTGCAGTCGGGCGTGGAGAAGGTTCGGATTCGATCCGTTCTGACCTGCGACATGCGCTGGGGCGTCTGCGCCGCCTGCTACGGGCGCGACCTCGCTCGAGGCAAGCTGGTCAATGTGGGTGAGACTGTCGGCGTTATCGCTGCACAGTCCATCGGAGAGCCCGGAACCCAGCTGACCATGCGTACTTTCCACATCGGTGGTGCTGCATCTGCAAAGGTGACTCAGGCTTCGATCGAACTCAAGACCTCCGGTACCATTCGTTATTCCGACTCGTTGTCTACTGTGACCGACCGAAATGGAGCCACGGTGGTGATGAGCCGAAATGGTGAGGTGGCTGTCGCCGACGACAAGGGCCGCGAGCGCGAGCGCTACGCGATCCCCTACGGCGCAACCCTTCTCGTGAAGGACGGAGAACGCGTTCCCTCCAAGACGAAAATCGCAGAGTGGGACCCCTTCACCACGCCGATCATGGCGACCGCCTCCGGTGTGGCGAAGTTCGAGGACCTCGTGAGTGGCCAGACTCTGGATGAGACCATTGATGCTCTGACCGGCCGCTCCAGAAAGGTTGTTCTGGAGTTCAAGGAGGCCGATCTCAAGCCTCGAATCGTGCTCCAGAGTGAAGAGGCCAATATGCGCTTCTTCCTTCCGATCGGCGCGAACATCCTGGTGCTCGAGGGCGACGACATCCAAGCGGGTGATGTGCTCGCGAAGATTCCTCGCGAGACCACCAAGACCAAGGACATTACCGGTGGTCTGCCCCGTGTTGCTGAACTCTTTGAAGCTCGAAAGCCGAAAGAGGTGGCCGTGATCTCCGAGGTGGATGGTGTGGTGTCCTTTGGTAAGGACACCAAAGGCAAGCGCCGCATCATCGTCACTCCTGAGGAAGGCGATGCAGTCGAGTACCTCATCGCCAAGGGCAAGAACATCACCGTCAACGAGGGAGATTTCCTCCGAGCTGGTGAAGCCATCATGGACGGTTCGGCCAACCCGCATGACATTCTTCAGGTCAAGGGTGAGGAGACCCTCGCTCGCTACCTCGTGGATGAGGTGCAGGAGGTCTACCGACTCCAGGGCGTGAAGATCAACGACAAGCACATCGAGGTCATCGTACGTTCGATGCTGCGACGCGTGAAGATCAGCTCCGTGGGAGACACCGACTTCCTCGTGGATGAGCAAGTGGACCGCTACCGCTTTGAAGAAGCCAACGAGCAAGTCATTGCGATGGGTGGACGCCCCTCCAAGGCTACACCGCTCCTCTTGGGCATCACCAAGGCGTCGCTGGCCACGGACTCCTTCCTCTCAGCAGCGTCCTTCCAGGAGACCACCCGAGTGCTGACCGAGGCTTCCCTCCAGGGAAGCATGGACACTCTCCGCGGTCTCAAGGAGAACGTCATTATGGGCCGATTGATCCCAGCAGGTACAGGCTTTTCCTCGTACCAGAAACTTGGAATGATCACCCATGGAGAAGAGGATCAAGAAGCCCACTTGGAAGATTTAACCGAACAGGTTGCTCCCTAAGTCCCATTTCAAAGTTGACAGCAAAGCGAGGTCCCACTAAATAGCGGCGGTTCGACTCCACTCCCCCCTGGGGTGGTGTCATCCAAGGCACCCCAAGTGAGACTCCGGCAACAGCCGAAGAGGTAGACAATGCCCACCATCAACCAGCTGGTTCGTAAAGGTCGAAAAAAGATCAAAACGAAAACCAATTCCCCAGCTCTCAAGTCCTGCCCTCAAAAGCGCGGTGTGTGCACTCGTGTGTACACCACCACGCCGAAGAAGCCGAACTCCGCACTCCGAAAGGTGGCTCGTGTTCGTTTGACCAACGGTATGGAGGTGACTTCGTACATCGGTGGTGAGGGACACAACCTCCAGGAGCACTCCTCCGTCCTTATTCGCGGCGGCCGAGTGAAAGACCTTCCTGGTGTCCGCTATCACATCATCCGTGGCTCTCTGGATTCGACCGGTGTCGATTCTCGTCGCCAGGGCCGTTCCAAGTACGGCGCCAAAAAGCCTAAGAAGTAGGAAGAGAAATGCCTCGTCGTCGCGAAGTACCAAAGAGAATCGTTCTCCCTGATCCCAAGTACAACGATGTTGTTGTGAGCAAGTTCATGAACAGCGTCATGAAGCAGGGAAAGAAGTCCACTGCTGAGGGCATCGTTTATGGTGCCTTTGACACCATCTATGAGCGCACCAAAGAAGATCCTGTGAAGGTCTTCAAGCGTGCTCTTGAGAATGTCATGCCACAAGTCGAGGTGAAGTCCCGCCGCGTGGGTGGCTCGACCTACCAGGTGCCCATCGAGGTTCCCAATCGTCGACGTTCGGCTCTCGCCATGCGCTGGATTATCCTTTTCGCCCGCAAGCGCGGCGGAAAGACCATGCGCGACAAGCTCGCCAACGAGTTGATCGAGGCGTCTCACGGTCGCGGAAATGCAGTGAAGAAGAAAGAGGATACCCATCGGATGGCAGAGGCCAACAAGGCTTTTGCTCACTACCGCTGGTAGAACACCTCACAGATTCAACTGGAGAACGCGGGCTTGATGTCCGCGTTCGCTGGTTTTGGCGGGTGGGAGCCCAACGCAGTGTCCATTCACGACCTTAGAAACATTGGGATCCTGGCGCACATTGATGCGGGCAAGACCACCTTGACCGAGCGGGTGCTCTTCTACAGTGGTGTCATCTCCATGATGGGCGAGGTTCATGATGGAACCACCGTCACAGACTGGATGCCGCAGGAGCAGGAGAGGGGAATCACGATTACGGCGGCTTCCATTTCATGCGAGTGGGGTGGTACTCGAATCAACTTGATCGACACGCCGGGCCATGTGGATTTTACTGTGGAAGTCGAGCGTTCTCTCCGCGTCTTAGACGGTGCCGTGGCGGTGATTGCTGCGACAGAGGGGGTGCAGTCTCAAACGGAGACGGTCTGGCGCCAGGCCGCACAACACGGGATTCCAGTTCTTGTCTTCGTGAACAAAATGGATCGGGAGGGGGCGGATCTTCTTCAGGCCGTCGCAGACATGGAAGACCGCCTCGATGTGGAGGGAGTGCTCTTTCAGATTCCCATCATCGAGAACGAGCGTTTTGTGGGAGTGGTCGATCTTGTGGATCGCGAGTCTCTCCGCTTCGATGAGAAGAGCAAGGGAGTGGTCGTTGTAAAGGGTCCTGTTCCCGAAGATCTTGTGGATGAGGCGGAAATCGCTCGCGAAATGCTGCTGGATACTGTACTGCTCGACAACGATCCCGTCACTGATCGCTACCTTCTCGAAGGGGAACTGAGCTCTGAGGACATTTGGGAGGCCGCAGCTCGGGGGGTGGCTAAGGGGCAATATGTTCCTGTATTTTGTGGGTCGGCACTCCGGAATTCGGGGATTCAGCCGCTTCTGGATGCCATCGTGCGACTGCTGCCTTCGCCTGCCAAGCGCCCCGCAGAGAGTGTTGAGATTGGGGGCGAGCGGGTCTCTTTGGAAGCGGACGTCGATGGACCCCTGGCGGCTATGATTTTCAAAAGGGTCATCGATCCTCGGATCGGAAGTGTCACCACGCTTCGGGTTTTCTCGGGAACGCTTCGAATGGGGCAGGAGGTTCTGAACAGCAGAACGGGTGAACGTATTGAGGTGGGAAGGCTGGTTCGAATGCTGGCCAATGAGCCTGAGGACGTGGAGCTCGCAGCAGCAGGAGACATCGCCTCGGTCGTGGATATGCCGGTGCAGGGAACCGGCGATACTCTCTGCAGTCCAGAGCATCCACTCAGTCTCGAGCCGATGACTTTTCCGCAACCGGTTGCTGTAATTGCCTTGGAGGCTGCTACTCCGGAAGACAGTCAGGCGCTTGAGGCAGCGGTCATCGAACTGGTTGATGAGGATCCTACACTTCGATTGGCGGTGGACGCGCACAGTGGACAGTTGCTGGTTCGAGGGGTGGGCGAACTGCAGCTTGAGGTGTTGGCGGAGCGAATTCGGCAGGATTTCAGAATCCACTGCAGGGCCTCAAGGCCTCAGGTGTCCTACATGGAAACGCTTGGCGGCCAGGTGACCTCGAGCGCTCAGTTTTCCAAAGAGATTGAGGGCCGGCACGAGCGTGCCTCGCTTACGGTCTCGATTTCTCCCTCGGAACGTGGTGTCGGAATTCGAGTGGTGTGGGGGGCCGACCTCCTGAAACTGAAAAAGGATTTTCTCCGTGCCACTGAGGAGGGCCTCCGAGCGGGTCTCCGAGGAGCAGGAACAGATGGCCTGGATGTGGTGGATGTCGAGATCGAAGTCCTGGAATTGTCGGATCTCGATGGCACAAAAAATGAACTGGCATTTCAGTGGGTTGGGCGCGAATGTGTTCGAAAAGCACTCGCAGAATGCAAAACAATCCGCCTCGAGCCGCAAATGAAGGTTGAGATTGTCACGCCGGATGACTATATGGGCCCGGTCGTGGGAGATCTCAATGCCCGGCGCGGCAAGGTTTCCCAAGTTCTGGCGAGGGCCAAACAACAGGTCATAGTGGCGACTGTGCCTCTTTCGACCATGTTTGGATACGCGTCTGACCTGCGGTCATTGACCCAAGGGCGGGCGTCCTTCACGATGCAGTTCGAGCGATATGAATGCGTAGTCCCACCGAGTGAAACGTCCGCGTAGGGCGATAAACCAAGGATTTTTAGTCATGGCCAAGGAAAAGTTCGAGAGAAATAAGCCCCACGTGAACATCGGAACGATTGGACACGTTGATCATGGCAAGACCACCCTGACCGCGGCAATCACCCGCGTTCTTTCGGATGCTGGTTCCGC
>JAYXVV010000076.1:0-4843 GCA_036021505.1 Myxococcota bacterium | reverse complement strand
CGGTGTGGCCTAATTTGGACCGTTCTCGTCGGCGCGAGGTCGAGAATGCATCCTGCAGCGAAGCGTGGGTTGTGTATGCATCGATGACGTCATTCGTCTTTTATTCTTTATCTTTAAATGTGCCGATAGGTAGGTAGAAACTGACGTTTTGGAAATTTAATATTTAAAACTTGAAACATTTTAATAACAAATAAATCGGTTCTTTTGTGTTCGATTTACGCTCTGTCCAGGCCTGGTTGTGCCGTCTTTGTGTAACGTAACGGTTTTGCTAACGCTCGGAGTCAAAGATTCCCTCCAGCACCACGCCGACGACCGTTTCGGCTACACTCGAGGGGTCGATTGGCATCTCGTCTCGCAGAATCCGGAGCGCGAGATGTTCTGCAGCGCCCACGACCACTGCAGCACTGACCTCCGGGTGAGGAACATCGATCCAGCCTGCATCTGCGGCCAAATAAGACAAGGCCACAGTCTCCTCGATGACCTGGTCGCCGAGGGCTCGAATGGGCCCGGATGCTCCCTGTAGAGGGGCGCGGCACTCCTGCAAGTAGAGTTCTAAGGCCTGAGGATGCTCCATTGCGGCCTGCACCAGCGATGCAGCGAGGAGCTGATAGGCAGTTCGTACATCGTCAATGCCTTTTGCGGCTTGAATCGACTCTGCACAGCGGTTGATGCATCGGGTGAGAGCGCTGGAGATGGGATCCAGAATCACGGCCACGAGAGCTTCTTTGTTGTCGAAATAGCGGTAGAAAGCAGCCTTGGAGAGCCCAGCTGCGCGGGCGAGATCCTCCATTGAAGAGGCGGCTACCCCTTTTTGAAGAAAGCAACTCAGGCCCGCTGCGACGAGTTGGGCCTCGCGTTTCACACGATTCTGAGCCCGAGCACCTCCCGTTTGGCCGGGGCGTTGGGTTGGAATTCTTCGGCCTTCTTCTTTTTTTGTGGACATGGGGCTGCTTTTCAAAGTAAACCGTAACCAGTTGGTCGCGATTTTGTACGCCGTGCGGTCTTGGAAACGTGGTGGAGTGATTCTGCCAGGTTTCAAGCCCACTGTGCAGACTTCCGCGTCTTGAAGAAACAACCGCACACGAGCGAAGGAGTGGAGGCGTGGTGGTCTGGACAATCGGTTTTTTAGTGGCAATCCTCTTGGCCAACGTACTCGAGTGGTCGGTGCATCGCTTCGTACTTCATGGTCTTGGACGACGTCGGAAGAGCTTCTGGGCCTTTCATTGGATCGACCACCACAAGGCTGCACGGCGAAATGGTTTCCAAGACGTGGACTATGAGACCCACCCCTTTCGGTGGAACGCCCAAGGAAAAGAGGTGGTCAGCCTCGCAGGACTGTTTCTGATGAGCCTGCCCTTCATCGGGGTCTCCTGGGGTTTTGTCCTCGGAAGTTGGCTGAGCATTGTGAATTACTACTGCCTCCACCGTTGGGCTCACCTTCATCCGGCCTGGTGCCGTCAGTGGATGCCTTGGCACTACGATCACCACATGGGGCGAGACCAAGACCAGAACTGGTGCGTCACATGGCCCCTGATGGACCACCTTATGGGCACTCGGGTGAGGTGGGTCGGTACGGAAAAAGAAGCGAGGCAGTGGGCAAAGATTCAGCCGAATGCGTCGGCAGCATCCTTAGAGGAACTCAGTGAAGCCGCTCCAGATCGTGTGCATTCGGCGGTGTCGTTGCCGTAGCGAATGCTATTCGCACACCAATCCCGTTCGGGTCAGAGCGTCCGCTCGCACGGGGACCTGAGTGGTGTTGGGCTCATCCGAGTTCCAAGCAAACCAGGGGGTGCAGGTGCGGGAGCCGCCATCAAGCGTGAGCACATGCTCACCGGGATCGATGTTGGTGATCACGGTTGCACCGGTGCTGCTGGTGGCCTTCAAAGAAGAATCCAGTCCGCTCATGGTGGAGTTGAAGTAGTTCACCTTGCCGACAGAATTGCCATCCGTGTCGGAGAGCGAGACCTTCACGTTGCTGACTGGAAAGCCATTGGGAGTCACCAGATTCAGAAGAATGTGCCCCTTGGAGGAGTCCATGGTGATTCCGTCGGTGTCCAGCACGCCCTGGACGTCGGAGCGCTTGAAGGTGCTGTAGACCAACTCTACGTAGCCCAGCTGGGCGATTTCCTCGTCCCACATGGCTGCGATGTCTTCAGCGTAGCGCCCGCTGAAGACCGTATCCATGTAGTTCTCCAGTGCGAACGTGATGATGAAGTTGGATTTCTTGGGCTCCTCCCACGTCCAGTTGAGGATTCCTCGGTTGGTGGTCTGGAAGCAGTTGTCCCCCTCCACTACGGGTTGTTCGATGCAGACATCGGCCTTTTTCAAGGCAGCCCCGGTGAGCCCATCCTCGAAGAACGCTTTCATCGTCACCGGGTCGGCTGGAGGCGCCGTATCCACAACCCCCGTCTCTCCGGAGTCGGCGGTGGAATCTGTACCGTCGTCGGCAGAGCAAGCGAAGAGGAGACTGAACGAAAAGAAAACCGTAGGTTTCATGGTGGGGTCCTTGAAGAGTTCGTCGAGAGGGAAGGTGGTTTCTCGGGGCTCCTAACGGACCATTCACCGTTCTGCGAGGGGAGATTCGCGTGCTTCAGTCGGTGGGTTGCTTGGTGGGGATCAGGCGGGAACTGTCTGCCCCTGAGGCATCCATGCGGGCGAGGAGTTCCTCGTACATCTCCTCAGGCATGACCGGTGTACGCGACAGCACCCAGTACTGAAAACCGCCGGAGGTCACCACGGCATAGCTGTAGGGCTCCTCACCGGGCATTTCCACCAGCTCCACGACGGTGTAGGGCGCTTCAAAGCCGAATCCAAAATCCACCATGAGCCTGGCGTAGGTCTCATCAAGCGGTCGGGCGGTGGCGTCAATCTCGCTCTGTCGACCGTTCAGGCCCCCGACGTAGCACCGATTGGTCACACCGATCGTGTCTTCATCAATGAGGGAGTACTCGGCGGTCGTACCTGCGCAGGCGGCTTGTTGTTGGGATGGAGTGGTCGCAATCTCGTACCAGAGACCGAGGTAGCGTGGGGGATCCACTTGGGCCACGGACTCTCCATCCTCCGCATAGGGGACAAAGCTGGGGCCCGAGTCGACGTCAACAGCGGTATCCAATGCGGTGTCTTCGGGAGCGGGTTCGGGGCTGCAGGCAAGCAGCGTGAGAAGAAGTGTTGCGGTCATGATTCCTGTCTCTGTGGGGGTGGCGTCGAACTAACCGATTGGTAGATTAGGGATGAAAATGGCGTGCAAACACAGCGAGTCGATTTCCCATTCCCGAAGAGTTAGGCTTGCTGTTGAAAAATTCAAAGAGTGGTGAGAGCAGTGGGCGACGAGCGCTTCAAAAGTGAGGTTGACTGGTGGATTTATGTGGTGTTGTTCACCATCCTTCTCTCCGGATCTTTTGATGTCATACAGGGGCACCGCTCCGATGATTCGGAGTTGATGCGCGCGGGTGTCTCGTTCTTGGCTACCAGTGCCCTCTGCCTGCTTCTGGTGGTGTTTCCTCTGCGCTACACGGTGACAGAAGACTCCATTCGGATCCGCTTCGGCTTGTTCAGGAGGACAATTCCCCTCGAGGACATCCGTTCGGTACGGCCCACGCGCTCGTGGTGGTCCAACCCGGCGCTGTCCTTGGATCGCCTCCACATTGCCTGCGACAACCGCATGGACGTCGCGATCTCGCCTAAAAGTCGCAGAGAGTTCTTGGAGTTGGTGGAGCGCCGCTGCCCCCAGCTGGCCTACAGCGAGAACAGGGAGGGCTTGATCGCAGCGCCGGGCTCGGAGCTCGCCGACACCTCGTCCTGATCGGGATTGGGCCGGTACACGCGCAGCGTCTGCAGCAGGCCGGATCCATTGAGTGCTACACTGATTGGGCAGCCAGCGGGGGTCGCTCTGCGCGGGGAGGCCTCCAAAAGTTGGACGGTTGGGTCCAAAGGAAGACGCTTTGCTCGCACTACTCTCCATCGTCCTGATCACGGGGTGCAAAGACGCAGCGGACGAGAGCCGAGAAACGGGACTGGCGGAGGACACCTTCGGCTGGGAGCAACCCGGTGCAGCCATTGTCCCGCTCTTTGATGAGTCAACGGTTCTGGAGCCGGAGCTCGTGGTGAACGAGGGCGGAGCGGTCATCACTCAGTTTGCCGATCGTGGGCGGGATCGTCATGCTCGCGAAGACGAGTTCCAGAGCTACGATCACTACCTTCCTCGGTATTGGGAGTATCGAACCGCGCGGGTGCGCATGATGGACACGGTGGCCAGCGGAGGAGGAACAATCGACATCTCCTTTGTGACGGAGTGGAAGCTCAGCATCCCGGAGTTTCGTGCTTGGTACATGGGGCTCGGCACCGTGGCCACCTACGGAGGCAACTACGCCAACTCGGTGCGGGAGGAGGGGCCTGGAACGTGGGACGCTCAGCACAACCGCATCAGTGATTCCGGGCACCAGTACCGCTACACCCTCACCATCGATCATGCGATGACGGTCGACGGGGCAGTGGTGCCCCTCGCCGTCGGCCAGTTCATGGAGATGGAGATCAGTCAGTTCTTGGAGAATGTTCCAAGCGGTCGGGCCAACTACTACGGGACCACACTCCTCTATGAGGTCGGTGTGGGTGGACTGGTTCCCTGGAAGGCCGTCGGTGACTTCGAGGATCCGAGTTCCGAGAGAGAAAATTCCCACATGCTTGATGAAGCGGCCTGGCTTGGGGGCGGGACCACGCTTCATCTGAACTACTCGGATGAACCGGACAACCACTTCATGCAGATGGCCACAAACATTGCTGCAGAAAACGGTCAGCCCTTTGTCCTGGGCCGGCGCGTGCACCACACCGACATGCTCTCTGGAAC